>CAZKFI010000032.1:24851-26561 GCA_964551975.1 uncultured Bifidobacteriaceae bacterium | reverse complement strand
TGGACTCTGTGGACTCTGTGGACTCTGTGGACTCTGTGGACTCTGTGGACTCCGTGGACTCTCTACATTCTGCGGACTCGACGCTCGACAACCCTTGGGCACCCAATAGAGTTCGGCGACACGTAACTGCGGGAGAGGAATAGCGATGCGTCGATTCGCGTTGGCGAGTGTGTCTGTTGCAATCAGCCTGCCGGTTCTCCTGGGCGCCTGTGGGAGCTCCGAACCGGAGTTGTCGCCGATGCGCGAGCAGTTCTTCAACATGCTGCGTCAGGACGCTGCATCTGACGGGGCGCCAGTTGACCAGGTGGACTGCGTGGTCAACGGTCTCAGCCAGTTCACGGACGAGGAACTGCAGGGGATTATGGACGGCACCGCCAGTGCTGAGGTCAGTGAGGCGATCGGGCAGCTTTACGAGGAGTGCACGGGCGACTCCTAGCCAAAGTGTCGCTATTGTGAGGGGATAGTCGGGGTGCGACCACCCCGGCACCGGAGTGTGCGAAGGGATTGGTGGGAAGCCGGGCCTCGGCCCGTAGCTACCACCCCCACGCCATGGACTTCCACTCACACCCATCGCCGCAGGCACTGGCTGCCGTGCGGTCCCTGCGACACCTGCCGTTCTGGCTTGACGATCCCGATCGGCCCGCCGCGCAACCGCCACTGGACGCTTCTGAACACTGCGACCTGCTCGTCGTCGGTGGCGGCTTCACTGGGTTGTGGACTGCGCTGCATGCCCAGCAGGCCCATCCCGACTGGCGGATCCTGCTGCTGGAGGGCGGGCGTATTGCCGAAGGGGGCAGCGGCCGCAACGGCGGGTTCATGTCGCACTCACTCACCCACGGCTTCGGTAACGGCCTGGCTCGCTGGCCAGAGGAGATGTCCACGCTGCTGCGTCTCGGCTATGCGAATCTCGAGGCGATTGAAAAGTTCATCGCCGATGAGGGCATCGATTGCGATTTGAGGCGCGGCGGAGATATTGCCGTCGCCGTTGCCGAACACCAGGTAGCTGAACTGCGTGAGGCAGCGCAGGCGATGGCGGCACTCGCAGTGCCAGGGCAGTTCCTTGACAGCGCTGCAATGCGAGAGCGAGTCAATTCGCCGACCTACCTAGCCGGACTTGTCGATCCCGAAGTGGCCTTGATCAACCCGGCCAGGCTGGCGTGGGGCCTGCAGCAGGCCTGTATTCGCCGTGGCATCGTCGTTCACGAGGAATCACCTGTGCAGGTCCTGCAGGACGCCGGCGACCAAGTGATCGCGCAGGTGCGCTCGTGGAGCGGAGCTGCGCAGCACCGGGTTCGCGCCCAGCGCGTTGCCCTCGCCACGAATGCCTACCCGGCGCTCTTGAGGCGGGTCAGCAACTACGTGGTGCCAGTCTGGGACTACGTCATCGTCACTGAGCCGTTGAGCGATGCGCAGTGGGCAGAACTCGGTTGGCGGGGTCGCGATGGTCTGTCCGATGCGGGCAATCAGTTCCACTACTACCGACCCACCGCCGATGGACGCATTCTGTGGGGTGGGTACGACGCGATCTATCACCGCAGTAACGGCTTCAGTCCGCAGTATGAAACCGATGATGACGCCTTCGCCCGACTCGCGGAACATTTCCTGCAGACCTTCCCGCAACTGCAAGGGATTTCGTTCACGCACGGCTGGGGCGGGGCTATCGATACTTGCTCGCGATTCAGTCCATTCTGGGGTCGGGCGCATCGCGGT
>CAZKFI010000032.1:5147-24841 GCA_964551975.1 uncultured Bifidobacteriaceae bacterium | reverse complement strand
AAGACTGTCTACGTCGCCGGCTACACCGGTCTTGGTGTGGGCTCTTCGCGCTTTGGTGCGCAGGTGATGCTCGATCTCCTTGACGCCCGCGATAACCCACCAGACGAGCAGGCTCGTGAGCGCTTGTCGCTGAAGATGGTGCGCACTCGCCCAATTCCGTTCCCACCCGAACCTTTGCGATCACTGGGTATCGCCTGGACTGTCGCCAGCTTGCGACGAGCCGACCGCAACGGCGGGCGCCGCAATCTCTGGTTACGCACCCTGGATCGCCTTGGGATGGGTTTCGATTCCTAAGTCGAGGCTGCGCAGGGCGAGCAGGGTCACGCCCGTGTGCCATGCTCACGTATGCGCTATCGACGTTTCATGATTGTCGTCATGCCGTTGGTTGCGCTTCTTGCGATGGCACCGCACTCGGCTGCCGCACCCGGGGAACCGGACCAGGAGGCGCTGGCTGCCCTCTGGCAATCGGACTCCCTGCGGGATAACCGCATCGGGTATCACTTCGACCTTGCACCCGTTGCCGGATCGGCAACCACCTACCAGGGCACCTTGCGGTTCACCTATCGTGACGGCCGTCAGGCACCCGCGACACCAATCGAAATGACGGTTAAGGGGACCAGGGTTACGCTCGTCGCCACCCGGGGGACATTCGACAAGTCAGCGGGTCCACTGCGCGGAGTATTGAACGGCAGTCGCACGAAGTTGACGCTGACTAACTGCCAGGCCCGACTTCGTCTCGTGATGTCGTTCGATCTGGACTCGGACTGTGTGTTTCGCCCGAAAGCCAACGTCGCATGACCCTGAGCAGGGGAGCGATGCACGTGCCCTGGGAGGGTGTCCAGGCGAGCCAGCCACGTTGATGCGCAGGCGCGACCCTAGTGTGCATGGGACGCGGATTTGCTACCCCAGTGAGGGCCGAGTCTTTTCGGCCGCGTCACTGAATAACCTGGGCAGAACAATGAGCAGGCACTACGTTGATGTCATGACAGCCACAGTGATGTGCACGCCATGAGGCGGCCTGGCACGGCTTTCGCGCTGGCCCTGGTCAGCCTGATCCTTTGCCCGATCCTGGCCTTTATCGAGTTCACGGCCCTCTTCGGTGCCGCGATGATCGCCAATGAATCAGCCAACCCGGTCTGGAGCAAGGTCCTTGCGTTTGTCTTCGTGGCTTTGATCGCGCTCCTCGCGTTGGCTCTGCCAGTCGTCGCGATCATCTTGGGTAGAAGGGCCCGCGCAGCATCTAGGTCGACGGGTACAGGAAGCTCCGGTCTGGCCATGGCGGCAGTGGTGATCGGTGTGGTGGTCACCGTCGGCGTGCTTGCGGCCCAGGTCTACATGTTCTCCGGTTTCCTGTAGAGCGGCCGGTGCCAGGCTCAGGCCTTCGACGGTAAAGCCGGAAGGCACAAGCCCGCTTTCCCGGATGTCGGCTCTGCCCTGACGCGGTATTGGTGCCCGGGACCGTATGCCCAGAGGCAGGTCCTCCTTGCAGGCGATGGTGGGCCCAGCCGGACTCGAACCGACGACATCCTCCTTGTAAGGGAGGCGCTCTACCAACTGAGCTATGGGCCCGCAGGCAGGCTACCGACTCGACCTGGCGCCACCGGCCGATGGGTCGTGGCCGTGCCGGTAACCTGCCGAACATGCCCACGGTCGCCGAGGTTCAAGCAGCCGTGGAACGCCGCTATCCGCCAGACTTGGCGGCCGATTGGGATGCGGTCGGTTTGGTCTGCGGGGAACCTGATGCCGAGGTTCACGAGGCGCTATTGGCGGTGGATCCGGATCCGAACGTGATCGATGAAGCTGTGCGTTTGGGTGTGCAGATGCTCATTGTTCACCACCCGTTGCTCCTGCGTCCGGTGCATGGCGTGGCGGCAACTGACGGCAAGGGGCGCACGATCCACCGCCTGATTCGTGGTGGCATCGCATTGCTCACGGCGCACACCAACGCCGACCACGCCGACCCTGGGGTGAGCGACGCCTTGGCAGAGGCTCTTGGGTTGACGGGCCTGCGGCCGTTGGATCCGATCGCGCCGGGCCGACCGGAGGGCACCGGCCGAGTGGGTGTTCTCGCTGAACCGATGTCACTTGCGGCATTCGCTGAACTGGTTGCCGAACGCCTGCCGTCCACCACGCACGGAGTGCGCGTTGCTGGTGAGGCGCAGCACATGGTGCGCACAGTGGCCGTCTGCGGTGGCGCCGGAGACAGCCTGCTGGGGTTGACCAATGCAGCCGATGTCTACCTCACGGCAGACCTACGGCACCATCGGGCGGGGGAGCATCTAGCCAATGGTGGGTGCGCCCTCGTTGATGTCGCGCACTGGGCGTCCGAGTGGCCTTGGCTGACTCAACTCCAGGCCTTCCTGGCAAGCGACCTACCCGCTTTGCGTACGGTGGTCTCGACCGTGCCCACCGATCCGTGGGATGCCTGGGTCCCGTCCAGCACGAGGGAGCGCGATGAAGGCTGACCCCAACGATCAACTCCGCCTGCTGCAGGTGCAGGACTGCGATACGCGCTTGAGTCAACTCGCGCACCGTGAGCAGACGCTTCCTGAAGCACAGGCCCTCCGGGAGGCTCAGCAACGCAACGAGCAACTGCACGATGATCTGATTCGGGCCCAAACCGCAGCCAGTGACCTGGCGACCGACGTGGCGCGCGTTGAGTCCGATGTGCAGCAGGTGCGCGAACGGATTGCAAGGGACCAACACCTCTTGGACTCCGGCGAAATAGGCGATCCGAAGCAGTTGTCGAGTCTGCAGCACGAACTGACCTCCTTGGCCAAGCGACGCTCGGACTTGGAAGATGCCGAGTTGGAGGTCATGGAGCGCCAGGAGGCAGCCGATAACGCCGTCGCTGCATTAGAAGCCGAGACTGCATCGCTTTCTGAAGAGATAGCAAGGGTAAGTGCTGCAGTCAATGAGCTAGTCCTGCGCATAGGGCAAGAGCGAGTACAGATTCACGGAGAGCGCGCAGCAGCGGTGGAGGGTTTGCCGGCTGAGCTGGTGGCCCTATACGAAAAGGTGCGGGCCGACCAAGGTGGGGTCGGTGCTGCACCTTTATATAGAGGGCGCTGTGAAGGCTGTCGTCTGCAACTTCCACCCCAGGCCATTGAAGAGGCCCGTGCTGCAGCGGCCGATGAAGTGCTCCGCTGTGAGGAGTGCCGACGCATCCTGGTGCGCACCGCCGAGTCGGGCCTGTGAGCCGCCAGCTCATAGTGGAGGCCGATGGCGGTTCCCGGGGCAATCCCGGCCCGGCCGCCTACGGTGCTGTCGTTCGCGACGGCGTCACTGGAGCGATTCTGGTCGAGACCGCCGCATTCCTGGGCACGGCTTCCAATAACGTTGCTGAGTATCGGGGAGCCATTGCCGGCTTGGAGCAGGCTCGACTGATCGATCCTCAGGCGGCCGTCGAAGTGCGGCTGGATTCGAAGTTGATCGTTGAACAGATGAGCGGGCGTTGGCAGATCAAGCACCCAGATATGCGCGAGCTTGCCAAGCAAGCTCGCGCGGTGCTGCCGCCCGCACAGGTGAGCTATGTATGGGTGGGCCGTGAGCAGAACCAGCGCGCTGATGCGCTCGTGAACCAGGCCCTGGACCGAGCAGCTCAAGGCGACACGGTGACGTTACTGCGCTACCTCGATGATCCGCACGCAGGGTTATTGCCGGACGCTGACGACGTCGTTGGCACGATCGAAGAGGCACATGCCCAGGCCGTGGTGGAACAGGCCACCCGCCCGCCGAATCGGATGATCGGCTGGACCGATCTCGGCCCGCCAACAGTGACGGTGCTCGCACGGCACGGCGCCACTGAGTACAGCTTGGCCAAGCGCTTCAGTGGCCGCGGCGGCCTGGATGTGCCATTAGCTGATCTGGGAATGCGCCAGGCGCATGCGCTGGCCGACGAACTTGCCCAACGCGATGGCATTGGCGCGATCGTTTCGTCCCCGCTGCTGCGTGCTCAGCAGACCGCGGAGATCGCCGGCGAGCGGCTAGGACTCCCGGTGCGAATCGAGGACGATCTTGCTGAGTGTGACTTCGGTGATTGGGATGGGCTGACCTTCGGTGAGGTCCAGCAGGGATGGCCGGAAGCCATGGATGAATGGCTCGCCTCGGTTGATATCGCACCCCCGGGAGGGGAATCGTTCGCCGCCTGCCGTCAACGCGTAGATGGTGCTCGACGGCGCATAATTGAGCAACATCACGGCGAGCGCGTGCTTGTGGTAGCGCATGTGACGCCGATCAAGTTGCTGGTCGGGCTCGCCGTCGATGCCCCGCTGCACAGTCTGTACCGCATGGAACTGTCACCGTGCTCGCTGACCACCCTGGCCTGGTTCCCGGACGGCAATGCCTCGATGTTCAGCTTCTCGGAAAGCGCCCACCTGCGTGATCTGCGCTCACCGGATGGTGTCTGACCGGTAAGGCGTAGTAGTCACGATCCGATGGGCACACACCGGAAGACTGGTATGGGGCGCTCCGCCTTGCGCTCATAGGAGCGGTACATCGGCCAGGTTCGGGTCAGTTGCGCATAGCAGCGTTCACGATCAGCACCATGCACTTCTTCGAACCTCACCGGCCAGGTATGTCGAGCCACTTCGAGTTTGCCGATTTGATTTGCCTGCACGTTGTAGACCCACCCGGGTAGACGCTCCTGCCCACCGTTGGATCCGGCGATGATCCACACGCCAGGTTCCTGTGTGTCCTGGATGGATGTGTCCTGGATGGATAGGAGGGGAGTGCGACGCCACTGACCACTGCGGCGACCAAGGGTGGTGATCCAGACTCCTCGGCCACCCCCGGGTAACCGGATCTCAAGGCGGCCACCCGTTGCGCGATGCACAACGCGGTGGACTCGGGTGACCGCACCCACGAAGGTGCCCCAGGTACGGTCGTATGCCGGGGATCCCACACATCACACAGTACGTTGGCAACGCCTACCTCGGGCGGCGTAACATCGTCCCGGATGAGTCGGCCGGGTGATCGCGGCGTGCAAGCGTCGAGGAAAGTCCGGACTCCACAGGGCAGGGTGGTGGGTAACGCCCACCCGGGGTAACCCGCGGGACAGTGCCACAGAAAGCAAACCGCCAGGAGCAATCCTGGTAAGGGTGAAACGGCGGTGTAAGAGACCACCAGCGCGTCAGGTGACTGACGTGGCTCGGCAAACCCCACCCGGAGCAAGGCCAAGTGAGTCGGGAAACCGGTTCAAGCAGACGGGCTGCCCGCTCAATGTCTGCTGGTAGGCCGCACCAGGCTGTCGGTAACGACAGTCGCAGATGGATGATCACCGCCCGCGCGCGGGCACAGAATCCGGCTTACAGGCCGACTCGTCCCCCTTCTCTACCTAGATCTCCGACGCCAGGGCACCATGTGCCCGACCGCATTCGCAGCAACGTGGCACGATCAGGCCATGAGTGTGCTGCGAGAGGGGGATCGAGCACGGGTCGCAGTTGTTGTGGTGATGATCGCCTTTCTGCAGCTCGTACTCCCGCAGCCGATCATGATTGTGCCTCGGGGCACGGTTCCCATCGTTCTGCTGCTGGGTTTGCCGATCGTGTGGATCATTGGCTCACGTAAGGGTCGGCTCACGCGCTCATTTCGCTGGTCCATGCAGGCATACCTGTGTCTGTTGATCGGAGTGACAGTTTTCAACGCCCTCACCCTGCTGCTTGCGGTGATGCGCAATTCCTCCGAGGCACCGATCGGCCTGCTGATTGCCGGGTTCATCGTCTTGGGTGGAAACCTGCTGAGTTTCGGCGTGATTTATTGGTGGCTGGATGCCGCAGACCCGGCGATCAGAGCAGCCGGCGGAAACGAGGCACCTGACTTCCTGTTCCCGCAACAGGCGATTCCGGACAGCACCTGGGTCCCCACGATGATGGATTACATCTACGTATCGTTCACAAATCTCCTGGCGTTCAGTCCGACGGACACCATGCCACTGCGACACCGCACGAAGCTCCTCTTCATGCTGCAGTCGACGGTCTCAACGTTCTCAGCAGTGGTGATCCTCGGGCACGCAATTAATTCGCTTCCCAATTAGGAGAGCATCACCCAGTCGCGCGTCCAAGGAAGCCAGTGATGAGGTCACCTGTTGCCTTGGGGCGTTGGAAGAGGAAGGAGTGCCCTGCGCCGGGCACTACGACCAACCGTGCCCCAGGTATGCGTCGAGCGATGCGCTGACTGTTGACCACCGGGGTGATGCGGTCATCGACCCCGGTCACCACAAGGGTCGGCGCAGCCACTTGGGGCAGGGCATCCCAATTCTCGGAACTGCGCAGCCAGGGGTCCTCCGCAGCCACCATGGCCTGCAGGGTGTTTGCTGGAATCTCGCTCGCTGGATAGGCCCCCGATGCAGTTGCGGCGTCCAGTCGTGCGATGAATGCGCGACCCAGGGCACGCTTGTCGGCGGGATAGTTGCTGCGCAGGTAGTCCCGGAGCGTCCCGGAACTATCGGCTGCTTGCACCCATGGCGGCCCAAGGACAGCCTGTTCACCACCTGGATTGGTTGCAGCCAGGATCAGGTGGTCGACCTTGTTCGGGTGCAGAGTTGCCAGACGCTGGGCGATGAATCCACCCATCGACCAACCGAACACATTTACCGGCTCACCGGGTGCGACCACATCAAGCAACGCGGCGGTCCAGTCGGCCGCTTTGTCAAAGGTCCACTCGCCAGGAAATGCCGCTGACCCACCAAGGCCTGGGTAGTCGACAACGATCACGCGATGATTCGTGGCAAGTGCACCGAGCAGTGCCGGATCCCACTCCGACATGGGTGAGGCTGTTCCATTGAGCATGAGCAGGGGTGAGCCATCGCCTAGTTCGGCATAGCTGGTGCTGACGCCGGCAGCCTCAACGGTCTTCGGCAAGAGCTTGACCTGCTGCCACGGCTGGGCGAACGAAGGTGGTGCGAGCAGCGCAATATCAGCTGACAGTGGCGCCACAGTGACCAGCAGGGCCAGCAGGCCGATCAGGCTGTACCGGCGCCCACCTGGCCGGCTACGAAGCCGGAACACTGATCCGCACCCGTAGGCCGCCCAAGGGACTGTCGGACAGCTCGACCGTGCCGCCATGTCGTTCAACAACTGCGCTGATGATGCTCATACCGAGGCCGAACCCTCCGGTGAGTTTTGACCGCGATGGATCCAAGCGCGTGAATCGCTGCGTTGCGTAGAGCCGTCGTTCGGGTGGGATCCCCGGCCCAGCATCGTCGATCTCCAGAACGCCAACGCTTTGGTGAGACTCAACGATGTGGCGTAGGCGGACCGATACGGGTGAGCCCGCGGGGGTATGTCGTTGCAGATTCTGTATCAGGTTGGCCAGAACCTGCCGCCACTGATGCTCGACCCCGCGAATCACACAGGGCTGGAGGTCCAAGGTAACGGGACGTGATTCGACGAGGTCCAGATCCGAGCAGTACTCGCGAACCAGCGGCTCTAGATCGAACTCCTCCAGCTCCTGCACCTGCTCGTCGATGCGGTCCAGGAGCAGCAATTGGTTTACCAGGCCTTCTAGCCGTCGGCTTTCCGAGGTGAGGCGATCCAATGCTCGACGCTCCAGATCGCTGGGGTGAGTGCGTTCCACCTGCAGTAAGTCGATATAGCCGCGAATGGCCGTCAAGGGCGTTCGAATTTCGTGCGAGGCATCTGAGACAAAGGTACGCAGCCGGCGTTCGGAATCTGCAACCGCAGTGAGGGATGTCGTCAAGGACTCGATCATGCCGTTGAGTGCCTGGGAGAGTTCGCCAAGTTCGGTACCGGCCGATGCCTGCGGTACTCGCAGGTTCACGTCCCCCGCGGCGATGTCACTTGCCGCCTGCACCATGGCATCTACGGGTCGGAAAAAGCGTCGCACGATCAACCAGGCAACGAGACCACCGAGGGCTGCCGTGGCCGCGACCGCCAGCACCAACCCGATTGCCAGTTGTCGCAGTCCCGACTCAATCTCGGCGATCGGCGCGGCGACGATGAGCAGCGCGCGTCGCGGCCCTGAGGGCCGAATGATGGCACGGTAGGCCGGCTCGCCGGGCAGCATGCTGAAGGTGTCTACCCGTGCTTGGGCGTCGGCGCGGGTGATTGTCGGGAACCCCAGGGGAGCGTCGACAGAGCCGGCCGGTAGCAGCATGGTGGCGGTGTCATCCTGTGGACGTAGCAGTGCGATCGCGTAGGGCTGGTACGTGCTCAGCGGCAGTCGACTACCGCCGCGTTCCAAGGCGCGCGGGCTCACCTGACCAGATGCGGCCAGGAGTCCGGCATCGAGTGTTTCGAACTGGATGCGCTTGGCAGTTGAGTAGGCGAATACGGCGATGAGCCCGGCCGCCAGGATCACCAGAACCACCGTGACCGCAGTGATGCGGGAGCGAAGGCTCATGCACCCTCCTGCAGTTGATACCCCACGCCACGTACCGTCCGGATCGTGATCGCATCCCCAAGCTTGCGCCTGAGGTAGGAGACGTAGGTTTCGACCACATTCGGTTCGGCGGCACCACCCCAGACCCGATCAAGGAGGCGCTCCTTTCCGAGCACCAGCCCGCGGTTTTCCATGAAAACCTCCAGCAGCCGGAACTCGGTACTGGACAACTCGACAGGCGCTCCGGAGACCGTGACCTCATGACGTGCTGGGTCGAGACGAACGCTGCCAACCACATAGGAGGTGTCCTCGGCATCAGGCGCGGTGCGTCGGAGCACGGCGCGCACGCGCCAGACCAGCTCTTCGATGCTGAATGGCTTATGAACAAAGTCATCGGCGCCGGCCGCAAAGCCGGTACGTGTGTCGTCGCGTTCTTGACGTGCTGTCAGCACGATGACGGGCGTATGGTCCCCAGCGTCTCGCATGCGCTGCAGCGTCTCGAAGCCGTCAATGCGCGGCATATTCACATCAAGGATGACGAGGTCCGCGGTGGTGGAGCGGAGGAACTGCAGGGCAAGGAAGCCGTCGGCAGCACTTGATGTGCGGTAGCCGGCAAGGCGCATTGCGTCGCAGATGAGGTCGTTCACGGCCGGCTCGTCATCGACGACCAGGATCAGTGGCGCCATGAGACCTCCCGGAACACACGGAATGAAGCTGCTGGCGTGAGCCTAAGCAGGTGGCTGTGGGGCGGTGCTGTCACCGCCCCACAGCCATCGTGTTTCAGTGCTTATCTCAGCGACCAGCCTTTTCCGGCAGGGCCGCCAACACGGCCTGACCCTGGGTGGCGGTCAACGTGCCGTCGGCAACCAGGCCGTTGACCACGGTGGAGCGAACATCGGTGTTCTTGTATTCCTTGAACTCGGCTCGGATGGCTTTGAGCTGCTCGACGCTGATGGTGCCGTCGGCGACGAGGTCAATGAGCCCACGCGGATCTGCCTCCACCGCCGCGGCTTGCGCCGCAGTCAACGTGCCCTCGGCGGTGAGCGCCGCCAAGGCCTGATCGACAGCCTGCTCCTTGGCCTCGTGGCAGGCCTCTCGCATTGCCTCGCCCACCGCACGTGCCTGCTCCATGGTGATGGTGCCGGCCTGGACTAGTGCTCGCAGTTCGCCTCGACCGCCTCCGCCGGGGGCAGCCTGGGCTGCTCCAGCACCGGCGACGGCAACGAGAGCAATTGCTGCAGCGGCCATCGTCGCGCGCATGATTCGTGAGTGCTTCATCGGTATTCCTTCCCTCAGCCAGGAGCATCGGTGGTGCCCCTGGTCACTGGCGTCAATCCGTCAGTAGGAACGATGGCCGACCAGGCTGGCAACCTCATGGGTCGAACCTGTGAACACGCTGTGAAACTGATCGGCTCGCCAGGCGTGCTCAGGACTACGCGTGGGAATGGCGTGCCAGGAATGTCGCCACCGCATCGGCAACAGCCTCTGGGCACTGCTCCATGAGGGGGATCATGCCTCCGGGAATGATCGCGGTCTCCACAGCGCGAGCCTGCGTCAAGCCGTCCCGCAGGTGCGGCAGGTGCGGCATCGCGAAGGGATCCTGCTCTGCGCCGATGAGTAACACAGGAGCGGTGATCAGCCCGATGCGCTCTTCGATCACGTAACGAGCGCAGGCCCGGTGACCCTCAACGGGATCCAGTCCAGGAGCCAGCGCGTCTCGGATAAAGCGATCCAGGATGTCTGGACGGTTCACCGGATAGAACTGAGCCCGAAAACCCCAGAGTTCGAGCAGATGTGCGCCGTCGTCGGAGCGTTGCGCCGCATCGACACCGGATCCGTCAGCGTGATCAACACGAAACTGGGCATCGGTCCACGGGGCATTGGATGCGATCAGGTGTGTGACACGCGCAGGTGCGCTCGCTGCGATCTCCAGAGCAACTGCTCCACCAGTGTGGTGACCGAGGACTGCGAATTCATCGATGCCCAGAGCGTCCATGAGTGCCAGGCCACCGGTCGCCATGGTTTCGATGGTCTGCGGTGCAGGGAGCCGGGGGCTGAGACCAAAACCCACCATGTCCATGGCGATAGCTCGACGGTCCCGGGCGAGCAGTGGTTGTACGTCGGCAAACTCATCTGCGGATCGGGGTGTCTGGTGCAACAGAAGCAGTGGTGGGCCGTCACCGTCTTCCCTGTAATAGACCTGCCCAAAGGGTGTATCGGCAAAGCCTTGACGCATGCACGAAGCATCCCACGGGAGTGCCTGTGGCATCCGGATGTGCCATCGAATGATCCAGAGAACTTCCGCCATCGCTGGCGGCAGACCCTAGAGTGCGGCTACCGACACCAGACTCACACTGGCTAGTGCTCGGTGCCTGAAGGAGTCATTGCCTTGATAAGTGATTGCCTGAAGTGAGGTCTGACATGCAAGCCATCGTTGTCGATGCATGGGGAGCGACTCCGCAGGTGCGCGAGGTGGCCGAGCCTGAGGTGATGCCGGGGGAGTATCTCGTGCGCATCAAGGCTGCGGCGGTTGGGCACTTGGATATCGATGTTGCCTCGGGTTCATTCCCGGTGCTGCCCACACTTCCCTTCATTCCCGGAGTTGAGGCCGCCGGGGTGGTGGAGCAGGCCCCCGCTGACGCAGCATTTCCGCCGGGCTCCCCGGTTGTGGTTCGTGGTGCGGGACTGGGCGTAGTGCGCAATGGCGGCTGGGCTGACCTTGTCAGCGCGCCTGCGGCGGCTTTAGCCGAACTGCCGGCCGGTATGAGTTTTCCTGTGGCTGCAAGCTATTTCGTGCCGGCCACGACCGCGGCAATTGCACTGGCCCAGGTCGCCGTGCGACCGCAGGCCCGAATCCTCATCACAGGCGCAGGCGGTGCGGTGGGAGCCCTGGCGGTACAACTCGCTGTTCGGGCGGGCCATCGGGTGATCGCATCGACCCGATCACCGGAACGGCTGGGGAATTTCGGTGACTCGGTCCTGGTGGTGCCCGCCGGAGAGGAATCCCAGCAAGCACTCAATGATGGCCCTGGACTGGACGGCCTGGATGGCGTCATCGACACCGTGGGTGGCCCTGGCATGGGCAGCCGCATCAATCTGGTGCGCTCTGGTGGTCGCTATGCCCTGGTGGGCTACGCGGCAGGAATCCAGACTCAGTTGAACCTGCCAGCCTGGCTGGTGGCAAATGTTCAACTCATCCCGATCAACGGGATTGCTCATGAAGAGTTGGCTCGGCAGTTGGCTCCTGGCCTGGCCGCAGATCTCATTGCGGGTGCGCTCGTGCTACCCGTCGAGGTCAATTCCTTTGGCGCTATCGCCCAAGTGATGCAGGACGTGCGCGGGGGAGTTGTCGGAGGGCGCGCCGTTATCGTCCCGTAATGCCTTGAGTCCGGTGAGTGGAACGAGCAAGCGGTTGGCCCCTCGTAGCGCGGCTATACATGGCATCGCCTGGGTCCCGCGGTTACCTGCCATGGGTCCGAACGATCGAGAGGACAACGGATGAAGAACAGACTGGTGCTCGGAGCCGGTTTGGCCGCGGTGGCACTACTTGCCGCTGCCTGCAGCAGTTCCAGCACGACGACGGCGTCGTCGGCCGCTCCGGCCGAGAGTGCGCCCGCGGCCAGCGCGAGTGCGCCTGCGGCCACAGAGGTCGTCTTTGAATCGCTTGAGACCAACATTCCGGTCGGGTACGAGAAGCCCGAGCCCGGTGAACTCCAGCTTGCCTACCTGAACCCGGTTGGCGGCAATGAATTCCTCGACACGCTGGGCAAGTCCATGAAGCTTGCAACAGAGGAATTGGGTGGAACGTTCATCGAGCTCGATGGCAAAGGCAGTGTTGACGACCAGGTCAGCCAGCTGGACCAGCTGATTGCCCAGGGTGTTGACGGCATCTTCGTCTTCGCTCTGGATCCCAATGCCATGAAGCCGTCTTTGGCCAAGGCCAAGGAAGCCGGCATCGCATTGATCAGCATCGACGAGAACTTCACCAGTGATGAGATCGGTGACTACAACAGCCAGATCCTGCAGCGGCGTGACGAAGCTGCGTTCCTGGGCGCCGGTCAGATGGCATCACTGGTGGGTGAAGGTGCATCGATCGGCACGATCGATTTCGCCATCGCCGTGCCCTCGATCGTCTTCTCCATCGAGCAGGCCAAGAAGTGGGCGACCGCCTTCGGCTTGACCGTGGCCGGCAACGCATCCAACCCAAGCGATGACATCGCCGGTGGCGAGATCGCCGGAACCGAATTGCTCGCAAACTACCCCGATCTGGCAGGTGTGATCGCCTACAACGATCCGTCGGCCGTTGGGGCGAATGCAGCAGCTCGCTCACAGGGCAAGGACGGCCTGGCATTCGGCGGCCAAAATGGTGGCTCCGATGGCCTGGAGGCCGTGGCTGGTGGCCGAATCAACTACACGATTCAGCTGGATGCGCCCAGCATCGGTCAGTACGCCGCCTGGGGTCTGTACAACGTGAAGCAGGGCAACGAGGTCCCCAAGACCGTCAAGGCCGGGGATCCCAAGCTGATCACCTCCGAGAACGTCGGCTCAGCTACCACCTGGGCAGACCAATTGGCGGCGATGGGCGGCTAGTCCAGTCATTCGGGGGTACAGGCAAGCGCTGGCCGCAATACTGAGTCAGCGACATGGGCGACCGAGCCCGCGATCGGAGTCGAAGGGAGCAGTGATGCACCAGGACTCCGGCGCGGGCTCGGTCGAGCCCGTTCTCCAGGCTGTAGGAATCTCCAAGGCCTACGGCGGAGTTCAAGCACTCGACAACGTCTCTATCGCGCTCTATCCCGGTGAAGTACACGGCCTATGTGGTGAGAACGGCTCGGGCAAGTCCACCCTGTTGAAGATCCTCTCCGGCCAGGTAACGCGCGATGAGGGAACTGTGTCCCTGGCAGATTCTGCGGTGGAGTTCAAGAACCCCGGTGAGGCCCTGCGTGCCGGCATCGCCACCGTGACCCAGGAGCGCACCCTGGTGCCGCAGTTGACCGTCGCGGAAAACGTCCTGCTCGGACATGGCAAGTCACGCAAGCCGTGGGGCATTGACTGGCGTAGTACTCGCCAGCGGGCTCGGGAGGTCCTGGATCGAGTCGATTGCCCCGCCACCGTGGATGCCTTGGTGTCAGACTTGCCACCCGGACAGGCGCAATTGGTTGAGATCGCCCGGTCGTTGACCACGGACATGAAGGTGCTGGTCTTGGATGAGCCGACCAGTTCGCTCTCTACCCACGAGGTGGAAGCCCTATTTAAGGCTGTGCGCGGCCTACGCGAACAGGGTGTCGCGATCGTCTTCATCTCGCACCGTATGCCTGAGGTATTTGAGATCTGCGACCGACTGACGATCCTGCGGGACGGGCACCTCGTCTCCAGCGGAGTAATTTCGGAGTTTTCCCCGGATCGAGTTGTCGCGGACATGCTCGGTCGTGAGTTGAGCGCCTTCCAGTCCTTATCCCATGCTGCGGGCGAGAGCGAACCAATTTTGGAGATCCGCGCCCTCGGAGTCGAGCGACGGTGCCAGGAGGTTTCGCTCACCCTGGGTAAGGGAGAAATCCTGGGAATCGCGGGGTTGGTTGGTGCTGGGCATTCAGAGGTCGTGGAAACCCTCTTCGGCATCCACCCCGACTACGACGGCGAGGTCCTGGTGCACGGAACACCGGTGCGCATCAAGGATCCCCGGCGAGCGATGCGGCAGCGCGTGGCCTTCGTCCCCGGGGATCGAAAGGTCAATGGTCTCGTCCTGGATATGAGCGTGCTGGAAAACGCGGTCATGGCCAGCACATCCCTGGCTGGTCGCCTGCGGCAGCCGCGTCCGCCTAAGGCAGTGCGATTCGTCAAGCAGTGCGTTGAGCAATTCGGCATCGTCACTGAATCACTGTCAACGCCAGTCGTGCGACTCAGCGGTGGGAACCAGCAGAAGGTGCTCCTCTCCAAGTGGGTGGGCACAGAGCCGGAGATTCTGGTTCTCGATGAACCGACTCGCGGAGTTGATGTCGGCGCGAAAGCGGAGATCTATCGCATTCTGCTCGCCCAACGTGATGCCGGTATGAGCATCCTCATCAGCTCCTCCGAGGTCCCCGAGCTACTGACGCTCTGTGATCGCATTGTGGTGATGCATCGCGGTCGCGTGGCCGGCACATTGCTTGCCGATGAGGCAGATGAAGAAACCGTATTGCGATACGCCATGGGCCAGGCGAGTTAGGGAGAGAGTGCAGATGTCGCTGTTCCGCCAAAGGTTCTTCGTCGTCCTCGTCGTACTGGTTGCGATGTTCATTTTCTTCTCGCTGACTCAGGAAACCTTCCTGTCTACGGCGAACATCAGCGCGATCCTCACGGCCTCCTCAATCCTGTGGGTTGCTTCGATGGGGCTCACGTTCGTCATGCTGGCTGGAGGCTTTGATCTGTCTATCGGCTCCATGCTTGCACTGTGCGGCATCGGCTTGGGGTGGTTCGTCAACCAAGCAAGCCTGCCGATCGGCCTCGCCATCCTGGCTACCGTCGCAATGGGGCTGATCCTCGGTGGCCTAGTCAACGGTGTCCTCATCGGACGATTTGGTTTGTCCTTCCTGGTGGTCACTCTCGGGTCGCTCATCCTGTTCCGAGGTCTCACCAACTACTGGTCACAGAGCAAGACTGAGCAGGTCATCTCCCCATTCCTGGATAGCTTGGCCTTCGGCTCCACCCTGGGCATTCCCAATCCTGTCTGGGTCATGCTCATTACCTACGGCGTCATGCTCTATGTCCAGAAGTTCACCTTCTTCGGGCGCGATGTCTACGCGGTCGGCGGCAACGTGGACGCCGCGCGTCTGTCTGGTATCCGCACCTCGCGCACGATCATCATCGTCTACGCACTCTCTGGTGGCTTCGCAGCGATAGCGGCCGTGCTCCAAGACGCGCGAATTGGTGCGGCAAGCCCGCAGGTGGGTGAAAACCTCGTGTTCAGCGCAGCGGCAGCCGTCCTCCTCGGCGGTACCAGCTTTAGTGGTGGAGTCGGAGGGGTCACGGGCACCGCGGTGGGTGTGCTGTTCCTCGGAGTTCTGCAGAACGGTCTCTCGGTTGCAGGAATCGAGAGCTACTGGCAGCAGATCATCACCGGCATCATCCTGATCGGCGCAATCGCCCTGGACTTCGCGCAGCGAAAGGGGCTCGCCGGCATCAAGCGACGACGACCCGCAGTCGTCACTGGCTCCTGAACGGCAGTTGGCATGAGTAGTCCCGATCCAGGTGACACCGAAAGGCGCCTAACGGGCATTCGTCGCTACGCCGATCAATTCGGCACTTCGGAGCTGGAAGTCGAGCAACAGTTCATCTCCACGTTTGGTGCGGAGTTTGCCGAGGAAGCATTTCGTGCGACCGGGGGAGCCGCCTGGAATGCGCAACCCCTGGATCTACGTGAACGAAGCCTCATCGTGGTCGCGATCTTGGCTGCCCTTGGTGGTGTCGAATCGCGCCTCGCAGGTCACTTTCGATGGGCGATTGCTCACGGGGCAACGGTTGACGAATTGCGGGCGACGCTGCTCATGGTGGCCAACTATGCAGGCTTCGCGCGGGCATCGGTGGCTCTGGAGATCTTGGCGACCGTGATCGCGGACGAGCCGGGAAGTTTGCCCGATGAGCAGACGAAGTAGCGCCCGAGCCTGGTCCGATGATGATTGTTCGTGATGACTTTCTGACGCTGGACGATGGTGCGCGGCTGCGCATCGCAGACTCGCAGGGCAGCGGACCCACGATTGTGCTGGTCCACGGTTGGAAGCAATCTCACCGGCTCTTTGATCAGGTGATCCACCGATTGGGCAAAGACCATCGCGTGATCGCGTACGACCAGCGCGGAATGGGAGAGTCCTCCAAGTGCCTGGCAGAACTACCTGACCTCACCTTTGACCAGTTGGCCAGCGACCTAGACCAGGTCCTTGAGCAACTCGATGCGCGAAGTGCCACCTTGGTTGGTTGGTCGATGGGTTGCACCACCGCCTTGTCGTTACTGAGGACACCGCACCCACGAATCGATCGCCTCATGCTGGTGAACGGTCCGATTCGCCTGACCAAGGCAGACGGGTTTCCCTGGGCGCTTGATGAAGCGGAATTAGCTCCTTATGTGGAAGGGATGGAGGATTCCTGGCCAGCGGACCAGCGAGCGTTTCTGCAAGACTCCCTCCTGCCACAGAATGCGGCCATCGCGCCGTTACTGGAGTTCGTCGCCTGGCAGACACCACTGCCCTGTGCGCTGGCTCTAGTTCGAGCCCAGGCCAGGGTTGATCACCGATCCACCATCAAGAACCTTCGCATTCCGGTACTGGCTGCCTACAGCAGCCGAGATCCGTACTGGCCATGGGAACTCGCTGAGTGGATTGCGGCGGAAGCACCCCAAGGGCGGAGTTTTCAGTTCACGAACTCAGGTCACTGCGCGCCACTGGAAGAACCTGCGGAATTCTGCCGCGTGTTGAGAGCATTCGCGTGTGAGAAAGGATCCGAGCATGGATGAGCTTCTGCGGATGCCGGTCCGCGAGCTGTTGAACGCTATGCGCGCCGGTGACGTTTCCAGCGTGCAGATCTGCACGACATTTCTGGATCGTCTTGAGCAGTCGCATGCGATCAATGCCGTGGTGTTCCTGGATCGCGCCGAGGTATTGAATGCAGCATCCGAGGCAGATGCGCGGCGTCAACGCGGAGCCACGGAACCGCTGCTGGGCATACCCTTTTCCGTCAAGGACTCGATCGCCGTTGCGGGGTGGCCATGGCGTTCCGGCTCCTACGCTCGCGCTGATGTCACGGCTGAGGCCGATGCCACTGCCGTTGCCCGCCTTCGCGCAGCCGGTGCCATTCCGCTCTGCAAGACCGCCACGCCTGAGTACACCTGGTCGGCGCAAACCCACAGTGCACTGCATGGCCGCACCTGCAATCCCTACGACCTGCAGCGCTCACCCGGCGGTTCATCCGGGGGAGAGGCGGCCGTTCACGCTGTGCGCGGGGCGCCCTTCGGCCTTGGCACCGATGGCTTCACGTCAATTCGTGTACCGGCCCATTTCTGTGGCACGGCGGGCCTTCGGCCAACGGCCGGGGTCGTCTCGGAGTGGGGTACCTGGCCGACGACGAAGGCCACCGGGATGATGGATATCTCCACCACCGGTCCCATGGGCAGGTTCGCTGAAGACCTTGACCTGCTTCTTGACTGTCTGGCTGGCCCGGATCCCAGGGACCCATTCGTACATCCGCTGCCGCGTCACCAGACCGCGGTCACCCGTGTCGGTGTGCTGCCCAATGCGGCACTGGGCGGTGTTTCACCGGGTACGGTGCGTGCCCTGCAGATCGCCCGTGATGCGCTTGCGGATCAGGGTGCCCAGATCGTCACGATCGAACCCTGGTCGATCGATACTGCGGTTGAACTCGCTTTCGCTCTCATGGCACCCGACGGAGGCCGACGTGCCCGTGAAAATCTCGCCGCTGCCCAAGGGCGCCATACTGAGGAATTCGCCAACCTCTTGGATTCCCTGCAGGGCGGTCGAATGGATATCGATCAGTACCTTCAGACGGTGCAGCGATTGACAGACTTCCGTGCAGGAATTCGCCTCTCGCTGGCAGAGGTAGACATTGCATTGGCTCCGGTTGCCGCTGGCAGCGCGCCACTGCATGACCGTTTGCCCGGCTCGGATGACGATGCCTACGACGTGCAGGGTTTCGCTCACGCTTTCGCCATCGCGCTCGCCGGAGTACCGTCCGCTGTCGTGCCTATGTGCATGGAAGGGCCGGTACCCGTCGGCATTCAGGTGATCGGGTCGGCGCATACCGACTACACCGTGCTTCGTGCCGCAACAGACCTGCAACGTCACACCGCAGCGCAGATCCCAGAGCCAACAGCCTGGGCCCAGTAGAGAAGGACGGTAATTCCATGGCTGATGAGCAACCTCCCGCGCCGATTGTCCGTGTCGATGAGATTCACGATGTCGAACGCGATTTCTTTGTGATTCCGGATATGGGGGTTCCGCTGGTCCCAAATATCGGAATCGTTGGTGGGCGCGACGCAGTGCTCGTCGTGGACACCGGTATGGGTCCGCGCAATGCCAGCCGGGTACTTGCCAAGGTGGATGAGATTGCCAATGGGCGCCGGATTTACCTAACGACAACGCATTTTCATCCTGAGCACAGCTATGGCGCGGCCGTGCTTGCTGAACAGGCGACGTTTCTGATGAACAGCGCACAGCTAGAAGATCTGCGCGTTAAGGGACCCGGATACCTGGAGTTCTTCCGTACCTTCGGTGATTCGGTTGCTGCCGAGTTGGCGGGGGTGGAGTTCATCGAGCCGACCATCACTTACGACTCCGACTATCAGATCGATCTGGGCGGTCGCGTTGTGACGATGCATGCCACCGGGCGTGCTCACACCAAGGGAGACCAGGTCATTCGGGTACCCGATGTCAACGCAGTCTTTTGCGGCGATCTCGTTGAGGAATCGCAGTTCTCGATCTTCCCCTGGTTCCCGCCAGAAGATGCTGATGTATCCGGAGTTCGCTGGATTGCCGTGATGGAAGGCCTGATGCGTGCCGGCGACACCCTGATCGTGCCGGGCCATGGCCGAGTCAGCGGTCCTGATTTGCTCGAGGAGGTGCATGCCTACCTGGTCTTTTTGCGTGATGAGGTCTGGTCTCGATACCGAGCAGGCGTAGCAGAGGACCAGATCGTCGCCGAGGTCGAGACCATGGCTCGCGAACGTCACCCCAAATGGGTGGGCCAGGAATGGATCGAGAAGGGCGTGCGCTGCCTTTGTGCTGAAGTCGATGCCTGAAATCGACGAAGCATCCACCGCACAGCCTGAGGTCCTGCGACTTTGGTGGCAGAGTTTCGTTGATGAGCAGGCCAGTGGAGACTACCTGCGGCTACTGCAGCAGCGGCTGACTCGCAGAGCTGAGTCCGTGATGCCACCCGGCAGGCGGATTGAGGTGCATGTCGCGGGCATGAGTCCACCGGCCAGGGACTGGGGTCGGGTCAGTGAACTGCGAGGCGGTGTGGTCGCAGTTCGCAATGCCATCACCGCAGCAGATCAAGGCTACGACGTGTTCGTGATCGGCCACTTTCAAGAGCCCTGTCTGGCTGAAGCCCGCTCCGCAGTCGATATCCCGGTCATTGGATTAGGGGAGTCCACCTTGTTGTGGGCAAGCCACCTTGGCTGGGGATTCGGATTGATCTCGGTGGATACGGTCTTTGAGGCAATACACCGTGAGCAGGTGCAACGCCTCGGTTTCGCCGAGCGTCTTATCGGAGTTCGAGCCTTGGATGCCACGCTGGACGAGTTTCGACAGGCTTTCGCTGATGAGTCCGGGGCCTACTCGGGCATCGTCTACCTGCCCTGCACGCCG
>CAZKFI010000032.1:0-5137 GCA_964551975.1 uncultured Bifidobacteriaceae bacterium | reverse complement strand
CTGCAGCCTTGGTTGATGAGGGAGCTGACGTCGTGATCTCGGCTGGTGGCCTCTACGGGACCTTGAGTCTGGACGACACCGAAGAGTCTCTCGCAGGCGTCCCTCTGGTCAACTGTGTGGCCGTTGGCTTGGACTGGGCCTTGATGACTGAGCGCCTGTACCGCAGCACAGGTCTACGCCCCAATCGCCGTAGCACCTACCCACGCGGTAGCGGGCTTGCTCAACAGGATCTGCTGGGCATCTTCGCGGAGAACTAGTCGGTGGTAGCCCGCAGAGTGCCATCGACGGTAACAGCGTCACCGACCTCGAATTGCTGACCAGAGTTCGCCCGGGCGATGATCAGGCCGCCCTGGTCCAGCGCCACCGTCAGGAGTAGTTCACCTGGATCGATTGATGTGCCGAGATTTCGAGTAACCAGTGCACAGGCCGTGATACGCCCGCGAGCGGTAGCTAGGGCGACCCAGGTGGTGTTCTCGCATCGCGGGCACACCTGGCGACGCGGGAGACCCGCCCACTGGCAGTGCACGCAGGCTTGGAGCATGTCAGGCACGTTCCAGAACGACTGCATTGGCGCAGGACCCGTACCGATACGTGACCATGCCGTAGCCACATGCCAGCCCCAAGCGGGCATTCTGCGTCCCGGGCGGTCCCTCACCCATCAGGCATCGGGTGATCTCGACGACGCCCTGAAGTCCGGCACCGGCACCGCATTGCCCAGCCGAGAGTTGACCGCCAGAGGAGTTGATGGCTGGCCGACCGCCCCGCAGGAGGCGCGCCAGTTCACCGGGCACGTCCTGTGTGCCGAGCAGTCCGATATCAAGGAGCTGCGCAATAACCATGGCTGGGTAATCGTCATATATGCCCGCAACGTCGATGTCCGCCGGGCCCACCCCGGCCTGTTCCCAGAGTTCTGGGGCAAGATCGCGAAGCCCGGTGGTCAAGCCATCACTGTCCTGGCCGTCCACGTTGTACTGAGCCCCGAGGGCTCGAAGGGTTACCGAGGGTCCATCGACTCGGGGTGATGCCTGCAGGACGAGCGCACTGGCACCGCTGGTTACCGGAACGCAATCGAATCGCCCCAATGGGCTGGCAATCATCGGTGCGTCGAGGTACTCCGCCAACGTGAGAGGTTCTCGGTACGCGGCATTCGCATTCGTCGCTGCCCATTGCCGTTGCCGCGTTACCAGGGATCCGTAGTCTTCTCGCTGCAATCCGGTGACGTTCATCTGCTGCTGCGTGACCATGGCAAAGAAAGCATTGGGCCCTGCACCAGCGAACCCGGGAAAATCTGTTGCCGCTGAGCGGTTGTAGTTGCGTACCAGTGAGGTGAAGTCGTCGCTGCCGAAGTGGTCGCCGGCGACGATGAGCACAGTGGAACAGAGCTGGTTCTGAATAGCGCTTACCGCATGCTGGAGCATGTCGATGCCCGACGCGCCACCCAGGGCGCTATCCATGATCCAACGCAGTCGCAGATTCCAGGCGACAGCGAGGTCAATCCCATGATCTGGGGCCAGCGTGAACGATGCCACGGCAAGGCCGTCGATATCCGACCACTGCAGGCCGGCTCGTTGGCGAGCCTGGTCGGCTGCTTGGTAGAGCAGTTCAGGGGTGGTGACCCCCACTGCGGATGCAGGTCGAAGGAAGGGAGTCTGGCCTGTGGCTGTGATGATCGGTCGATCAGCCATGGGCGAGGGTATCGGACTTCTCTGCGTCCCAGGTGTCGGCTGAGGTGCCGCGATCCCGTAGCACCTGCTTGCGCACCTTGCCCGTGTCAGTCAGTGGGAGCTCGTCAACGAATTCAATGAATCGAGGTCGAGCGTATGAGGGCAGCAGACTCGAAGTTTCCCGATGCAGCACCTCGGCATTGAGTGCAGAGTTCGGGATTCGTACCACGAACGCCAGGACTTCATCTTCGCCCAGTTCGGAGGGCACCGGAATGGCGGCGGAGCGAGCAACCTCCGGATGAGAATCCAGTGCCTGCTCGACTTCCCACCCTGAAATATTCTCGCCACGCCGCCGAATGACGTCCTTGATCCGATCCAGGAATCGAAACCAACCGTCTTCCTCGACAACGCGATCGCCGGAATGGAACCACTGATTGCGGTTCGCACTGACCGTGACCTCAGGTAGACGCCAGTACCCGGTGGCAAAGGCGAACGGTATGTCGCTGCGCAATACCAGTTCGCCTGGGGTGCCCGGCGGTAGCGGCTGATCCTGATCGTCAACAATTTGCGCCTGATACCCAGGCATCACCTGACCCATGTACCCCAGTCGACGAACACCCAAAGGCGTGCCCAGCGCTGCATTGGTCTCGGTCATCCCATGGCCTTCGATGAGAACGCTGCCAAAGCGGGACTCGAATTCGCGCAGTGCCTCAACCGGTGTCCCGGGAGCGAGGATGCGACTGACCCTGTGCTGCGGTGTGGGGGTGCCTTCCGGCTGACTCAAGAGCATGCGGACCATCGCACCCAGTAGGTAGCCGACGGTTGCGCCGGCCTCGGCGTTGCGCTGCCAGAAACGTGAAACCGAGAACCGGGGTCCAAGGTGCAGCGTGGCACCATGCAGCAGGGTCTGGAAGGACGCGTTCAGGGCATTCGTATGAAATAGGGGAAGGCAGGTATAGGCAACGTCGGTGGATGTCATTCCGAGCATCCCGCCGACTCCTTCACCCCAGGCGAGGAACTGCCCGTGCGGGCACTCAACGGCCTTCGAAGCTCCGGTTGTTCCCGAAGTCATCAGCAGGGCGAGTGTGCTCCCTGGGGTGACCTGGTGAACGGGTTCAAGTTCGGCCGCGGTGATCCAGGTCTGATGCTGCGCTCCACCGACGCCTGAGAGTTGCTGTAACCGGCCTGACCAACCTGCCTCATTGATTGCGCCAATTACGTGCTGGCTGATCTGGTCATCATCATCGAGGAACACCACACCGGGTTCGATGTAGTCGAAGATGCCTGCAAGTTGGCCTACCGGTGTTGCTGGATTCAGCGGCACCAGCGTTGCATCCAGCCAGGCGCAGGCAAGGAGGAGTTCGAGGATCTCGAGTCGATTCGGCGCCACCACGGCCACCCGGTCACCGGGTGCGATCCCGAGTTCACGAAGGGTTCGAGCACCTCGGGCAGCGAGATCGGGGAGATCTTCGAAGCGACGGTGGGTGGTGCCGTCCGTCCAAGCGGTCTGTGATCCGTAGCGGGACGCGGCAGCGCCGAGTAACGCGGGCACGGTTCGGTTGAGCCCGGTGAGGTCGATGCGGCCTGGCTCCCTGCCTGCAGACACCGTCAGGTCCTGTTCCTGACCCCTCATGCGGCGTAGTCCTCCACGTTGGCCCTGCGGTAACTGATCCTGCCGACCCCTGATGTAATCCGATTTGACCGGAAATTGCCGTGAAATCGGTTCACTCAGTGGTCCGGGGAATCCTCTCGCCAAACCGCTTGAGCGGGCCGGATCCGGCTGACAGGATATTGATCCGGTTTCTGCTTGGAGGGTGCCAGGATGCGGGAGGACGCTGACGACCTGCCCAACAGCGTCCTGGGCAAGGTCAGGCTCATCCTCGAGGCCTTTGAGATCGATGACATCAGCCTGTCGCTGACCCAGCTTTCCCGCAGCTCCGGGGTGCCGAAGGCCTCGGTCCATCGAGTCGCCCAGGAACTGGTTGCCTGGGGTGTTCTCGAGCGTGACGAGCATGGATACCGGTTGGGTATGCGCCTGTTTGAGTTGGGCTCCCGGGTCCCTCGAATCCGGGTGCTTCGCGAGACGGTGCATCCGTACATCAGCAGCCTGCAAACAACGACGAAGGAAACCGTGCACCTGGCCGTGCTAGACGGCCTGGACGTGCTCTTCGTAGAGAAGGAAACAGGTTTCACACAGTCACCCAAACCTTCGCGGGTGGCTGGGCGCACGCATCTGCACTGCTCAGCCACGGGCAAGACCCTTCTGGCATTTAGTCCACCGCAGGTACTCGAGGCCTGTATTGAACGTGGCCTCGTGCGTATGACGCCGCGCACGATCACTAGTGGCAGCCTGTTGCGACAGAAGATTCAGCAGGTGAGGGAGCAGGGCTACGCCATCGAACAGGAGGAGCTAGCCAAGGGATATACGGCCGTGGCCGTGCCCATCATTGGGGATGATCGCGTAGGCCTCGGGGCGATTTCCATCTGCGCACCAACGTTCCGCGCCGACATACCGCGCTATCTGAATTCACTGAACCTGGTCCGGCGACAGATCGAGTCCCGTCAGGCCATCAGAGTCGCTGCGGACACTGCCTAGGCGGTCGTGGCGCGATCAGGCCTGCGAAGGTCAAGCGCCTGTGCAGCCTTGACAGGTTCCAACCAGTTCCACGGTGTGGTCCACTGAAGTGAACCCGTGGGCTTGAGCCACCGTGGAAGCCCAGTGCTCTACCTCAGTGGCGGCGATTTCGACCGTCTTGCCACAGCGCCGGCAGACGAGGTGGTGGTGATGGCCCGACGCCTGACCGCAGCCGCGGTAGCGAGCCTCGCCGTCGCTGGTCACGAGGACATCCACATCACCACTGGCCACCATTGCCTGCAGTGTTCGATACACCGTGGTCAAGCCGATCCGCTGACCGCGCGCACGTAGCATGTCGAAGTACTGCTGCGCTGAATGAAACCCCGGACTCTCGCGCAGTACGGCAGCGACGGCGGAACGCTGGCGGGTCGAACGGACCCCGACTGATGTCTCCTCACTCATGGACATGCTCGTCATGATCGTGGTGGGGGCTTGGCAGCAGCGCCGCTTCGTCACCGATTGGGTGATGCGCCCCTAGCCGGTAAGCCTGCTGCAGGTGATCGAGAGTCAACACCTGCGCTGGTGGTCCGGAGAGCAGACCACCTTGACCAAGCAGCAGGACATGGTCTGCCGCGCGCGCCTCGTCTAGGTCGTGGGTGGTGAGAATGACCGTGCAGCCCCGCTCGGTCTCTGCATGAATGATGCGGTCGATCGTCTGAGCCGATGGTAGATCTAAACCAGTCAGGGGCTCATCCATCAGCAGTATGTGGTGATCCTGAGCGAGGCCTTGGGCGACGAAGGCGCGTTGACGCTGTCCCCCAGACAGTTCATTGAGATGCCGCCCCGCCAAGTCGAGCAGGTCCATTTCCTTCCTGGCCCGGCGGACGCGGTCCCGATC
>CAZKFI010000031.1:2547-26745 GCA_964551975.1 uncultured Bifidobacteriaceae bacterium | reverse complement strand
CAGGGTGAGTGAGCAGGATCAGCAGGTGGTGCGGGCAACCATTGCTGCAGCGCCACGGATCGTGGTCAAGGTTGGATCGAGTTCGCTGACCCACCCGCAGGGTGGCGTTGATGCGCAGCGAATCCAGCAGCTCGCGGATGACATCGCCGCGCGTCGAGCGCGTGGTCACGAGGTGGTGCTCGTCTCCAGCGGCGCCATCGCCACCGGGTTTCCCATGCTTGGCCTAGAGCACCGACCAAGGGATCTCGCGACGCAGCAGGCGGCTGCTTCAGTAGGCCAGGGCAGTTTGATCGCGGCGTATTCCGCGGCCTTTGCCGCACGGGACCTTCGTGTCGGCCAGGTACTGCTCACCGCGGATGATGTCATTCGGCGCAGCCACTATCGCAATGCTCAGCGCACGCTCTTTCGCCTACTCGAGCTGGGCGTCGTGCCGATCATCAACGAAAACGACACGGTCGCCACGGATGAAATCCGTGTTGGTGACAATGACCGGCTGGCTGCACTCGTTGCGCATCTCGTGCGTGCCGACGGGTTGATCCTGCTTTCCGATGTTGCCGGACTCTTCGATGGGCCCCCTGGTACCCCGGGGGTGAAGTTGGTTGAGCAGGTGCGCGGTGAGGCTGATCTCGCGTCCGTCAAGATCGGCGGCATCGGCGCTGCCGGTGTGGGTCTGGGCGGCATGGGTTCCAAGGTGGAGGCTGCACGAATAGCCACCGCTGCTGGCATTCCGGTGCTCCTCAGCGCAGCCGCGGACAGTTCGCGAGCCCTTGAGAGGGCTGATGTGGGGACGGTCTTCCACGCTCCACATCGGCGGCCGGCTACCCGGTTGCTCTGGCTGGCGCATGCCAGCACCCCAACGGGTCAACTGCACCTGGATGCTGGGGCAGCCGATGCGGTGGCGCGGAGGCGACTTTCCCTGCTTCCCGCTGGCATCACCCGTATCGAGGGCACCTTTGTTGCCGGAGATCCCGTCGACATCTTCGACGAAAAGGGTCACACGATCGCCCGCGGACTGGTCAACTTTGACGCGCAGGAACTGCCCACGCTTCTGGGCAGGTCCACGAGGGATCTGGGTCGCGAGTTGGGCCCCGCCTACGAGCGCGAGGTCGTGCACCGCGACGACCTAGTTCTCCTCGCGGACAACGGCGAGGAGTGATTGACGGCAGGACAGGGTTGGAAGTGTCACTGCAGATGAGAGGGGGCAGCAATGACAGCCCGTCGCATGTGGCATGTGACCCTCACCGTGTCCGGCCGCCCAGTCCCCGTGCCACAGATTCGAGACGGTCTTGAGCGGCTCAGTCACGAGCATCCGTTCCTACTGGCAGGTCGCTATGCCGAGGATCGCGCCGAACTGCGTTATTGGGAGGAAGCACCAGCAATCGATCTTGCGGTAGCTCTGGCAACGCGACTGTGGAGTGAGCATCGCGGAACGGCAAGTCTGCCTGACTGGGAGGTGGTCGGAGTGGAGGTCGTCGATCAGGAGACCTTCCACCGGCGTGGCCGCACCGTCCTGGAGCGGCCGGGGTTGGTAGCCGCCGGCAGTGTCCTGCCGTTTTGATCAGCACCGCGGAGTTCTAGGCTGAGGGCCTTGAGCCCCGCAGGGCTCGTCAACGGATGCGGAGTCGTGAACGTGGACGATCGCGAAGAAGTCCTCGCAACTGCCCGTCGGGCCCGGCAGGCGGCTGCAGCACTGCGGCTGCTTACCCGAGAGCAGAAAGACGCCGGCCTGCTTGCCATTGCTGATGCTCTCGTGGGCGCAACTAAGCGTGTTGTGGCAGCCAACACTCATGACGTTCAGCGAGCAACTGAGGATGGCACGGCAGTTGGGATCATTGACCGCCTGACCCTGACGCCGCAGCGCATTGCCGATATCGCCGAGGCGCTACGGGATGTCGCAAAACTGCCCGACCCCGTTGGTGAAGTTGTCCGTGGCTACACACTGCCCAACGGCCTGCAGATTCGCCAGGTGCGAGTACCCATGGGTGTGGTGGGGATGATCTACGAAGCTCGGCCTAACGTCACTGTCGATGCTGCGGGTCTGTGTTTGAAGAGCGGTAACGCGGCACTGCTGCGTGGATCTAGTTCGGCGATGCACAGTAATCGTGCGCTGGTCGAGGTCATGCGTGAGGCACTGGACTCCTGCGGCCTTCCGGTCGATGCCGTGCAGTTGGTACCAGGTGAAACCCACGAGTCCGTGAAGCACCTCATGACGGCCCGTGGCCTGGTGGACGTCTTGATTCCACGGGGTGGGGAATCGCTGATACGCAATGTGGTCGACAACTCCACCGTTCCGGTGATTGAAACCGGCGTAGGCAACTGCCATGTGTACGTGGATCGCGATGCAGATATCGACAAGGCCGTCGCTGTTGTGATCAATAGCAAGGCTCAGCGGGTCAGCGTCTGCAATGCCGCAGAGACCCTGCTTGTGCATGCGGATATCGCCGACGCACTCATGCCCGCCCTGATGCCTGCAATGCGGGAAGCTGGGATTCGCCTGCATGCGGATCAGCGGATGACTGAAATCGTCAAGGACTCTGGAATTTCCTGCGAGCCGGTAACCGATGCAGATTGGGCAGCCGAGTACTACAGCCTGGACCTCGCCGCTGGCATCGTGGATTCCCTCGACGAGGCCCTAGCGCACATCGCCCGCTGGTCTTCCGGGCACACCGAAGCGATCATCACCGATAGCCAGTCCGCAGCAATGCGTTTCGTCGCGGGAGTCGACGCAGCGGCGGTGATGGTCAACGCGTCGACTCGATTCACCGATGGTGGTGAATTCGGCTTCGGTGCCGAGATCGGAATATCAACTCAAAAGCTGCATGCCAGAGGACCCATGGGGTTGCCTGAGCTGACCACGACCACCTACGTGGTCACCGGTGACGGCCACATCCGCACCTGATGCGGGAACGTTGAGCGCACGCCTACGATGTGATCTGGGGCGGACTGGATAGTCGCCCAGAGTCAATATCGGCAATGAGAGGAACCTGATGCCTGACTTCGCTGCCCATCTGGCGGCTGGACCCCTTGCTCCGTTGAGCGAGGAGGCCGGTCACAGTGCACTCACCCCGCCGTGGGTCTTCGGAGTGACCGGATTCGGCATCTTGGTGGGCCTGCTCATTTTGACCATGATGATCAACGTCAAGCGATAGCCCGTCACCGCACCATGCCCGGCACCCTGAGGCGCATCGGCGTCATGGGTGGCACCTTCGACCCGATCCATCACGGTCACCTCGTCGCTGCATCGGAAGTGTGTCATCGCTTCGACCTTGACCTCGTGCTGTTCTCGCCAACGGGCCAGCCCTGGCACAAGGATGCAACGCCGGGAGCATCGGCGGAGGATCGCTACCTGATGACGGTGTTGGCCACCTCAGCGGATCCACGCTTCGAGGTCACTCGCGTGGATGTCGATCGACACGGCCCCACGTACACTAAAGACACCCTGGCCGATCTTCGGCAGCAGTGGGCGGTGAATTCGCCTGGTCCGCAGGAGTGGTTCTTCGTCACAGGTGCCGACGCAATCGCCGGGATTAGTTCCTGGCAGGACACCTCGGCCATCGTGGCCTTGGCTCATCTGGTGGCGGTTTCTCGACCCGGGCATGCCTTCGCCGAACCGGCACTACCTGCGGGGACGTGGACCTGGGTTGAAATCCCGGCCCTAGCAATTTCCTCGACTGAGATCCGGCAGCGCGTGGCTGCCGGGGCACCAATCGACTACCTAGTACCCAACGCCGTGGCGCAATTCATCGCAAAGCGCGGCCTCTATCGCAACGGAGTAACCCATGACGGCTAGTGCCGAGGCCATTGAGTTGACCAGGGCGGCGGCTTCGGCTGCGTCATCCAAGCTGGCGGAGGATCTGGTCGCCCTCGACGTGAGCGAACAGTTGGTCATCACGGATGTGTTCCTGCTCTGCTCGGCGCGTAATGAGCGCCAGGTGGGTGCTGTCGTGGACGCGGTAGAAGAGGCCCTGCTGAAGTTGGGTGCTAAGCCTCTACGGCGTGAAGGTGAGGGCCAGAACCGCTGGGTCCTCCTGGATTACGGGGATCTTGTCGTCCACGTGCAGTTGGCCGAAGAGCGTATTCACTACGCCATCGAACGCCTCTGGAAGGACTGTCCGCACGTGACACTGCCCGAGGATGCACCAAGTGCATGATGCTCGGCGCCTGGTGATCTGGCGGCACGGACGTACGAGCTGGAATGCCGAACAGCGCTTCCAGGGTCAGACCGATATCGACCTTGATGAGACTGGGATCGCGCAGGCCGAGCGGGCCGCAGGCATGCTTGCGTCCCTGCGCCCGGCGCTCATCGTCTCCTCAGACCTGCGCCGAGCCCGCGATACCGCGGAGCCCTTGGCTCGACTTCTGGGTACCACCGTGCACGAGGATCCCGGCCTGCGTGAAACCTTTGCAGGAGCCTGGGAGGGCTTGACCCGCATAGAACTCGAGCAACTGCCTGGACCGTCCATTGCCGAGTGGGCCGTGAACTCGCAGATCCGACCGGGGGTGACCGGTGAGACCCGACTCGAGGTGGCAACGCGGGTGGTGGCCGCGATCGAGCGAGCACTGGTGCAGGTCCCCGATGGTGGCTGCCTGGTGGTCGTCACCCACGGTGGCGCTGCCCGCGCCGGTATCGGTGCCCTATTGGGGCTACCTGCCGAGCATTGGGCGATTCTCGGCGTTCTGAGTAACGCTTCCTGGTCCGTGCTGATCGAGTCCCGCGACCCAAGCCTGGGTGGGCCACCCTGGCGGCTGGCCGAGTACAACGCCGGAACCTTGCCCGAGCCAGCCCTGGCCGACGATCGCTGATTCCTGCGCCGCTATGCTTGCGGCTTCCGGGGCTGTAGCGCAGCTGGTAGCGCACCTCCATGGCATGGAGGGGGTCAGGGGTTCGAGTCCCCTCAGCTCCACTCGTGTGATGTCTCAAGAGATGCTTACCGGGTCTCTTGAGACATTCTTTTTTGAATTTGTATCCCTTTGGCATGCGTCCACTGGGTGGTGAAGACGACTCCGTTGTGATGAAGGGCAAGTGGGTTGGTCATGTGCCGAAGACAGACCTTGATCTGATCCATGAGGTGATCAGCCAGATGAGGCCTATGGGCTACGAGTCTGCGGCAGTGCAGGCTGCGTTGAGCTGGGATGCGCGTGGGACTGAGATCGCGCTGGTGGATGTGGATGAGGTGCTGTTTGAGCGCGTCCGCTCATCGACGCAGAAGCAGCCTCGGATTGGTCACATGGTCGAGGTTGCGCTGCGTCCCTGGCAGGGGTGGGTCGTCGGGTAGGGCGCGCCCACACCGTTCTATCTGTCGGAGCGAAGTGATTCGGCCAAGCTGGGCGCGTCGTACTCGACGAAATGCCAGATCAGTCTTGGGTCGCTCCGGTGGTAGAGATGCGCGAGCACAATGCGCAGGCCGGTCAAGCCTTCCCAGTCCACCTCCGGATGGCGAATCCGGAACTCAGTGGAGCACTTGTTGGCTGCCTCTCCGATAATTTCGAGCAGGCGTTCGGCTGCTCGAATCAAGACCCGCTCATCTGTTGTTCCGTCGATCCGAGCCTTCTCGATGAGGGCGAGCTCTCCGCAGGCGTCGACAATGTCCTGCGCCGCAGGTCGTCGCCGCGGCTCATACGGGGATGGACTCCTCGATGATGTGGGTATCGCGGTCCTTGAGTCCGCCGACGGGGACCACGTCGACCGGGAAGCCCAGTAGGTGCTCGAGGTCCAGGCGCAGGTGGACCACGTCAAGAATGGATGCGTCAGGGCCGAAGTCGACGAGGAAGTCTGCGTCGCTGGCCGCCGCGTCGTCCATCCGTGCCGCGGAGCCGAACAGGCGTATGGATTGCGCATGGCGACGCGTGGCTAAGGCAGTGATCTCCGCCGAACGCGCCTCGATGGCCTGCCTTACCGGACCCATATGGCGAGGATAGCCGCGGCAAGCTGAATCAGGGCCGGTGCGGGGCGCGCCAGGCGGTCCGGACGTGCAGCCGCGTGGGGGAACGGGCTTGGGCGGTGGCACAGGCGGGGCCGCACGGGAATCTCAGAGGGTGGGATGGTGGCGCAGGAACGCCTGCATCTCGAGGGCGGTGCCCCACTGGGTACCCAAATCCTGGCCCAGTTTTTGACCCCTGCAGCGCCCGGGTTATCCGGTGGCGGCGACGACAGAGTCGCCAATGAAGCGGTAGCCAAGGCCGCGAATAGTCACGATGAACTGCGGATGTGCCGGGTCAATTTCCACCTTCGCTCGAAGGCGCTTGATATGCACATCGAGAGTCTTGGTGTCGGATTCCTCGTCCCAGAGCTGGCGCATGAGTGCGGTACGAGTCAGAACCCGACCGGTTTGGCTCACCAAGAGTTCGAGCAGCGAAAACTCCTTGGGCGTCAGGTGCACGCTTTGCCCACGGATCAGCGCTATGTGCCGCTCCGGATCGAGTTCAACCGGTCCCGCCCGAAGCATTCCGTCAACCTGTGGCACGGAGCCGGCACGCCGCAGGACGGCCTTGATGCGAGCGAGGAGTTCGCGCGCGGAGTAAGGCTTGGTGATGTAGTCATCCGCACCCAACTCCAAACCGACGACGCGGTCCACTTCGGAATCCTTCGCGGTGAGCATGATGATGGGGACCTTTGAGGTCTTGCGGATTTCGCGGCAGACATCCGTGCCAGGTAGACCGGGCAGCATGAGGTCCAGCAGGATGATGTCGGTTCCCCGTTGCTGAAACTCTGTCAAGCCTGTTGAGCCGTCCTCAGCGACGACGACGTCGTACCCCTCGCGCCGCAACATGAAACTAAGAGCGTCGGCAAACGACTCCTCGTCTTCAATGAGCAACACGCGCGTCATGCTGCGTAGCGTGTTCCGGGTGGGCGTGATGTGCAAGGAGAAACCAGGGGAATCAGGAAGGCTTCCTGTGATGTTCACCTGCAGGTCACCTGGCGCGGTCGTTAACCCAGAGTTCATCTGAATAGCGTCGCTGATTCACGCAGAACCGTTGGATGCGTAACCCTGATCCCACAGAGTCATCCCGTGGCAAACCTGGTTCCGCCCAGTGAGCGCCCGCTCGCTGACGAGCGACGGGACGTCCGAGCGACCCTGGTGCACCCAGGTGATCGAGTCTTTACAGCCGCGATTACCGCTTGTGCGTTCGTCGCCCTGCTTGTGCTCGCCGGGATTGCCATCTTCCTGGGTCTTCAGGCGATCCCCGCCTTCCAATCCCAAGGGTGGGCATTCCTCACCACGACCGGATGGGACATCAATACCGACCCTCCGACCGCAGGCATCTTTGGCATGCTCTACGGCTCTGTACTGCTCGCGGTCATCGGACTTGCGATCGCGGTACCGGCATCGTTGCTGCTGTCGATATTCATCGTCTTCCTAGCCCCGCAGCGCCTGAGTAGGGGTCTGACCAACCTGATCGATCTGATGGCCGCGATCCCGTCGGTGATCCTGGGTCTTTGGGCGTTCTACATTCTCAATCCGCCAGCCCAGGAATGGCAGGCGCTGCTCAATCAGTACCTCGGATGGATTCCGATTTTCCAGAACGTCTCCGGCAACTATCTCGGTACCCCGTTCGTTGCCGGGGTGGTCTTGGCCATCATGATGATTCCGATCGTCACCTCAGTGACTCGGGAAGTCCTCGCCCGCACACCGGCCGAGCTAGTCAATGCCGCAGAATCGCTGGGCTGCTCGCTGTGGACGATGCTGAGATATGTCGCGCTGCCGTATGGTCGCGGGGGCATCGTGGGTGGCGTCATGTTGGGCCTGGGCCGTGCACTTGGTGAGACCATCGCAGTGTTCTTTGTGCTCAAGGTGGTGTTTGAAACCAACTGGTACAACATCATTGAGTCCGGTGGTGGCTCGGTCGCAACCCTGATCGTTGGACGGTTCGGCGAGGTCAGCGGACCGTTCGAGTTGCAGTTGTTGCTGGCCGCAGGCTTCTTCCTGTTCATCATGACGTTGGCGGTCAACATGGTCGCCAATGCAATCGTGGCGCGGACCGGGAGGCTCCAGCGATGACCACGCAGGTGTTCGACGATGAGCGAATCAGCGAACTCGCCTCCCAATCGAAGAAGCAACCGTGGCGACAACGGCCGTTGAGTTTCTACGTCTGGGTGGCCGTGGGCGTCATCGTCCCAGCGGTCATTGTCGCCATGCTCTTCTTTGGGACGGATTTGCCTGGTGCCATCGTTCTTGTGTTCTACCTGCCGATCCAATTGGTGGCCTCGGCGGTGAGTGCGGTGGCCACTCGGGGAAGTCGGGGGATCGGCGACAGCATCATCATCGTGAACGCCATCGGTGCCACGATTTTCGTCTTGGTGGTGCTCGCCTCAGTACTGGGTTCATTGATAGTGCGGGGCTTTGAGGCCCTAAGCCCGCACTTCATCTACCAGAACAGCGTCTACATCAGCCCCAGCACATCCTTGGACTACGGCGGTATCGGTCACGCGCTACTGGGGACCTTCCTCATCGTCTTCATCGCATCCCTGGTTGCCGTGCCCGTCGGCATAGCCACAGCCATCTACATCACTGAGGTTCGCGGTAAGGCAGTGCCGTACGTGCGGTTCTTCGTGCAGGCGATGTCCGGGGTGCCCTCGGTTGTGGCCGGCCTATTCATTCTGACCATCGTGGTGGCAACCGGTGCATTCGGACAGAGTGCCTTCGCCGGGGGTATCGCCTACGCGATCCTGATGCTGCCGACTGTCGCGCGAACCGCCGAGGAAGTGCTCCGCCTAGTACCCGATGACCTGCGCACCGGTGCCCTGGCGCTTGGCTCCACCCGTGCTCGCACGGTATTCCGGGTTGTGCTCCCGGCTGCCCGAACCGGCATCATCACCGCGATCATTCTCGGTATCGCCAGGGTTATCGGTGAGACTGCACCACTTCTTCTGGCCGCGGGCAACAACGACCAAACGGTGCTCAACCCCTTTGGGTCACCTATCGCGTCGGTGCCCACGTACATCTTCAACAACGTGGCCCTGCCGTACCCAGATGCCGTGACCCGCGCCTGGGGATCGGCACTGGTCCTGCTGATCCTCGTAGGAATCCTGTTCACAGCGGCGCGCCTCATCGGGCGCGGTCGCCTAGCCAAATCAGGGAAGTGAGGGACGATGTCCGCTATTGGAGATCCGTCGATGGAGTTGCTTGCTGTCGCTGAGCAGGAGTTCACGCAAGCGGTGCCACAGGCAGTCGAGATGGAGACCGAAGACCTCAGCGTCTGGTTCGGTCAGCGCAAGGTGCTCGAAGGTGTGAGTATCGCGTTTCCGAGGCAGACCGTCACCGCCCTCATCGGTCCATCCGGCTGCGGGAAGTCGACATTTATTCGCGTCCTGAACCGACTGCATGAACTGATCCCAGGCGCGGCACTAGCCGGCAACGTCCGGTACGAAGGACGCGACATCTATGACCGTGACGTCGACCCGGTGCAGATTCGCTTGAAGATCGGCATGGTCTTTCAGAAGCCAAACCCTTTTCCCAGTATGACTATCCGGGGCAATGTGTTGGCCGGTCTGAAGCTTTCAGGAATGAAGCGCGACGACCATGACGGCATCGTCGAGCAGACATTGCGGGCTGCGGGTTTATGGAATGAGGTCAAGGACCGCCTGAACGCTGCCGCGGGTGAACTCTCCGGTGGCCAGCAACAGCGCCTGGTGATCGCGCGCGCCCTTGCGGTGCAGCCTCACGTGCTACTCATGGACGAGCCGTGTTCAGCACTGGACCCGGCATCGACATTGAAGATCGAAGAGACGATCCGGGAACTCAGCAAGGAGATCACCATCGTCATCGTCACGCACAATATGCAGCAGGCCGTGCGGGTTTCCGACAACACTGCCTTCTTCCTTGCAGCGGAGAACGAGCCGGGACGCGTAGTGGAGCAGGGCCCAACTACGCAGATCTTTGGCTCGCCGCAGGATCAGCGGACTCTGGACTACGTGAATGGGCGGTTCGGCTAGACACGCATTGTTCACCCAGTCGCCTTGGCATCGTCAGGTCGGTGGCCCGAACTCGTCACCTCATCGGCCTAACGTCGTAGTTGCAAGGTTCCGACGAGACAAGGAGCAACTGTGCGACGCACACTGACAGTGATTGCGGGCACCGGCCTGGCAATCGCAATCGGCGGTTTCCCCGCTGCATCTGCAGCTGAGAGCATCCCGGGCGGCGGGGCCTCATTCCCGGCCGTGTTCATGCAGCAATGTGCTGCGGACTTCAATGGATCACAGAACAACTTCACCGTGACCTACACCTCGACGGGTTCGGGTACCGGCAAGGGCAACTTCTCCAAGGGCACGTTCGTCTTTGGCCAGTCCGACTCGGTCTACACCAGTGGTGCACCGACCTTCGGCTGGGAGTACATCCCCAATATTGGTGGCGCGATCACAGTGCCGATCAATCTGAAGAGCGCGAAGGATCCCAGTAAGACTCTGGGCTCGTCTATTCAACTCAAGCAGACGACCCTGGCGAAGATCTTCTCCGGCAACATCACGACGTGGAATCACCCGGAGATCCTCAAGGACAACGCCCGAATCAAGGACGCGATCCCGGCCACGCCGATCACGATCTCGTACCGATCGGACTCTTCGGGGACCACGAACAACTTCCTGCAGTACCTCAACTCCTGGGCTCCGTCCATCTTCCCCAAGGTGCAGGACGACATGTCCACCGCGTTCCCGGGTGGGGTTCCACCGCAGAACTCAGTGGCCGGTAAGGGGAACCAAGGCGTCATGGCGAACGTGCTGGCAAAGGAAGGCGCCATCGGGTACGTCGATCTCGGTGATGCCAAGGGCTATCCCTCAGCTCGAATCCAGAACGCCAACGGTGAGTTCGTCGCGCCTTCATCGGCATCAGCGGCAAAGAACCTAGCAAACCAGACCAACGTCAATGCTGAAGGCCTTGTGCAGCTGAACTACAAGCTCAAGGTTGCTGGCGCTTACCCGATCGCGATCTTCAGCTACATGTTGGTGCGCACGGACGGCAAGGGCCCGAACGGGCTGGGAGTACGTCAGTTCGCTGATTACATCCTGGCCAAGTGCGGTCCTAGCCAGGCAGCCAAGCTCGGATACGTTCCGGTGGCGGGCAAGGTTCTGGCAAAGGCACGTCAGCTCGCGCTCAACATTAAGTAGACCCATCACGCAGCACTGGCGCGCTGGCCGCGTCAGGCAGAGATAGGTCAGGCATAGCTAGGTCAGGCAGAGCTAGGTCAGGCAGAGTTAGTGAGTGAAGGAGGAGGGCGATGCCCCACAGTAAGCGTGGAGGCATCGCCCTCCTTTCCTTGTGCCTGCCAATGAGCGCGGTCATGCTGGTCAGTGGGTGCACCCCGCCCATGCCGCCCGACGTTCTAGCGGCGCGTGCCGAGGCGCAGGTGGTCTGCCAGCAGGGAGACCTCGCCGTTGCAGTACCGGAGGCGTTCACCGGATCGATGGCCGCAGTCGGCATGGCCCTTGGTGCCGTCTGCCCTGAGCAGACCATTACCGAAGTAGCGGTTGGCGAGCCGGCACCGATTCAGCTGACGGATGTGGCACCGTCATCCGAGACTCTCCGTGCTTTCGCCGAGGAGCAGTGCGCAGGGAGTCCGGCTCTGACCATTCCGGCGTTTGCCTACCCAGTCTCGCTGGCCTACAACATCATCGGCGTGGAAGGCCTGACGCTCACCCCACAGGCCGTCGCCGGCATTCTCAACGGCAGCATCACCTCTTTCGAAGATCCCCTCATCACGGCGGAAAACGACGGCTTCGACCTTTCCGGATTGCCACCCATCACGGTGCTGGGATTGGAAGGGCCACAGGGATCAGTCGAGGCGATGACTGCCTGGCTGAACCAGCAGGATCCACAGAGTTGGACCAGTGGCGTCGTCGCTACCCTGCCTACCGCTACGAGCCTGCCTTCAAACCTTGACCTCATCGCCGAATTGACCCTCGCGGAAGGTAATGTCGCGGTGATCCCCGTGTTCGAGGCAATGAACAACGTCATCCCTTCAGCATCACTGCCGGTTACCGGGACGGACGAGGAAGGCACTGCCGTAGACCTCGTCGTCACCTCCGATGACGTGCAGCTGGCGAAGGTGGGCTCTGGGGCAACGACAGTGACCAAGGACGAGGCGGGAAACCTCACCGCTACAGCAGCTGTTGGAGGACTGCCGAATCCTGGTGTGTTCGACCTTGGCGCATCGAAGATTGTGTTGGCCGAGGGTCAACCCTTGGCTGGGTGGCCAGTCCTCGGTTACGCCCACCTCATGGTCTGTGACAGTGCAACCGACCCAATGCCCCTGTCGTTCGCGCAGTACCTCGTCCGATTGGCCGGCCAAGGCGCCCTGGAGTCATTCGGCGTGACCCCAATGCCGGAGCCAATTCGGGTCCAGACGTTCCTGCCGCTGAAGGTGACCCTGGCCACGGATGGGCCCAGCAGCCCCTCAAGTGCTTCGCCGTCAGGGACTTAGCGCGCTGAAGGTCATCGTCAGGGTGCCTTAGCGAACGAAAGGCGAAAACCGCACTTCGCCTCGCTAAAGGCATTCCATCACCAGCCGCGGATGCCCATACTTCTCGGCTGGAGGTACGTCATGACAGACCAAGGGACCGCCAGCCGCACTGGCTCGCCAGCCGATGATCCATTCGCCCTCGCCGAACCCGTGCTGGAGGGCCCTGGTCTGAGCGATTACGAGCGCTACCTGCGCACCGATGAGCTCCTTGCCTTGCAGAAGGGCCCGCAGGAGTGGTTGCACCGCGATGAACTCCTCTTCACGGTGACGCACCAGTCGGCGGAACTGTGGTTGAAGCTCGCGGTCGGTGAGGTTGAGCACGCGCTGGAGTTGATTCGGGCCCATCGCATGCCTGCGGCATTGCGTCACCTGCGTCGGGTGCAGATGTGCCTTGCCTACATCAGTGACTCAATGACCATGCTTGAGGAAATGACGCCCTGGGATTACCAACATGTGCGCAAGGCATTAGGCCACGGGTCGGGCTTCGATTCACCGGGCTTCAATGCCCTACGCAAGGTGTTGCCCCAACTAGGCGGGTGCCTGCAGCGTGGCCTGGATGATGCCGGTCTGAGTCTTACGGACCTGTTCGTACAGGCCGAGCAGCACGAGGAGTTGTACCAACTCGCCGAGATGATGATCGATCTTGATGAGCGACTGATGGGTTGGCGGGATCGCCACTTCCGTGTGGTCGAGCGCACGATTGGGTTCAATGTGCGAGGGACTCAGGGCACGCCTGTTGAGGTGATCGGTGGCCTGCGCGACCGTAAGTTCTTCCCTGATCTCTGGGATGTCCGATCCGACCTGTCCAACCTGGCCGACGAAGTCCTTTGACTGAAGCGTGAGCACTCGGGCCGTGTCGGCTACGACCCCCAGGTGGGGGTCAACCGGATCGTGTCATGGGCGGGGAATGATGCTCGGATGGGTGAGCGTTACCGGACGCATGTGGAAGACCTCCGCCAGACGCGTCGCGGTGTGCTCATCACGGCTACCGGAGTCATCCTCGCCGCACTGGCGATCCGCTTGCTCATCAGCGGCAGCCGCATTCCCATCGAAGGACGCCTGACCGCCGTACTGTCCATCGCCACCTTCGCCGTGGCCATAGTGCTCAGCCTTCGTGTTCACGAGCGAACATGGATCCTTTGGCTCTTTCCCATCGCGCTGCTGCTGCCTTTACTCGCAATCACCAGTGGCAATGGCCAGGCTCAATGGATTCCACTCAATCTGCTCATCACCAGCGCCGGTGCGCTTAGCGCGCTGTTGGTTCCGACACGCCTTGCCGTGGCGATCAGCGGGCTAGCCGCAGGGTTGTTGATGATCTTGTGGGTCAGTCGACCGAACAGCGTCGTACCCCTAGGTGTGGGTGTAGCCGGCGGCTGGGTCGCCGCACTGGCCTGCGCTGTAGCCGTTCTCACCATGGCCTGGGCTTGGCAGGCACTGCATCAGCGGGCCGAGCGGCTGGATGCCACTCAACTCCAGCGAGTACGACAGGCCACGTCGGTCCTCGAGAAGCAGGAACGCTCCACCGCCTGGCGGACGACGGCGCTACGGATCCATGAGTCGCTGCTGAACTGCATACGCCATGTCCTCTCTGGAGGCAGCTTGGATCGCCAGGCACTGCAAGTGGAACTCAGTCCATTCACTGCCGAGGGCTATCTCTGGGAATCGGCTACGCCAGCATCAGTAGGCACGCTGTTCAGGCAGGTCGCGGCGGACCTTCGCCAGCACCCGGCAGTTCGTTTTCGGATCCCGGATGATGAGTTCGATCTCCAGCCAGGCGCCCTTCGCGGAATCCGACCTGCACTGGTTGAAGCCGCGCGTAACGCGATCCATCATGGACGGGCCACCGACGTCATTGTGAGCGCGAGGCTCGAGGGTGATCAGATGCACTTCACGGTTGATGACAACGGTTCGGGTATCAGTGCAACAGCCCGGCCGGGCCTTGGGTCGACGGAGGTGTTAGCCAGGAGCATCAATGAGATCGGTGGCCAGTGGCAGTGGCAGGCGCGTGCAGACGGCGGCATCAGTGTGCTGGTCACCGCTCCACTCACGGCCGGGCGAAGTTCGGGAGAGGTCGCAGGACGAGTCAACCCTGCACGATTCAGCAACGCGCGATTCAATCCCGGGCGCATTCTCATCACGAGCCCGATTGCAGGAGCTGTAGTCGGAGGCCTGTTGTTCATGCCGTACCTAGCCTCGACCGGTGGTCTCATAGCGGTCCTGATCGCGCTCCTCGGTATCGCGCTGTGTTGCACCGTCGCCTTCGTGGAAATCCGATGGCGGCCATTGCATGGTGTTTGGGCGCTGGCGGCGATGGCGATCCCGTTGTCGTTGACTCTGCTGGCGAGTTTGCTGGACTCCACTTGCAGCAATGTCAACGAGTTGGCAGCTGTGGTCAACACTGCCGGACTTGCCGTGGTGGTCTTGGCGGCCTGGACCAAGTGGCCTGTTGCCGTAACCAGCCTGGTTGGCTGGGGCGCAGGGGCACTCTTGCTCTACAGCAACGTCCCCGCGGTCTGCGGGCAACCTCTGCATTTGGCATTGATCAACGTGCTCTTCGTCTTTCCCATGATGATTCTTGGCACTTCGGTGGGTGCCCGTGCCTTGGCACGCACTCGGCTACGCGAGGAACGGATCGCAGCATTGGAGACCCGCGCTCTGGCTCGCATGTCAGCTAGTCGTGACATCACGCTGCGGCTGCAGGCCAGCGTCGATACTGCTGTTGCCCTGCTGCAAGAGATCGCCAATGGCGCTGCCCTTGATACGCGGCGCCGAATCATGCTGGAGTGTCTGGACGCAAGGATTCGGGTGGAGATTCAGGTTGATCCAACCCAATCCGGGGCCTTTGGCCTGCTTGCGCGAGAACTGGTGCATGGTGGGTCGGATGTTGACGTACCCGTTGATGTTCGTGCTGTGCAGTCTTCAGGGGATCTCAGGCCACTACCGGTTGAGTTGGTGGAAATCCTGCGCTCGGTCATCACTGCCTCACATGGCAACGCAACCCTGCATGCCGTCACCGATGGTGAGGAAGATCATCTCTCGATCTCGATGCCCGTGCGGTGCCTGGCGATTGTGGGCCTTGAGACGGGACAAAGCCGAATGTTCGACGATGTCACCCTGTGGGTCGAGGAAGCTGACGGTGCTGAGAAATCAGGCTCTGAACGCGTTGCTGTCGTTGTCTCGCGAACGATTCGACAAGAGCAGGCTCATCTCTCGCTAGCGACTCAGGGGAGTTGATTGGCTGCCTCGCGTAGGCCCTGAATCTGCTTGGTGATCTCACCTGATCCATCCCCTTGTGCCTGTGGGCTGATGGCAATGGCGGCATCAGCTTTGTCTAGTGCGGCAAGGGATCCGGCTTTGTCCTGCATCGCGGTGAGTACCTGCGCTCGAATCATCCAGGGTTGCGCTGCAAGCGGGTCGTACTGCACCGACTGAGCCGAGGCACGATCTGCTTCCACTAGGTTCCCGTTGCTTAGGGCATCAATCGCGATGACGTCGGAGAATCGTCCGCACCGCTCGTCGAGCCGCGCAGCCTGCAGGATCGCAGCGATAGTCGGAGGTTGCATCTGCGTCTTGAAGGCAGCCTCAGCCAACTGCTGGCGCATATTGCACGGCGTCAAGGATCTGCCGAGGGCCTCGATCGCCTGTGGTGAGCCAGTCACGGCACTTCCTGCCGCTGCGACCGCAGTGATCTGCACGAAGACCGCGATGAATCCAGCCGCACCAAGGCCGGCACTGGTGACGAGTACCCAGGTGGGGGTGAGGGCGCGCGCTTGCGTGTTCTGCACCCTGCGATTGGTGGAACGCTGCTTGGGTGTCGACTTCGGCGAGGTAGTAGTGGGGGCAGGTTCTGCCGGGGCTGCTCCGGCGACAGCCAGGGTGCATCCGGCGAGCACCCAACCGAAGGTCACCAGGGTCAGCATGTCGATCGAGATCATCGCCTGCGTCAGGTACCCCACGAGTCCGGCGGCGACGCCAACGGCGGTGGCCAACTGCGGCATGGGATGACGAATGAGTCGCCACAGCAGCCAGCCAAATGTCCCGCCAAAGAGGACGATCCATAGTGCAGTTGCGGGCCAGCCGAGCGTCGCACCAATATGCAGGGGCACGTTATGTGCGGCAGACACAGCGAAGTTGGGCCCGTTCAACAGGATGGTGGTGTCGACGCGGAACTCGTTCGCGAACCGCGCAAAGGCGCCTGGGCCAACCCCCAGGATCGGGTGGGCATTGGCGATGCCGAGCGCCGATTGCCAGAATCCGGTGCGGTCCTGGAATGTTCCACCGGTCCACAGTCGTGCCAATGGCCCGATCCCCGCGAAGGACACGGCCACGAGGAGCAGGGCACCGAAGGATGCAGTCACTGCACCCAGGCGAGCCCACGGTTGCCAGCGGCCGCGCACCCCCAGACCCCAGGTGAGTAGCGCGCCGAGCAGTGCCGCGGCCAGGGTCGCCGGACCCTGATCGTCACTACCCAGTACCAGCACCAGGGTGGCCAACGCGCCAGCAAGTACGGCTGCCCAGATACGTTCGCCACGCGGGCGGTAGGACGAGAACGCCTGGGTAAGCGCGACGACAGTCATCGTGCCGAGGTAGGCGGCTGCGAAGTTGGAATTGCCGAGTGTGCCGTTGATAGTGCCACCAACGTTTGGAGTGATCGGATTACCGAGCACCTGTAGAAACGCAACCACCGCGATGATCGAGGCTGCAGCCATCAGCCAGGTCAGCAACCGTTGGACCTGACGCAGGGTGAGTGTGCTCGCACCCAGGAGCAGCGCCACCACGCAGATCAACGTCAGCAGACCGTCATTGCGTGCGTACCAGCCGTAGAAAGTGACGGGGATTGGTGACGTACCGCTGAAACTGGAGATTACGGCCCAGATCAGTAGCAGAATTGCTGCGCCACTCAGTAGTCGCAGCGGCCACTGTCCGCCGGTGCGCACTTTGCGGTACCAGGCAAGTGCCGCGAAGGGGGCAAGGGCAAGGGCGCCGGTGACAAGGATCAAGAGCTTGGGCAGGTTCATCGGGTCCGGCAGCAGGGGCCACCAGGTGAGCAGTACTAGGAATGTGATGAGGCCGATCACGTCAGCGCGATCGCGCACAATCCATCGCACGAGCGAACCGAACATTCGACCTCCCCAACCGGCGGGCGCTATGCCGTCAGCAGCCTACGATGTCACTAATGAGCCACTCCCTCGCAACGCCGGAATCCCGTATCCGGGCCGTGATCTTTGATTGCGATGGGGTGCTTGCTGATACCGAGGATGCCTGGCTCCTGGTAGAACGCGAGGTGTGTCAGGCCTACGGAGTGGATCCGTTCCATGCAGATCGAACGGATACGCGCGGTGTCTCCATGCATGAAAGCGTGCGTCTGCTGCTCCCGCACATCACGGATGCCGATGAACTACTCGCTGCTGCCGAACTTCTCATCGCAACCGCGACTCGCCTGGTTGCTGCGCAGGCAAAGCCGCTGCCCGGTGTTGCAGCTCTTGTTCCCGCCCTCGCCACACTGCGTCCGATCGCGGTAGCGTCGAATAGTCCGGCCTGCGTATTGGACCCCGTCTTGCGCGGAATCGGTATCCGTGATCACTTCCAGCACGCGATCGGTGCCGATCAGGTAGCCAGCCCCAAGCCGGCACCGGACCTGTACCTCTTTGCGGCGCAGAGCGTTGGCTGTGCTCCTGAACAGGTACTCGTCATTGAGGACTCTGCTACCGGGGTGCAAGCCGCGCGAGCTGCCGGCTGCGTCACCGTGCAAGTTCTCGTCACGGGAGTGCAGCGTGTGGAGCAGGCGCAGGCCTGGCTTCCTGATCTGCGTATTGACCCTCAGAGTTTGCTGGACTTAGGCGTCGCCGCTTCACTCACCTGAGGGTGATGATGCCCTCTGTACGCGGGTGTGGATCACGCGTGTGGTTCGACCTCAACTACGGGCGCTCGCCGCGTCGCCAGAATCGAGCCAAGGATCACCAGAGGAAAACCTAGTGCGATGCCAGCGGTTATCGGCTCACTGAGAACGATGACACCGAGGATCACCGCGACTGCCGGATTTATGAAGGTGATCACCGTTGTGCGTGAGGCCCCGACCTCGTTGATGAGTGCAAAGAAAATGATGAAGGCCAAGGCAGTGCAGACGATTCCCAGGGCAGCCACCGATACCCAGGCCTGAGCTGGAACCGCCTCGGTCGGCCAGGTTGCTACAACGAATGGGGCGTAAATAACCGAATTGATGGTCATGGCCACAGCAATCACGCCAAGGCTGGGTACTCCCTTCAGTGGTCCATCGACGATGAAAGGGCCAATCGCATAACCCAACACCGTGATGATCAATGCAGCCACGGCCGTCACTGTCCCGACCTCAATGTCTAGTCCGACCAGGGCCGCGACACCGGCGATGCCGATAGCCAAGCCAGTAACCCGGATCGGCGTGAGTCGATCATTCGGCCGCAGCGCTCGCCCGAGGAGTGCTGCCACCAGGGGCACACTGGCAATGACTAGTGCCGTGAGTGAACTGGAGAGTCGTTCCTCCGCCCACGTGAGCGCAATGAAGGGGAAAGTCAGTTCGATAACGGCGAACGCGAGAATCGCTCGCCAGTGCCGATGCAGGTCGCGTAGTGCTCCGGTCGCCGCTGCAATCGGCAACAGGATGATCGCAGCAAGCGCAACTCTGCCGAACACGATGACAGATGGTGAGAGCCATTCGACGCTGACCTTGATCAGCAGGTATGGCGTGCCCCAAATCAGACCCATCGCGATGAATAGCAGCCATCCGCGCCTCGACACCAATGGAGAGTAACGAATGGCCGGTGAAGGTCACCTCGTTACCACCGCATGCCCGAATGCCAGGTAGGCGGCACGATACGAGAGTGAAGCACCTGTTCGTCCTAGCTGACTCCCTGTCGTTTCAGGGTCCCGGCCAACCAGTACCGCCCACTGATACACGCCTTTATCCGAACGTGTGTGCAGAGGCGCTCAGCAAGAGTGGCTGGGGACGGGTGCAGGTTGACCTCCTGGCGCGTCAGGGGTGGACTGCCCGGGATGCCTGGTGGGCCTTGACCAAGGATCCGATGGCGTTCGGGGTGTACGTCCATCGCGCGGATGCGTTTGTTATCGGGGTAGGCGGTATGGACCAGCTGCCGGCTGCCATCCCCACGTGGTGGCGTGATTCCATCCCCTACTTGCGTCCGGGTGGGCTTCGTCGCGTCACTCGACGCGCTTATCACCGTGGATCTCCATGGGGCATCCGCCTGCTGAGTGGGTGGCTTCGTCAACTTCCGCAGGCAGCAACGGATCGCTACCTCGACCGGATCATTACGGCCGTACGGCACTGGCGTCCGGGAATCCCAGTAGTGCTCATGGGGCCATCGCCATGGAATGCCCGCACCTATCCAGTGCAGCGGACCCATGCTCCCGCCGTTGCGGCTGCGCGGAGTTGGGCCAAGGGGCACCAGGTGCAGTTCGTAGACCTTGATCCCCTCGTGCAACCGGATCTGGCATCCGGCTTCGCCAATCCGGATGGGCTGCACTGGGCATGGGCAACGCATGAGCGCGTGGGCGAGGCCCTGGCCCGCGCCCTCACGGTCACCGGCCAGCGCTGATGCTCCACTCGTCATCGGGTAACGTGCACACGCCATGACTGAAGCCACCTATGACTTCGAGGCAATCCAGGAACGCTGGCTGCCCGTCTGGGACGACTTGGCGCCCTTCCGCTCCGGCATCCCCGATGACCCCAGGCCCCATAAATACGTGTTGGACATGTTCCCGTATCCATCCGGTGACCTTCATATGGGCCATGCCGAGGCCTACGCCCTCGGTGACGTGATTGCGCGCTACTGGGTGCAACGCGGATTCAATGTCATGCACCCGATCGGGTGGGATGCATTCGGCCTGCCTGCCGAAAACGCTGCAATCAAGCGTGGTGAGGATCCAGTGCGCTGGACCTACGAGAACATCGCCCAGCAGAAGGCCTCAATGCGGCGCTATGCCTGCTCCTTCGACTGGGACCGGGTGCTCAATACCTGTGACCCCGAGTACTACCACTGGAACCAGTGGTTCTTCCTGCAGATGTATGAGCGAGGCCTGGCTTACCGCAAAGACAGCGCCGTCAATTGGTGCCCGCAGTGCCAGACGGTGCTTGCCAATGAGCAGGTTGTCGCAGGGGCCTGCGAACGCTGCGATACGCAGGTCACCAAGAAGAAGCTGACGCAGTGGTACCTGCGCATCACTGAGTACGCCGAACGTCTACTGGACGATATGGCCCAGTTGGAAGGCAACTGGCCGGAAAAAGTGCTGCTGATGCAGCGCAATTGGATTGGACGATCCACCGGCGCCGAGGTCGACTTCATTGTTGAGGGTCGAGAAGAGCCGGTCACCGTCTACACAACCCGACCAGACACGCTCTACGGTGCAACCTTCTTCGTCGTCGCCGCCGATTCTGAACTGGCCGCCGAGTTGGCCGCTGGTACGTCAGCCCAGGCGCAGTTCGAGGCCTACCTGGATCAGGTCAAGCAAACCTCCGAGATGGATCGTCTGGACTCCTCACGAGCAAAGACCGGTGTTTTCCTAGAGCGCTTCGCGATCAATCCAGTCAACGGCGAGCGGCTCCCGATCTGGGCGGCCGACTACGTCCTAGCCGAATATGGCACCGGAGCGATCATGGCTGTTCCCGCGCATGACCAGCGTGACCTGGATTTCGCCCGCACCTTCGATCTCCCGGTGCGGGTGGTGGTCGATGCCGGCGAGGATCCGGTGAGTACCGGTGTCGCTACCGTCGATGATGGCCCGCATGTGAACTCCGGCCCATTGGATGGCTTGGACAAAGCAGAGGCGATCTCGCGCATCATCGAGATCCTGGCCGCGCAAGGTGCCGCACGCGCGGCGGTCAACTACCGGCTGCGTGATTGGCTGATCTCCCGCCAGCGCTACTGGGGGACGCCAATTCCCATTGTCCACTGTCCTGCATGTGGTGAGGTTCCGGTCCCGCTCGATCAACTTCCCGTGACGTTGCCGCCGGCCGAGGGTTTGGACCTGAAGCCGAAAGGGTCGTCGCCGCTCGGTGCCGCGACAGCCTGGGCTGAGGTGGCCTGCCCCCGCTGCGGTGGCCCAGCTCGCCGTGATCCGGACACCATGGATACGTTCGTGGATTCGTCCTGGTACTACCTGCGCTACGTGGACCCCCAGGACGCGGCGAACGCCTTCGACCCGGCCAAGGTCGCACAGTGGCTGCCGGTGGATCAGTACGTCGGCGGGGTGACGCACGCGATCCTGCACCTGCTCTACAGCCGATTCTTCACCAAAGTGCTCTATGACATGGGGCTGGTGACCTTCACTGAGCCGTTCACGCGCCTGCTCAACCAGGGCATGGTGATCATGGCCGGTTCTGCAATGAGCAAGAGCCGTGGCAATGTCGTGCGTCTGTCGGATGAACTCGCCGAACACGGCGTCGACGCCATCCGACTGTCCATGGTGTTCTCCGGTCCGCCCGAGGACGACGTCGACTGGGCGGATGTTTCACCATCGGGTTCGCGCAAGTTCCTGGCGCGCGCCTGGCGACTGGCCGGAGACGTCACAGTCCCGGTGGGTGCCGACCCAACGACCGGTGATCTGCAACTGCGCCGTGCGACCCATCGCGCGCTGCACGACGCAGCGGCTGCCGTCGAGACCTATCGCTTCAACGTTGCGGTGGCGCGCATGATGGAACTGGTCAATGCCGCCCGCAAGGCAATCGACTCTGGCTGCGGACCAGCGGATCCAGCCGTGCGCGAAGCCGCTGAGGCTGTGGCCATCATGCTCTCGCTGGTTGCGCCGTATACGGCTGAAGATATGTGGGCTCGCCTAGGCCACCAGCCGTCGGTCGCGCGAGCTGGCTGGCCGAAGGTTGATCCGAGTCTGCTTGTGGAGGACACCGTGACCTGTGTGGTGCAGGTCGGTGGCAAGGTGCGCGAGCGCCTCGAGGTCTCACCACAGATCAGCAGTGAGGACCTGCAGGCCCTGGCGCTAGCTTCGGTTTCTGACGCTGTTGGTGATCGCGCTCTTCGCACTGTGATCGTGCGCCCACCCAAGTTGGTGAACATCGTCCTGCAGGAACCCTGATCGACGTCCTGCAGGTCACCCCTGCTCAGGTACGTCGCATTGCTCTGCAGCAGCAAGGTCTTCTCAAGACACCTGATGGGCAACCTCCCGCGCAAACGGTGTTGGCGATGGTGGGCCGGCTGGGTGCTGTGCAGTTGGACACCATCAGCGTGCTGGCACGCTCCCACGAACTCATCGCCTATGCACGCCTCGGGGCTATTCCACGTGCAGCCATCGAAGCCGCGTACTGGGAGGGGGAGTGCTTCGAGTACTGGTCACACGCGGCCTGCATCCTGCCGGCAAGCTCCTGGCCGCTGTTCGCCTTTCGTCGCCGCCACCACGCTCGACGCGGCTGTCAGTGGTCGGATGCTCCTTCTGAGCGCACCCTGCGCAGCGTGCTCGACCGACTGCGCGGCGATGGTCCCCTGACCGTCAGTGAACTTGGTGGTGCTCGACGCAGTGCTGGATGGTGGCAGTGGTCGGATGCCAAGACTGCCCTGGAGTGGTTGCTCCTGGTTGGGCAGGTGACCTGCGCCCGCCGCGTGGGCTGGCGCCGGGTGTACGACCTGCCCGAGCGTGCCCTACCCGCTGTCGTCACCACGCCAGCCAAAGATTGGGTGGATGACAACGGCATTGCCGGACCTACTGATCACGCCTGTCAGGTTGCCTTGGTGCGTGCCGCTGCCGAAACCGTGGGTATCGGAACCGCGGCTGACATCGCCGATGTCCACCGACTCAACGCCGGGCAGATCTCGACTCTTGCCGCTGACGCGAGTCTGGTGCCAGTGCAGGTTCACGGCTGGACGAAACCAGCCTGGACGACGCCGGAGATCGCCAGGCAGTTGATGGCAGGAGTTCCAGCGCGTGGCGCAGTGACTTCGCGCACGACGCTGCTCTCGCCCTTCGATTCCCTCATCTGGTTTCGCGATCGTGTCGAGCGACTATTCGGCATTACTCATCGCCTTGAGGCCTACACCCCGGCCGCCAAACGCGAGCACGGCTACTTCGCAATGCCGGTCCTGCATCGAGGCGAACTCGTTGCCCGGGTCGACCCCAAGCGTGAAAGCAGCACCCTGGTCGCAGACCGGGTAACACTGCACGACGATCGTCCGAGCACCATCACCGGCACCGCAGAAGCCTTGGTCGAGGCCGCCGCATGGGTACAGGCCACGGATATCCGGCTCGGTACGGTGCGCCCAGCGTCAAGCGCACCAGATCTACAGCGGACGCTCAGGTCCGCGCAAAAGGGGCGGCAGTAGCGACGACTCAAGAACGGTCGCAGACTGCCAAGGCAATGGTAACTTCATGGCATGAAGACCACCATCGACCCGGCCGGTCGGCTGGTGCTACCCAAGGCGATGCGCGACGCTGTGGGACTGACTGCCGGACCAGTGGAACTACATGTGGAAGGCACACGAATCATCGTGGAGGCAGTCATGCACTCCGGGTTCGAAGAGCGCGATGGGCTGCACATCATTCCTGCTCAGGGCACGCCGGTCACGGACGCCGAGGTGCGTGGGCTTGTTGATGATGGGCGTCCGTGACAGAAGGATCGTTGCTCCTGCTCGATACCAGCGTTGCAGTTGCGTTACTGGTTGAGGATCACCAAGGCCATTCTTCGTGTCGTGAGGCGTTGCGTGGCCACCAATTGGGTCTAGGTGGTCATGCGGTCTTTGAGACACT
>CAZKFI010000031.1:0-2447 GCA_964551975.1 uncultured Bifidobacteriaceae bacterium | reverse complement strand
ACCATCCGTACAGTGCTCTCGTGAGCGTGGTAGGCGCGGGTGTTCGCGTCATCACCGATTCAACCTCGTATATGCCCGTCGACTGGCCGCAGCGCTACGGCATCGACGTAGTGCCGGTGCAGGTGATCGTCGCTGGCCAGCCCTATGACGAGACCGACGCCGACCAGGCAGAGCGGGTTGCCAGGGCCCTGCACAACTTCGAGGACGTGACGACCTCCCGGCCCGCACCAGATCGGTTCACGCGAGCCATCGCTCAAGCCGCGCAACAGGGTGCTAGCAGTGCGGTCATCATCACGCTCTCCTCGGCCCTTTCGGCGACGCATGACTCGGCGGTGATCGCGGCCCGTGAGGCCGTCATCCCGGTCACCGTGGTTGACTCGCGTTCCATCGCCATGGGTCTTGGGCTTGCGGTGCGCGCGGCAGCCATCGCAGCGCAGCGCGGCGAAGGGCCCGAAGTGGTTGCGGGGATCGCGCAGCAGGTCGCCCAGGCCTGCAGCATCGTCTTCTACGTGGACACCCTTGAGTATCTGCGCCGCGGTGGACGTATCGGTAATGCCCGCGCAGCTGTCGGACATGCACTCCAGGTGAAGCCTCTGCTTGGTGTGCAAGACGGACAGGTCGTGGAACGCGACCGGGTGCGCACCGCGACCAAGGCAATGCAGCGCATGGTGGAACTGGCGCAGCAGGCAGCATCGACCTTCGAGCGACCCTGCATCGTGGTGCAGCACCTCGATGCGGCCGCGCGTGCCCGAGACCTCGTCGATACCTTGCGTTCAGCCTTTCCCGACGACGAGCTCAGCGAAATCATCGAATGTCCGGTGGGCGGCGTAGTGGGCGCCCATGTCGGCCCAGGCATGGTTGCCGTGGTTGTCGGCCCTGCCGAGCTCTGACGCTCAACTCCAAGCGCACTCCTCCACAGCACCGCCTGCTCGAAGCAGTCATCCACAGTCGCGGGTGCAGGCTGACGGTGGCTTGGTTCGGTGCTTACTTTTTTCGCCATGGAAGCACGACAGATCGCATCGGACCTTGCCCGCCATCTGCGTCCGGAGCAACCAGATCCGGAACGTCTGCAGGCTCGACTGGACCTCCTTGCCGCGCAGTGGCGACCACCGCAGGTCGATGACGCTGCCAAGGAGCCTCGGATGGAGTCGATTGCCCACCAGTCCGCGGAGCTGGCGGAACCAACCCCATCACGTGTCCTGCGCTGGCGCCTTGATCGGCGGGCCTGGCGAGCTCTCATCATCCTGCTCGGAGCAGCCGCAATTGTTCCGGCCTGGGCCTGGTGGCAGGGGCGCCCGCTCCCGGTGACAACCATTGCATCGACCACCGCCGCGTCAACGGCTGCACCATTTGATGCAGGATCGTGGGGGACAGCAGCCCCTTCCATCGTGGTCGTGCATGTCACCGGCGCGGTGCGTAAGCCCGGGTTGGTGCGGCTTACGACCGGAGCGCGCGTTGACGATGCGATCGCCGCAGCGGGCGGTGCAAAGTCGGCCAAGGCATTGGCCACGGTGAATCTCGCCAGGCTCGTCATTGACGGCGAGCAGATCTTCGTTGGGGTCAATCAGGGTGGCCAAGCTGCAATGAGCGGCGCTCAAGGATCCGGGGGAGCCGCTGGGTCACTCCTGAGCATCAACGGCGCAACGGCTGCCCAACTCGAAGCTCTGCCCGGTGTTGGCCCGGTCCTAGCTCAGCGCATCGTTGACTGGCGTCAGAGCAACGGGCCGTTTCGCAGCCTTGAAGAGCTTGGGGAAGTGAGCGGCATCGGTTCGTCGATCCTCGAGCAGCTGCGATCCAAAGTGACCTTGTGACCGGCACTGGTCAGGAGGCATTGAGAGTAGCTCGTGCAAAGCGCGTGGAGTGCGCCACTGATCGCTGTTAGCAGCCTTCCAGGCTGCAGACACCGGCAGCCCAGAGCACCAGGTAGCCCTGAACTAGCAGGACTACTGCGCTGACGACGCCACCAATCACCACAGCGGCAAGCGCCATACCGGCACCTGTGTGGGGTTCAACCTGAGCCACTTTGCGTGCTCGGCTTCCCATGACAAGGCCTGCAACCGGCAGAGCAAGCGCGAGAAGTCCCAGTACCACGACAACGACCACGGTGATCGCCTTCACGAAGAGCGGGTTCGCCGGCTCAGCGACCACCATGGAGGAGAAGAGCAGAGCCACCACCTCCAGCCAGAGCATGATCGGCGAGAGGATCACACTGGTCATGCTCGTGACGAAGGATGCAACGGGCCTTCCCGCTGCGGGCCTAGTCACTGCAACCGACGGTTGAGAGATGACATAGAGGCAGGCTAACCCGGAGCCCGCCCAGATGTGCAAACGCAATGAATTCGGTGATGAATTCCGGCATCTTGGCAGGTCTCTTCACCTACGATGCCGGCAGGAGCTCCTCCGATGCGCTTACCTGGACTAAGCGATCCACAGATCTGTACTCGCCA
>CAZKFI010000030.1:0-28646 GCA_964551975.1 uncultured Bifidobacteriaceae bacterium | reverse complement strand
CTTATCGAGCTTGAGCATAGGTTGATTCCAAGCCATGACGGTTTCCATTTGCGGGTAGCGACTCGTAATCGCCTTGAGGATTGCCCTCGCGGTCTTCTGCTGCACGGCACTAAACGGTGCCAAGTACTCATCGACGGAATCGAATCTTCTCGATGTCGTTGAGCCCCGCGTATACAGCACTAGGGCGTTGGCATGTTCGCGAGTGAAGCCGAAGTTCTCTCGTAAGAACGCGACCTGCTCAGGGTACTTCTTATCGCTTACGACCTTCATGCGCGTGAACCAGTACTTCATTGGCTTGCCGTATTTGGCTTCAATGGCCGGAAAATAAGCAGAACGGTCACCACTGCGAGACGGCACCCACGAAGGGTACTGCGCGACCAAACACCGCTCTGCACCCATACGGAGCGGCAGGGAATCGACTCGCTATCTTCACCTCGTGAGCCACCTGCCCCAGCACGCTGATCCGGGACTTGCCGTACCTCCCGACATCTTGCGCATCGATCCTGAGCAGATGCGCAGTCTGGGTTACGCCATCGTGGATCGGACTATTGCCCACTTGACTGATCTTGATCTGCTGCCCGCGATCAGGGAGGGTGATCCGCAAGCGCTTCGAGCAACGCTCGGTGGTGCGATCCCCACTATGCCCCATGATCTGGCGGAGGACCTGCACACCTTGGCCGATGTCGCATTGGCCTATCAGCAGCACGGTGACCACCCACGCTACTTCGCCCGTGTCGCCGGGCCCTCCTCATTCCCAGGAATCCTCGCAGACTGGTTGGGTACCGGCCTGCAATCGGTGGCTGCATCGTGGGGAGGCGGCTCTGGTCCGACCACCGTCGAACTCGTGGCACTTGAATGGCTACGCGACTCACTAGGCCTAGCGGCAGACAGTGAGGGAATCCTGCTGTCTGGTGGGTCCATGGCCAATATCAACGGGCTCGTGGTCGCACGCCAGATGCAGGGTCCGGGTGTGGTCTACCTCTCTGACCAGACTCATGCCTCAATTCCCCGCGGCCTGCGAGCCATGGGCCAGCCTGACGATGCCATCCGCGTTGTTGACACCGATGAACGGCTTCGTCTTTCACCCAGTGCACTTCGCGCCGCAATTGCTGCCGACCGAGCTGCCGGTTTACGACCAGCGATCGTGATCGCCACGGCCGGCACCACCAATACTGGCGCTGTCGATGAGCTCCCGGTGATTGCCGAGATCTGTGAAGATGAGGGACTCTGGTTGCACGTCGATGGCGCGTTCGGCGGCGCTGCAGCGCTTTCTGCCCGCGGACGCGCGGCCATGCCGGGGCTTGAGCATGCTGATTCCTTCGTCACTGACCCCCACAAATGGCTCTTCCAGCCATACGACATCGCCTGTCTCTTCGTTCGAAATCCAGGAGCACTGGAGCAAACCTTCGCCATGCACCCGGAATATCTCGCCGACTTGCGGAGTGAACACATTGACCTGCATAACAGAAGCCTGGAACTCACCCGCCGAAGTCGCGCTTTGAAACTGTGGCTAACCTTTCGGGCATACGGCTTGCCCACACTCCAGCAGGCAGTTGATCGAGGCATTGCCCTTGCTGAATACGCCCAACGGTTCATTGAGGATGACGCCCGCCTTGAGATCATCACACCCGCGCAACTGGGCATCGTCACCTTTGCCGGTCGTGATCATTCCGACGCCGATCATCGCGATGCGATCGCACAACTCAATGCTGAAGGCTTTGCTGCCGCATCCAGCACCGTGCTGCGCGGCCGCACGGTCTTTCGACTGTGCATCATCAATCCACGCACAACCGTTGACGATATCGAGGGCACGGTAACGCGCCTAGCTAATTACCTCAGCTACCACCGAAAGTGATGACCATCGTCTGGATGTGCGGGCGCCCCTACACCGAACTCTGCACGGACATCGGCTAGGCGCATGGGTGCGAGGTCGAAATGATCGATCAACGAGAAGTCACCTCGGCACCCTGACCCTCGAGCGAGTTCCTGTGCCAGGAGAGCACCTGCGCCCGGGTCTGCCAGCACTGCAGAGTCGGCCTGCTTCAGGTGCTGTGGGTGAGCAAATCCTGCCTCATGGGCCACGAGCGATGCCAGAAGCGCCGCTCTGTTGATCCGATTGTTGTGCATCGCGAACTGGAAGGCACTCAGGGCCACTTCACCTGGAATGGTCGTGGCAATACCGGCAATTGTGTGTGTCATGTCATGCGCGACGAAGAAGTGATTAATCGTCGATGGGTCTACCCCTGGCAGTGTCAGCCCGAATCGCGCATAGAAATCCAGGTAGGCCCGACCTAAGGAGTCTGGAGCGAATTCTGCGAACGCCTCAAGTTTTTGCGCCAGCTCAATTTCGGGGTGTGACGGATCAATGGGAATTGCCCTCAAACTGGGCTCACTACGTTCCTGGAGATTCACTGAGAGGAAGCGCTGATAGTCAGCAGCTGCAGCCTCGACACCATCTCGAACGAGCGTCCGAAACATCACAAGGTCTTCGCCGTCGGCCTGGAGGCACTCGGCATACAACTCAACGGCACCAACCTGCTCATCGCACTGCGGATGTCGACACGCCTCTAGGGTCAGGTGGAGTTCATGGAACATCTGTCGATGGTCATCTTCGGCCAGCAAGTCGGCGAGTTCGTATGGCCCAACTCGTCGAACGCGGATGACATCAAGGTCAGGACGCGACCACACAATTGAGGCAATGGCCTGCAGAACCTTGACCTGCTCGGGAGTTGGTCCCCCTGCAACATCAACCCCCGCAAATAGGGCACCAACAACGGGCTCCACGAGGTGGGCGGGCAGCGCAAGGCTCATTTGAACTCCTTCGATCCGTCCACTCGAGTACCACCTTGTGCGAATTGCCGCCGCACACCTAGCCGAAAAGGCGTCCAAAGAATGATTGCTTGCGTGCGGCCTCCTTCTGCTCTGGAGTGCAGACGCAGCGTTGGTTCTTTGGAACGCCGCGCATCACATCATCCTTATGCTGCCCACATCCGGCCCAAGTCGTCTTTTTGCACAATTTGCACGTAGTTTGATGGCACATGGCGCAATCTAACCACTCGCCCTGACTGTCACGGTCTTCGATTTCGATGAGTGGAGCGGCAGCCTTACACGGTCGTAGATCGATCAGGCAATTCACGGGGGCTGTGGAACTCGTCAATCCAGATATTGGCAGTGACGTGTTGCACGGTCAACTCTCGAACGTGACCGCCACTGCGCTCGTCGCTGCTGATGGCGTGCAGATGCAGGCCCGGAAGAGTGATACCACTCTGCAGATCCGGAAAGCGAAACCCCACCGCAGATCCGTGCCACTCGGCAAAGGAAAAGCGCGTCTCATGCTCGATGATGCTCGCTAAGTCTTCTCCCTCGAACGCCGGTGGCGCTACCGTCCGCAGGAGGACGTCGTGGAAGGTCCCAGTGATCTCGACCGCGCAGATGACTTCGTCAGCAACATGCTGACTGGCCTCCAGATATCGGTCGATCGTCCTGGAGACGGCTGCGAAGTTCGCCCCGGGGGCGATGGCCAACCTGTGTCGGCGTCCGCCGTGGGCGGCGATCCCAAAGGCCAGGCGCTCCATGTCTGCCGCCCGTTGCGGCGTACCGTCTGCTGGGATGCGCCAGGTCACCCCGTGCAGACTCACGACCTCACCTGCAATGTCCTGCATGACACCCAGGCCTAGGTGACTGTTACCGAATTCCTCACCTACGGTGGCGCTGGAAGTGAAGTCCCCGGCGAAGAGTCGACTCGCCGCTCTGCTCTGATCTACAGCACCATGACCGGAAAGCAATTGGTGCAATCGCGTCCGCGCCTGTTCGAGTGCATCATCGAGCACGGGTGAAATCCAAGTTCCGGCCGGGACTACTCAACAGCCTTGACCGTCACTAGGTATCGGATCCAGCTATTTCCCGATGTGTCGATTCCGCCTCCGACATTCTCATTATTTGCGAAGCGCTTCAACCAGAACTTCCACTTGCCGTCCGTACCCCCACCCAATGCCGGGACTCGTACCTGGCGAGTGTCATTCACGCCGATCCCCTGCCAGTTTGCCCGCGTGCGCCACGAGACCCATAACCCATCCGCGTTGGCACCCTCAGTGATGACCACGGAGTTCCCTTGTCCCCATACCCGCCATGCCATCTGGCGCCCGATCGCTTCTTCACCGGGCCGCAGGATTACCCCGAGTGTTGGCGTGGACTCCGCGCAACGCCGTTCTCCGGGAGCAAGACTCGAGGGTCCAGGATCAGAGCTTCCCCGATTGATCGACCAAAGGATTCGTATCGGCTGATCGGAGGCATTCGCCAAACAGATGAACACGCCTCTGGGATCGGCCTGGGCGGCCGGTGCTGTCAGTAGGGCGACAACGGTCGACAATGCTGCAACCGCCCCGGTGGTCCACCGAAGGTGCCGGACTGTTCGTTTGATCGTCCCGTTCACGGTTCATCCTTTCCCATTCATTCCAAGATCCATAGCGTTTCGCGAATCACCACTGCTTAACTGGTGAACCCTCGCCAGACTAGCGCGCGAGTTCAGCCTCCTGCCCCCTGCTTCGCCGATCGGCGAAAGTCAGCAGCGCAAAGCCGGTGAGGGCCACGGCGCTGGCGAGAACGCCGACCAGCCGAAGACTGGCGGCTAGTTGGACGAGTTGAGCTGCGCTCACATCGGATTCACCCGCATCTACCTGAACGCTGGAGATGATGATGGTGCCGAAAAGACCAACCCCGAGTGCTGCACCGATCGAGCTTGCGGCTGTGCGAAATGACGACACCGCTCCAGTGCTTTCTCGTGGTGCTCGCCGCATGACCTCGGTGTTGAGCACCGTCAGGGCGGCCATACCAGCCGCACTGAACAGCGACGCGGTCCCCACCACGTACCATGCCGGGCTACCCACCTGCACGAAGATCAAGGGCAGCATCGCCACCGCAATGACGGCCATGAGGTAGCGGCCAGCTCGGACACCACCCCACCGACGTATCACCCAGGTGGCGACCAGCTTCGCGCCAAGGATTGACCCCAACTGGGCAGGAATCACCGCCAGTGATGCTTCAAATGGGGTGAGGTCGTAGAAGTACTCCAGAGCGATGCTGATGAAGGTAAGCAGTCCCACTAGGGATGCCAGGCCGACCCCCACGAGCAGCGGACGGAGCATCGCACCCTGAATCGGCGCAAATGACAGACTCGGGACACTTGAGCGGCGGTAGACAATCGCACACAGCACTGCGGCGACCGCGAAGACCGTGAAGCCCACGACAACTGCGCGGCCGTCCGTGCGAATTTGACCCAGCTCCGACAGGACGTGGGCGATACCCGCCAAGGCAATGCCGGCGAAAATCGGCGTTAACCACTCGCCGCGGCTGGGTACGCCGGGTTGCCGCTCCAAGAGGGCCATGGAGAGAGCCAGGATGAGCAGCCCGGCAGCCATCCAGATCACGGGAACTACGCGCCAGTTTGCCAAGCCAAGGACTCCAGCTGTCACCACCGGGAGCACAAGGAACGCGACCGGGAAAATCATCCCGTAGGTGGTGAAGGCTGACACCTGCGCGGGGCCATCTACGGTTGTCCGCTGGAGCAGGCTCACTCCGACGATCTGCATCGTGATGGCTGCAGCTGCGCACAGGGCAAGTCCGATCTCCACTGCCACCGCACCCTGTGCTGATGCGAGGGTTCCAGCGCCCACGATGAAGACGATGGCCGCAACAACCAGCGCCCTGCGCTGGCCCAGTCGATCACCAAGTTGTCCCGCTGAGAACACCACGAGAAGCGAGGCAACACTGGGAATCGCCAACAGATTCTCCACGACCTCGTCACTGAGGTCGAGGCTCTCCGACATCGGGGCAACGAGAAAGGTGAGCCCAGCCGCCATCAGCAGCGATAGCCCGACGATGAGACAGATGGCCAGGGTCACGCGCCGCTGTAGTGCGTTCATCGCAGAGCGTCAATCATGGTCGGTTCCGGTAAGAGGGGTGCCACCTTCTTCATAGGGCAGAAACAATGCACTGAGGTAATACACCCCCATGAATTCCTGTGTGAAGATCGACCTGCCGTGCAGGCTGAGCACTTCACTGGTACCAACCAGCACCTGGAGTGGGATGCGTATATCGCTCCACTGTTCCATGGCTTCTTCTGCAGTGACAGACATCATTGCTTCAACGTCCCCGCTGATCACCATTTCGTGCAGCTGACGATTGAACGCCTCAGAATCTGGATGGAGGGCACCCGGTGCTTTTTCGGTTGATCGAGCACTGCCATTACCTAACAGAACAAGCCCCATCCTTACTGATCGGCCAGATATCTCCCGACCTACCTCACGGGCTTGGATCGCAGTCACAGCGGCCGGCAGGCTCATGAACCGCATTGGGCCCCGCCAGCCACCTTCGGTCACTAAGGCAGCGCCAACCGCCAGCGACGCGGGGAGCACCGACTGCGATGTCGCCTCCCTGTGTTTGGCGAGGCCACCGAATCGCTCCAAAGACCAACTGCTCGACCCGCCCCATTCGCCTGTGGTGGTTCCCTCTGCGACGACAAGCACTTCGTCGGGCCTTTGCTCAAGCAACTGTGCCAGTACCGACATGACTGCTTGGTGAGCACTATTCGCCGCATGGTGGGATCCACCGAGTGCTGGAACGAGCGCCGGCGCAGCTGGAATGAGGACAGCGCCGACCAGAAGCGAATTCATCGCGTATGAGCCTTCATGCCAGACCCCGCACCACCCGAGCGGGTGGACGCGTGCCCAGGATCGAAGCGACCACGTCCAGTGTCTGACGGGTTTCCGCTACGGCGTGCATCCGGAAGATGCGGGCACCGGTAAAGGCCGTTACCGCGACGGCGGCCAGGCTTCCCACGAGTCGCTCGTCAACTGGTCGATCCAAGGTTTCGCCGATGAAGTCCTTATTGGAGACCGAGACAAGCACCGGCCAGCCTGTTGCCACCATTTCCGCAAGACGCCGTGTGGCCTCCAATGAATGCCAAGTGTTCTTTCCGAAGTCGTGTCCGGGGTCAATGACGATGGAATCGTGCGGGACACCGAGGCTTTGAGCTCGGTCTGCCAACGCGGTCGTAGAACGGATGATGTCTGCCATCACGTCGGTATAGGCCACTCGGTGCGGTCGGGTACGTGGCGCAGCTCCTCCGGTATGCGTGCAGATCAGTCCCACGGAGAAATCTGCGGCCACTTCCGCCAACTTTGGGTCCACCCCTCCCCAGGCGTCATTGAGCACATCCGCACCTGATTCGCAGGCAGCGCGGCCAACCTCATGCCGCCACGTATCGATACTCAGAACGAGATCCGGATACTCGCTTCGGACGGCCTCAAGGAATGGAATGACGCGTCGCGCTTCATCGGCGGCCGAGACATACTCTCCCGGACCTGCTTTGACTCCACCAATATCGACGATGTCGGCCCCTTGCTCCACCACCTGGTGCACACGATCCATCGCGGCTTCATCTCGCCAGGATGCGCCCTTGTCGAAGAATGAGTCCGGTGTCCGATTGACGATGGCCATGACGAGGAGTTGTTCGTCAGCGAATACTCTGCGACCGAGTTTCATCGGCATACGTTCGCCCCAGGGAGTGCAATCAAGGCAAGCCCACCACAGGGGGCCGCTCGACTGCGTTGATTGGCATGGTTGCCCAGCGCTCCCATGCATCCGGACTCGCGGGGTCGGGGTGCACGATCTCAGCATCAACGTGGGCAGATTCGTTGAAATGGCGAAGGCTGGCTGCAGCAATGATCTCGGCGGCCATCGCACCGAGGCTCGCCAGATCCTGATGCACATGAGTGCGCTTCCCCAGGTCAACCTGCGCTAGTGCATCAAGTCCCCAACGCTCGAATGTGTCCACGAGCACCGCGAATTCGACCCCGTACCCGCAGGGAACGCGAAGCGTCATCAGGTGGTCTCGGCGTGCTGCCCACTCTCCTGCGAGCGGCTGAATAACACCTGCGAGTTCCGGCCACCACAGGTTGAGTAAGGGGCGTGCGGTCAACTCGGTAACTCGGCCACCCTGGGCGAGTCCGTCAACCATGGTCGCGAGATCTCGGTGATAGAAACCCTTGACGAGTTGAATGCTCTCGTACTGCAGAAGCGGCCAGGCCAACCGCTGGACGTACTCCGACGAAAAACTCGTCAGATCTCCATCAATGAAGATGATGATGTCTCCGGTCGCCACGAAAAGTGACTTCCACATCGCCTCGCCTTTACCTGGAAACCAGCCCAGTTCCGGGCGTATCTGGGCCACCGTGTGCACAACCGCACCTGCGTTACACGCCTGCATCGCTGTGTCATCTGTTGAATCACTATCGATGACGATCAATTCATTGACCAACGCTGCACTGTCCACGAGGTCAGTCCTGATAGCAGCAACAATTGGCCCAATGGTCGCTGCCTCATTACGTGCCGGAACTACCACGCTGATCCGTCGGTCCCCCTTTAGCTCAAGGAGTGCGTCCAGTGACCAGTCAACAGCTGAAAATGTGCGATCAGCAAGCCACGCTGGGACCCGCTCACTCACGTTGATCCATTCGCGATGACTCCACTCGGCACCTGCCCAGCCGTTCACACGTCCGCATCCGACCGCTACCTCCAAGGATGGGCCGAATCGACCTCAGGGACAGGAGTCTGCCAGATAGCTGCGCTTTCGGTCGCTGGGAATCACAGTCGTGATCAGTGCTAGGTTGCTCCACGAGTTAGGTTGCGCAGGAATCAGTCACTTCGACACTCCTGTGCAGGGAAATTTTCGGGGCCCCGCTTCGATTGTCCAGCGGAGCTTGGGACCGGCAGAAGTCGCGATGACGGAGGGTGCGTACCCATGGCTCGTTCGGATAAGACTCGTTCGGATAAGTCTCGTTCGGAGATATCTCGTTCGGATAAGACTCGTTCGGAGATATCTCGATCCGAGCATCCAGCGCTACTGGCTGGCGGCTCGCCAGCCACACGCGACTCCAATTCCAGCGCATGGTCGAGGGCGAGGGTCAGGGGCAGTGCAGTACTGGTAAGTCTTGTCGCACTTGGCCTTGGCGTCCCTGCAGCGGGCGCTGCCCCTCCCAGCCAGCCTCAGGTAACGACGACGATCACCGTTGGATCACAACCGTTTCTACCCCGACTCAACGGGATGGGCACCACCCTCTATGTAGCCAATGATGGGTCCAATTCTGTGTCCGTGATCGACACGTCAATGTTGAGGGTCACTGCCACCATCGCCGTTGGACAAAACCCCATTCCACCGGTGATCAATCCATCTGGCTCGCGGGTCTATGTGAGCAATATCGGTTCGAACTCCGTGTCGGTGATAGATGCCGCGACAAACAGCGTCCTTTCCACCATTCCTGTTGGCTCAATGCCGTACGCACCCTCACTGCATCCAGACGGTAAGCGCATGTACGTTGCCAATAACGGCTCAAACACGGTCTCTGTCATTGACACCAACCTCAACGTCGTCCTCGGCACGATTCCCGTTGGCACGGCTCCGAATACGACGGTCATCGATGCCACTGGCGCACGCCTATACGTTCCGAACTACACTTCCGGGACTATCTCAGTCGTCGACACAGCAGCCGGTGCGGTGATAGCCACAATCCCTGTTGGCGCGAACCCCTTCCGCCCGACGCTGAATCGCGCCGGTACTCGCCTTTACAGCGCCAACAATGGCAGTAATAGCGTCTCGGTCATCGACACCACGAGCAATACCGTTGTCACCACAATTCCCGTAGGGCTGGATCCGTGGGATGCCGTTCTCAACCCTCAAGAATCCCGACTCTACGTATCCAACTCAAGTTCATCCACCCTGTCAGTCATCGATACCAGCACCAATACCGTCATCGCAACAATCCCGGTTGGCTCAAATCCCTACCCCCCACAGGTCAACCCGCGCGGTACCCGTGTCTATGTGTCAAACCAGGACTCCAACAGCGTTTCGGTCATTGACACTACGACCAACACCGTGATTTCCACGGTTGCGGTCGGAAACCAGCCAAAGGCCGGTGCTCTCAGCGCCAACGGCACCACCCTGTTCGTGCCAAATTTTGGTGATGGGACGATTTCAGTGCTGTCACTGCCCAGTGTGCCCAGCAGGCCGCGGCAGGTGTCTGCTGTTCCCGGCACGACCTCAGCCCGCATCACCTGGCTCCCGCCTACATCCACGGGCGGCGGTCCGATTACCGACTACCGGGTCACCAGTCTTCCCATTGGCGGCAGTTGCACAACAAGCACCACTACCTGCCAGATCGCCGGACTGCGTCCTGGAGTTATCTATCGATTTGAGGTCGTGGCTCGCAATGCCCTGGGTCTTAGTCGCCCAGCATTGTCAAACCGGGTGCGTGTCTACAGTGCAAGCAAATAAGAACGGGATACGTATGCGATGGAGTGATTCTTCAGTACTGACCGAACTCGCCGCCTCCGTGACTTCCGTGGAATTCTCCGATCAGCGATTCCTGCCCTGACTTCCGCTCATACAGTCGCACGATGCCTCGAGCATTGCCTCCATTCCACAGTTCCCGATGATTGCGCTCACCATCGGGATTTGTGTAGATCATGAACAGCATTTCTGACTTAAGACAGGTAAACGCGATTTCAATGCGTGCTCGGGTAGTCCAGGCTTCAATTTCCCATGAAACAACCTCGCCATCAGCACGACAGTCAAAGCGTTGACCTGGACGGGTCCAGAATTTAGAGAAATTGAAGTCGTAGAGCCGGCCCTCAAGATAGAAGCCGATGATGAGCTTGCGGCGTAGTCTGCGTCCGAAAACAATGGGGGTGCCACCGCCCACGTCAAGACAGGTAAGCGGCAAAACCTTGTCGCTGCCGGCAGCCGTGAAATTGGCGCAGTTCAACCAGATCCAAGGGTTCGTGAAATCCTCACCCCAGTTCTTGTCCTGATACCCAGCGCATTTACTCGGTTCGACGACATAACGCTGCCCATTGAGTGTGATCGTCCCTGCATACTCGGTTTTGACTCCCTGAACATGCCAGAACATCTGAAACGCGCGAGTCCAGCGAAATGGCCAACTGGCGGCGTAACCAAGGTTGTAGGTGATTCGCTTGTCCGCAGTCAGGTCCCATTCAAGCTCACCCACATCTGACATCCATTCGGGATGGGCGCTCGCATCGGCCTTCGTGGTTACGACTCGCCCGGACAGTGCCGTCTCAGTCGCCCTTGCCTCACCAATGCGAGTATCTAGGCACTCAGTGCTAAACGCAGCCTGATCCACCCCGTAGTAGTTGTGGATTTGAAGCGGATTCCTCCCCCAGGTCCCTGCATTGAGCATGGCGTATGAGGGCTTGCAGCCAGCTGACTTATTTGCCGGAAGCTGACCGAGAATTGGTTCCTTGCCCCCGAGGGCGGGATTTACGACGAAGTACTCGAAGAAGAAGCCTCGGGGTTCTCCCGTAGCCTCATGGTGGGCCGTGAGGGAATGCCACCACCAGTCGTAGCCACGCTTGGCGAGCCCTCCAGACAACATATAGCCATTGCGACTTGGCATATTTCGGCTCCTCCAGGAATGCGCAGGCACCCTCGCGGCGATTCTTTGGCAGGACCCTAGCCTTAAAGGTTCGTACTTGGTGAATCTCCGCGCAAGAGCTCTAGGGCGATTGCCGTGAAGTGGAAGTTCGCCTCGCCAGCATCGCGAACAAGTACCCACATCAGATCGAAGCGATCTTCGGGCCAAACTTGCGGAAGATCGCCACGGTTTGCTACCGGGAACTGCTGAATCAGATCTACTAGAGAACCGTGATGCCAGACGACCAGGGTCGGTCGAGAATCCGAAAGGATCGACTGGCAGAGCGCCTGACTGTCCGCGTGACCGTAATCGCTATCGATTGTGAGGTTCAGTCGGTGGGCGGTTGGCTTTGCCGTATGCCTTTCTCGCTTGCTCCGGTACTCGGGAGTTGATTTCGTCGCCACGATGCGCTCGGGCGTGACAACCCTTGACTCTAGGGAGGCAGGCGGGTGTGCGAACAGGACCGCTAGGGCTCCAGCCCGCGTCCAGCCACGCACCGACAACGAGTGTGGATCACGTTCACCATCTTGATCCACACCGTGCGGTGGACCGTCATCACCTGGCTTTTCGGCATGCCGGATGAACATGATCACCTGTGAAGTCATCGAGTTATCGCCAATGAGTCACGACACATTGACGTAAGCGGTCCACCCAGAGCTATTCCATCCCGGACTCCTCTGCCAGGTTTGGAACGCGGTGGAGTCCGTTGGCAGCATGGCCGGTACCGCGAGATCGGCACGTCGGCCACCTATGAGGCGCTGTTGGTTCATCCACCAATCCGCATTTCCGAGTGTGTTGATTTCCGCTGTCACTGCACCTGCGGTATCCACTGACCCCACCACCGGCGGTTCGTGGGAATCGACCGGATTGATGGTGAAGATTCCACTCGACCCCTGTGCTCCATCATCAACGGCATTGGCAACGATGGTGTAGGCCTGGGAGGTTTTGGCGATCGCGTACCACAGACACATCGTGTTCGCGGGGTATTGATTGGCAAATAGACCCGCGGCATCGTGCAGGTAACCACCATAGGTCGCGTCCCAGCGCGTACACACACCTATGAGATCGGCGCGGCGTACCGCCAGTACCCCACTGACCTCCGGGAAACGAACATCCTCATTCAGCATGAGTCCGATGCGCCCAATTGCCGTGTCGAAAACCGGCAGATCATCACCTGCGGTGCACCAAGCCTGAAGCGCTGGATCCACATGCGTCTGCCGGTAGCGTCCGACGACAAGACCCTGGGGATCCACAAGCACCGCAGCGTGGAACAGTTGGCTCCCGTCACGCTCCACATGACTGACCACGACGTGGCGTCCAGTCCGGGCGGCGAAGTCGGCGGCTACTTGCACTGAGCGCCCCTCCCCCGTTTCGGCAAGACTCGCAGCTCCTTCGGCATCAGCCGGGATACCGCTGAACGAAAAGGCTGGGAGTACGAGGAGTCCATCCGCGATCGTCAACTGCTCAATGAGCTCGTTAGCTCGGCCCACGTTGCCTTCGAAATCTGCAGACCGTACTCGGTACTGCAGTGCCGTCGCAGCAATGCTGTGTGACTGACTCGAAGCCTTGGGATCAGTTGGTGCCTTGAAGAATGCGAGATCCCCGTACAACTCCGGGCGTCGCCGAGCTAGTGACGCCTTTTGATCGTTATCAAACAAATCTGGGTCAATTTGTCCATAGAGGATCGTTCCGGGATTACTCACAGTGTTATTCGCCGTCGTCGCCGGAGCATGCGCGATACGACGTCCGTCCGCCTGCCAGATCGAGGCACTCCCACCGTAGGTCACCGTGATACCGGTCGTGGGATTGCTTTCGGCATTGTTGCGATCAGCCGCAACCATGGCCAAGCCGTTCCAGGCGCAGAGTTGCTGTACTGCTGCAATCGTGGAGTGGTTCGCTTTCGCCTCCTGGCCAAGGCGAGGAAGCACGCGATCGGAGCTACAGATGTACGCGATGAGGTCGGCGCCCTTGATCGCAGGGAGACGTGCAGGTTCCCAGTAGGTGTCGTCGTAGCAGATGATCATGCAGATCCGACCTAGGTCGGTATCGAATACCGGGTATCCGGTGTTTCCTGGCGTGAACCACAGGATGTCCGAAGGGTTCAGGCCATTCTTGCGATACTTGCCGATGTAGCCCTTCGGCCCAATCAATGCACCCGTGTTGTACGTCAGACCCGTCGCACGATCAATCTCCGCGATACCGACAGCCACGTAGCAGTTGTGCTTTGCCGTAATGGCGGAAATCGCCTCGGTGCCACGGCCCGGCACTTCGTCCATGTACGGCAGGAATTGATCGAGATCACGATATATATAACCCGAAAACGCGGCCTCCGGAAGCACGATGAGCCGTGCCCCATGGGTGGCAGCCTCCTCGATTACCTGGCAGGCGCGTTCAACATTTCGGTCGAATTCGAAGATCTCGGGATTGAATTCCACGGCTGCCACCATGAATGGTTCGCTGACGCGAGTCATGTACTACTCCGTTTCTCAGGTCGCTGCCCCGGCCAAAAGGGGGACGGCCAATCGCGATACTGGCTGAAGAAGCGCAAGACAAGGACTGTCGCCACACCGGCGATCTCGGCAATGATGAAGTTCGTCGAGACTGATAGCAGTACGAAGACCGCCGAACCGGTCATCAGTGCGGAGAGCACCCAATGCGCCTGCTTCGCGATCGTTGCCTGCTGACCCTCCATGGTGTCAGCGAGGAATCCGCCGAATGAGGCTGTAATGACGCCTAGGAACATCGCTGAGACGATGGGCGCGTCGTAGGACAATGCTTTCTGCGCACCAATGGTGACCAGCAGACCCAGCACGAATGCATTGAGCGCCAGCAATGGTGTGTCGAATCCAGCCAACTTCTTTGGCAGCAAACCTGCAATCAGACCCGCAAGTAGACCTGCCGGGATGTAGTACCACACGGCAATTGCAGTGGGTTCCAGGTTCAGCATCATGTCTCGGAAGATGCCGCCACCGAGACCGACGAAAATCCCTGCAATCAACGTCCCGGCAACCGGTATCCCACGAACCCGGGCAAGTCGCGCACCAAAGAAGCAGTTCAGCGTCATGGCGGCCAACTCAAGCCACACGGGAAGGGAGGGGAGAGGATTAGGTGGTTCAGACGCCAGGGCAAGCGCAGTCATCATGCTGACCGTCCAGCGTTGGACTGGGCCAACTCGGGCCACTGAACAGGCAATGCCGGCCTCCGTGAGCCAGACCACGGTGCGGGTACCGCGCACATGGTGCGCGCAATGTCTAGAGCCATTGGTGCGTAGTAGCTACGGATGGTGGCAAAGCGCCGCCAGGAACGTTCTCGATCCTGGGGCGCCGGGATTCCAACGCTCACGAGGTAGTCGACTGCGTGGTCCCACTCTTCGCGGGTAAGTGCTGGATCAGCCCCACCGTCAACAGAGTCCGGGTTCAGTAGTACACGTTCCAGATCCCAATTGCAGGTCCGCGGCGCACTAGCTACCGGATGGTCCGCCAAGCACCCTAGAGTCAATGTGCCCTCAGTGATCAGCATGACGCTCTGAGCGTCCGGTTGCTTGTCACTGACGCTGATACGCATGGCAGTGGCATCCATCAGGGCCAGCAGTGCAATGCACCAGTGTCGATTAGGCGAAGTGGAGCGAAACCACCCCAGGACCGGATTGACCAGTTGGTTCACTCTCAGATCACTGGTCCAGCTAATCCAGGAGTCGACCCCGGGAATCGGTTCACTGGCCAGGCCGAGTGCGTGTGAACGAGCCAGAATCTGCGGACCCCATGCCGGCTCACCTGCCAGCATTGAAAGTCGAGCCATCGGACTTTCCCGAGATCCGTAGTTGCCGTAGAGCGCCATGAGATAGCCGATAAACACGGCTATGACGACAAGGCCTAGGAATGCAGCAACGAAGCATGCCACCGTGCTCGCGTTGTCAACCGGCTGCACAATGCCCAACGTGGTCACTGTGGCACCCGACTGGTAGAACGAGTCGCCCAGGCTGAGCGGTGAGCTGCCGTACACGACCAGACCCATGGTGCAGATGAGCAGCGCCATGTACACGATGAGTTGTAGCAGCAATGCAACTGCCGCGGCACCGGAGAGCCATCGGTCCTGAAGGGTGTAGGACCGCATAAGCATTATTGGCCCCCGGACGGCGAAGGCGACCAGCGTCAGGCTGATCCGAGACACCGGACGGCGGCGAACCCTGGGTATGAGCATGGCCTGAACCATCGTGAACACCACCCACGCGGTGAGCACGATCCCCAGCACCAGGCTCGCAACTCGCAAGGTATTCCTCCCGAGCACACGCTACCCAAGGTGGGGTGCCGCAATCGAGGAGGGTTCATCGCGGCAAGTCGCTACTCCTGCAATGTCAGGGCAGCATCAAAGAACCCGTCCGGTCACCCCCAGGCATTCGAGCCATCAACACTGACTGCGCGTCAGGACAGGATGTCTTTCCTCTCGAATCGCAGCACAGCAATGCCCACGAGAACCACGAAGAGCCCCACGTTGTAGGCCACGCCGATGGCCATTTGATCCCACACGATGGTTGGTCCGAGGGCATCAGCCCACGCCCCGGCATAGTTCGTGGGCAGCAACTGTCGCAGTGGCCCCAATGCATCGATCGCATCAAGAATTCCAGCCACGACGACGATCACCACCGCCGCACCTACAGCCCCCAGTGGGACATCGGTGGAGACGCTCGCGAGGAAGGCGATACCCGCTGGAACGAGCAAGGTCACCGCGATGTAGCCGGTAATGATGGCCAGACGCAAGGTGGACTCACTCACGCCGAGCGTTCCGCCCAGCGGGCTAGCCAACGTGCCGCTTCCGAACGCGAGCAATCCCAGAGTGAACGAGGCAAGGACCAGGACGATCAATACGCCGAGGGTCAGCAGGAGGCCGACGATCACCTTGATCATGAGAAATCTGCGGCGTGGCACCGGGGCAACCAGCAGGTAGCGCATAGTCGACCACGAGGCTTCACTCGCGACCGTGTCTCCCAGGAACATCGCGGCAAGGATCACCAGCAAGAAGGTTGAGGAAAAGAACAGCCCGCTGAGCGCGAAGTTCCATGGACCCGACGCCATCAGGCCGAACACGTCGAAGTCACCGTCAGCCAAGCCCCCGCGACCACTTGCTGATGGACCGAACTGCACGGCGAGCATGACGACGACCGGGAGTGCGATGACAATCCCGAACGCCACGGCAGTGCGGCGACGGCGAATCTGTCGAATCATCTCCACACGAACGCTCAGCGTCTTCCGGGCCGAGTAAGCCTGCATCAACGATCCTCCTCCGCCAGCGGTCCTGCGTTGACCAGGTGGTCAGACCCGACCAGATCCATGAATACGTCCTCAAGGTGCTGACCACTGCGTCCGGCCAGTAACTGCGCAACCGTTCCCGCTGCCACGACCGTGCCCCGATGCATGACCACGACGTCAGTGCATGTTTGCTCGACCTCACTCAGCAGGTGCGATGAGAGAATCACCGTGCGACCATCCTTGGCGTACTCACGCAGAACCTGCCGCATCTCACGGATCTGTGGCGGATCGAGTCCATTGGTGGGCTCATCAAGGAGCAGGATGTCCGGCATACCCAACATTGCTTGCGCGATGCCTAGTCGCTGCTTCATACCTTGGCTGTATGTGCGCACCTTGCGGTCTATGGATGGGCCCAACCCGGCGATTTCCAGCACATTGTTGAAGTGCGGATCACCGGAGCGACCGCTGGCACGCCAATACAGATTGAGGTTCTCACGCCCCGTCAAATGCGGCAGGAAACCTGGCCCTTCAACGAAAGCACCGATCCGCGACAAGACGGCAGAACCAGGTGTCACGCGCTCACCAAAGACAAACACGCCACCCGCCGTGGGTCGAATCAAGCCCATCGCCATGCGCATCGTCGTGGTCTTGCCAGCGCCATTGGGGCCAAGGAGCCCCAGCACCACGCCACGGGGCACAGTGATATCCACGCCAGCAACCGCGCGCACACCTTTGCCGAACTGCTTGACCAATCCTTCGATTACGAGCGGACTTTCGGCCAGGTCCGAGCGCACGGAGGCTCCGCTGGTACGCGGTCGCAGGAGCCACAGCAGGAAGAGGACCACGACGCAGATGCCCAGTGCAATGAGCGGCCACGCCCACAGTGGCAGTCCCTGCGTACTGCTTGTCATATCAACTTGAGGAATCACCAGATTGGCGTCACCGAGGGCGACTGTGTAGATCGCAGGCGTATCGGGCATACGAAATGCCTGATCGGTGGTGTTCACGGTTATTACAAGACGATCCCCCGCGGCTACATCTGCGACGATGGCCGGCAATTCGACATCGATGCGCTGCGGGGTAGGCCCCAGCTCGACGCTCACCGGGGCAACCAGTCCATTGGGTAGGACCAGGGCACCGGCCCCCGTTTGGATACGCAGGCCAACGAACAAGGCTGCCTGGCGTTGAACGTCGCTCGACACCATCAGGCTGACGCGGGAGGCTCCGATGATGCGCGTTGATTCGACGATTGGTTCGGAGACGAACTGCGCGCTTTGATTTGGCGCCACGCGTGTTTCAAGAAGCGACAGCACCCCGCCCAGGGAGCCAATACCGGGCAACGAACTCACAGCTGCAGGGACTCCGCCCGCCGGAGCCAGGATCTGTTGCGGTGGTCCAGTAATCGGGATCGCGATCTGTGAGCTCCCCCCAATGCCCGGGTACTGGGGGCTCGTCAGGACATCGATTGTGCCGGAATCACGATCATCAAGCGCCGAACTTGCAACGAGGGAAGCTTCAAAGTCGACAGGCACCGCGGGTCCGTCGGCCAGGTGGTCCTGGAACCAGGACTGCGTCAGGGCAGTCAGGCGCAGCGTCTCATCCTCTCCCCCATCATGACCCTGCGCATGCCAGACAACCTTGACCGGTGTCTGAGGGTTCGCTGCTCGAATCTGTTCGGCGTTGGCATTGACCTGCTGCAATGGAAACAGTGAATCCGCCTGACCACCTCCCAGAAGTGTCGGTGCGGTGATCCGATCAGTGATACTTGCCGGCGAAGACTGGTACATCAGGTCCCGCATGTCTTCCGTGATGGTTCCGGTCGTCGCGGCTTCGGTGTAAGCCGCGCACCACTGCGGGGAAAAACGACCACAGATGTCAGCCTTGCCCTGGGGCGAGTCCAGCCCTGAACTGAAGAAGAAGGATGTCCATAACTGCTTGTAGACACCCGGAGCGTCCGTCCCCAACATGCTCTGACCAAAAAGCGATGACTCTAGGTCGTTCCACGTGATATCCGCTGCGATCGCATCTACGCGCTCGTCGAGTCCGGCAACCATCAAGGCCAGAGCTCCCCCGTATGAACCCCCAGCCACTCCCACCACCGGGTCCCCGGGCGCGTCTCGTTCCACGCTCGCCAGGGTTGCCAGATAGTCGATAACACCTGATGCGTCTGCAACTTCGAACTGCGGAGAGTTCATGGAGATACTGCCAGTGGAATCCCCGAAGCCACGGGCCGTGTAGGCAGCCACGACGAATCCGGCATTCGCCAGGTCATGTGCCTGCTCGGCTACAGACTCCTTGCTGCCTCCGAACCCGTGGGCGAGGATCACTGCAGGCGCAGGCGTTACCTCAGGCAGGTAGATGTCCGCGTCGAGCTGGACCGGCGTCGGATCACCCACCGACGTTGGGCCCCCCTGAATGGTCACGGCGGCAGGGCTCACTTGGGCCGCCGCTGGTATCGCTGGAAGGAAGGCAAAGAGGAAAGCCGCCATGCTCATGCTTCCTCCGACCACGGCGGCACGGTGACGAGTGACGACGTGCCAGCGGCCTAAAGTCCCCTCCAAATGAACACTGTTCATTTAAGCAGCGTGCCAGCCCACATTGCCCTTGTCAAGCCAGGATCTGGGAGACACAACCAAGGACTCGTTGCGGTCAAATACTGAGCGCTGACCGCCGTCACACATTGTTGACGATGATGTCGAGTGTGGATACCCCATTTCGAGTCGGTCGCCCCTCCTGGACCCGGTATCCCAGGTTGCGCAGGTCTGTGACCAAGCTGGGGATTGAAGTCGGTTCCTTCGCAACGCGAAGCAGTCCGGCGGTGATGCGCCCCTTCGTTGCCTTGTTGTGATGGCTGACAACGCTGAGCGTGCCGTTTCGATCAAGGAGGATCCGGATGCTGACTGCACGAGGTGCACATGCTGACGGAATCGGTGCGAGCTTTTCATAGGCGCCGGAGCGCAGGTCGACGATGAGGCCCGACTCCGCGCAGATCACCGCGCCAACAGACTCCGCCCAGATCTGAGGCAGAGGTGGCAAACCGGGGATACCACTGTCTGCGCTGAATCGATATGCAGGAATTTGGTCGTCGGGTCGAACGAGACCCCACAGGGCTGAGGCTATAGCGATCCGTTGGTTACCGCGAGCACGCGCTGCCGCAGAAAGTGAGCTGAAGTTCAGCGCCTCATAGAGCACGCCCGAGTACACCTCGATCGCGGCTGCCGTCGGAGCACTTCGAAGTTTCGTATTTGCCTCGATGAGCGCATCCTGCTTCGCGGTGATTCCAAGGGCGCTGCGAGCTCGTGCCGGCGACGACGCACAGCACTCCACCAGTGCGCTCAAAATTTCACGTCGCGCGGACCTGAGTCCGGGCCAAGCAAGTGACGGCAGCGAGAGCCGTGGGCCCGACTGTGGGGCGAACTTGCCTTCAGACGGCGGTAAGAGGATGAGCACCGTCTGACGGTAATGCTTCGCGATCCACGGGCAGGTTCGCGGTGGTTGGTAGAGCCCTAGGCCGCACAGCGGGACCCCGGCGTGATCTGGCTGAACGAGATCGTGCCCCGGTTGTTCGCGTTGCGACCCACGTTGATGCTCCAACAACTCCCGTCCGCAACGGTGATGTACCCACTCTGCGACCAGACCCCTGTCGAAGCATCAATGACTGATGCCGGTGCCGTGTAGCCCACATCCACGATGCTCGTATTGGCGGACAGCCACATCTCCACCAGGGTGCAGTTACCCGAGCAGTACTCCACGCCATTGATTGTCTGGTCAGTCCCCCACGCGGCACCGACGGTCAGCGGCAGGACAAAACCTCCCGAAGCAGTTCCCGTGGCCGAATTCTTCGGTAGGGCAACGGCGAGTGTGGAGAGTTCTGCTTGTGCGATGTAGGAGCGGCTTGTGGATCCATCCGGGTAGGTGTTGGTCGTGTAGGTGGACGCGACGCCGTCCAGTTCAAGGGTGCAGCCCAGAAGTGATGCTCCCGCCGTTGATCCGAGGTTGGAGCACGATGGAGATGAAATCGCCATGTTCGTTTGTGCGTTCGGACCGCCGATATTCACAGGCTGGGTCGTCGATGACGGCACGTAGTAGACACTTTGATTTTGGGGGACGTAGTAGCCCGAATTCACAGTGAATAACTCGTAGGAGTACGCCGATACGACATTGCAGACAACAAATTGATTGTCACAAGGAACCTGCCAGGCCTTGAACGGTCCCCAGAAGTTGCTCGTGTATTGGCAGTACGGAGCCATCGCCGCGGCCGACACCCCCGAGGGACACTGGTACTGAGTGGAGAGATTCCAGGTCAATGGCGGTGTCGACTTCGGGAACGCGCTCCAACCTGGTGCATCGACGGCGGCCCAGTTACCGCAGGTCAGCGCCGAATCGCCCTCAGTAAGGCCGGCTGCGTTGCCAGAATTTGCAGATCCCACCGTGAACAGCGTCAGCGTGGGATCGCTGTGGCTACACAGTAGGAGGTTGTTGATGACTGTCGAGCCCAAGGCAATGCCAGTTGCACCCGAGTCGGTTGTGGCGCCGTTGGAGTATGGGCTCAGCGTGTTGCCGTCATAGCAACTCCCGGCCGCAGAGCCACCTGTACCTGCGTAGGAGGCGCAGTCGGTGTACGTGGTGCTCACCGCTGGCGCACTGACCGGCTTACCCGCGGCGGTGGTAAGGATTGAGGGGCAACTGGTCTGGTTCAGGGCGCCATCGGGTCCAATCAGGCTCCCATTGGCTCCATTGGCCTGGTTGTACGCCTTCAGGCTATTGGCGCAGACCTGAAGATTGCGAAGGCCTGCATATTGATAGAGGGCGGCATTTTTCTGCCATGTCTGTGCATTGGTTGCCGCCGAGGGCAGCATTTGGATCGGTTGCTTGACGTACTTTCCGACGGTAGCGCCGTAATTGAGACTGGCAGCGACCAATGGATACTTGCTGTTGAGATTTGCGCTCACCGTGGGCCATGCCTGGGGGGTGATCGGGGGATCCGACACGATGTACCCGACCGTCAGCAGGTAAAGCTGGTTGACACGAGCCGCGTATACCTGTGCCAGAGCCTTCTGGGCCTTGTTGTACGACGCAACCTGCTGGGCGGCTGTCGGGGCGGTTTGGTTCAGTTGCCCCTTTAGGTCCGGGTAGGAGTAGTACGTGCCCGGTATTTCGCCAAGGGAAACGATCTGACCAACCTTAGGAATTTCACCGTTCGTAAACGCCAAGCCGTTGTACAGGTTGGTCTGGTTGATCGTGTACTCCATTGAGAACCCTTGCTGCAGCACGCCGAGGGCCTGCCCGTAGAAGGCAGCGAGACCCTGGTTGTACTGGTCGAACAAGGGCACCACGTTTTGATTTGCCGCTGTAGCCGCTGTTGCCGCTACCTGAAGTTGCGTGTACATGTCCCCGTAGAGCAGGTAGATCGCCGAATTCGTGTCCGGCAGGACGGCCTTGTAGCAGTCGAAAGCAGATCCATTCACGGGTGGCATATAGGAGCCACTGCAACTCGGCGAAGACGTGTTCGCGGCGTCGATGTTGACATTCGAACCGCTCACGGTATCGAGGTTTGTAGTGAACGGGCCCGCGGATGCTGCGCCAAACGAGGCCAACTGTTCGAATAGCAGGGTATTCGTGGCAGTCGTGGATACCGACGCGCCGGCTGCCGGTGTGTTCGGCCCGGACCAGAATCCTCCGTCCGCCATGAAACTGGAGAAATCATTCTGCATCGTCGTGGCTGCGGTGTTGAAAAGGTAGGCCGCGGTGTTGGTGACCTCAAGCTGGCCAGCGTAGGCCGCTTGAATGATGGCGTCCTGCGTTGCTTGCAGTTCACTCTGCAGTTGTCCTATCTGCTGCTCCTGGAAGGCCAGTTGCTGGTTGACCACCTGGAACTGCGCCTCTACACAGGCACTGCCTGCGCTCGACCCAGCGGCACCAGCCACGATCGCAGCCTCGTCAGTGGCGAGAGCCAACACATCACCGGCCACAGGAACGAATGACAGGAACCCGGAAGCCACCCACAATCCGGTGGCGGTCTTGTTCATAACTGAGCCACAGCTGGTAGCAGCTGACCGCAATTGCTGACGTGACGCTGCCCCCGGAATCGAGAAGGCGGCGTCAACGACCGCGAGGTCTACGGGACCCGCCGGCGCACGAGGCGCAAAGTCGAACGGCTCGCCCGTGTACTGGGGGAAGCGACCATTTGCTTCAGTACGAACGCGGTATGTCCCAGCACCGACTGCGCAGACGATCGGCTGCATCCCACGGGTCGTCGCACCGCAGGCCTTCGACCAGCCCCGGTCGGTCTTGCGCTCCAGCACCACCTGCCACTGCCTGATGGGTGCTACCTGGATCTCGATCCCACCGGCCTGGCTCAGGGTGATCTCGGGAGCGGGGCTGTAGTCCAGTGGCTTCGAGGTCATCGCCTCGTATCCCAGCTGCGCTGGTACTGCGATGCGGTAGGTGCCTGCTGAAACGGGGATCAGTACCTCTTCCAGCGGGCCCGAGGTGCGGTAGTTACCTGCGGACCGCCACGTTCCTCCCGACTGGCGCTCAAGGGTGAATCGCCAAGCGCCTGCGCCCTGCTGGGCGGGCCCAACCCGGACCTGCAGTCGTGGACCTGCGGTCATCGTCACCCGCGCTACAGATTTTGCCTTGAGCGAGGACGAGGCAGCACTCAGCGGGACACCCTGCTCAACAACCCGTGGAGCCGCCGTCGCCCATCCCGTCGGAATAACGAGCGCCCCCGTCACCAAGGCGATCACCGACACCAGGCCGAAACGTCTATGAATTTTCACTTGCCTCCAACTCCCTGAGCCGCGGCAAGTCCCCCAGAGTGCACTGGGCTATTTCAGATCTCAGCGCGCCATCGCTAGGGCGACTCTATAGAGAAGTCGGTTCTCTAGAGAAACCGGTGCAGGCCAAAGGTGCGTTTAGGTCGCGCTGGGGGTTGGCGTAGCACCCTCGACGTTAGGGGGTGGCGGTGCTGCTTCGGAACGGGCAGCGTTCCGCTTCAGCAGCAGCATGCCGACAACACCCGCGACCAACATCAGCACAGCAGATGCAAGCATGACAGTCGTGAACGCTCCAGCGTAACTTGTGGCAGCGTCTGCCAGCGCCTGCTTGCCGAGCTGCGTCGATGGATCATCACCGGTCTTGACGTACTGGTTCACCGAGGTGACCGCGGTACCGACCATGTCTGGTTGCACGCCAGCGTCCGTCAATTTCTTGACTACCCCGCCCATGGTGAGCTTGTCCACCATCACGGTGGCCAGGGCAAAGCCAATTGAGTACCAGAACTGGCCGATCGTGGTGCGGGAGCTCGTTACCGGACCGTACTGCGCGGGAGGAGCTTCCTTGATGATGAGGTTGCCGAATGGGATGGATACCGACGTTAGGCCGGCACCGGCGAGTATCGTTCCGGGCAAGAACATCCAGAATGACTTCTGCTCTGCGACCAAGGCAAGAGCGATGAAGCCTACGACGGTGCACAGCGTGCCAATGAGCAATGCCGTTCGGTTCGTCATGCCCTTGGCCATGCGTCGACCAGTCAGCAGCGCACCGAGAATTCCCGCGGCGATCAATGGGATCTGCCAGAAGGCCACGTCCTGAGTTGACACTCCCGTTACGTACTGCCAAAGGTTCGTGGTCTGCAGGAATGCCACTGCGGTGCCGAAGTTGTAGACGAAGCCGGCAAGGATCGCCGCAATGAATATGGGTGACTTGAAGATGTGTACGGGATAGAAGGCGCCCTTGGACTTCGACTCGTGGACGAAGAACAGGACCAAGACGACGGCGCCGCCTACGAGTGGCCCGAGCGTCGTGATCGCGGTCAGGCTGCTGCCCAACTGGCTCACGCCGTACAGGAAGCCAATGATGCCGACTGCCAAAATGATCTGCCCGAGTACATCCAGACTGGCGTTCTTGAGCTTTGGGATGCGCGGCAGGGTGACTGGCACCACGAAGAAAGCCAGAGCGGAGAGGACGGCAAGCACGAGAAATCCGAAACGCCAGTTCACGCCTACGAGGGCGCCACCGATAAAGGTGAAGATCATGGTGGACAGGCCGATCACTGCACCGAAGATGCCGAGCGCTGCTGCGAGTTTGCCAGGCTTGGCAACGGCATGAATGAAGCCGAACGCTGCGCCATAGACAGCACCAAGTCCGACGCCGGTAATTGCCTGGCCAAGTAGATAAATAGCCGACACTGGGGCGAGACCGGAGATCGCATTGCCCGCCACGCTCACCAGGAGGGCGATCATCAGGACGTTGCGGCGGCCCATTCGGTCAGCCAGCAGACCCGTCGTGATGACAGACGCTGCAATGGCAATGGTCTGAATGCTGGCAGCAAGGGCGACTTCGCCTCCCCCCATGTTGAGGTCCTTGGTCAGACTGACCAGCGCGGTGCTGTTGACGTTGGGCGCAGATCCCTGCAGTGCGCCCAACACGCCCAGGAAGGGGATCGCGAGCGTCAGGAATTTCGGCCCCTTGGCCGCGGCCGGCGTGGATGCTGCCATGGTGTCCTCCTTATTGGACCCATCAAAGACCTACATTGATGGGCAAAGCCCAGCCAACCAGTTGAGGCACCGATTCCATCACATATCGATGGAAATCCTTCAGCCTGGGTGACGGTTTTCAACGCCCAAAGTACTCAGGTTCCGGTGTCACCTGAGGGTCACCTTCGGACAGGGTCGGTCGATCGGTGAATGGCTGCAATTCCAGGAAAGCTGCTGCGACGCGCAGCACGATGGCATCACCGAGGCGGGGACCGGCGATCTGCAGACCAACCGGAAGTCCCGCTGCAGAAAGGCCGCAGGGCACACTGATGGCGGGCCCGTGGGAGCAGTTGAATGGATGGGAGAACTCAGCCCAACTAATCCAGTCCCATGGATGCTGCGGCCAGGATTCCGGCTGGAGCCGCCCGACAGGGAATGCGGTGACCGAGGCACTCGGGGTGATGAGCACGTCCCACCCTTCGTCTGGGAACCACGAGTTGATCTTGGCGGCGTAGGCAAGCCGACTGCCCGTCGCCGCCACGCCCTTGACCGCGCTCAGGTCTGCAAACTCACGAGCGCAGGCGACAAGGCCAGGATCCATCTGGGCCGCTGTCGCCTCGTCTGGCGGCATGAACGCAAGCACGTCTAGGGCCCACAGGGCTCGAATGATGTCTGGACCCTGCGGTCCCCATTCAGGTGTGGCGAGTTCAACCCTCGCCCCAGCCTGTATGAAGATGTCCAAGGCTCGCTGGACGATATCGGCCACCTCCGGTTCCACTCGGGCATGGCCTAGGTCGGGGCTGAATGCGATGCGCAAGCCCTTCAGGTCCCCTGTATGCACCGTGGGCTCGAACGGTTCGGCCAGCGTTGTGAAGTCGAGTGGATGCGGCCCCGACATGACCGACGTCATGAGTGCAGCGTCGCCGACCGATCGAGTGATGGGGCCGGCATGTGAAAGGTGCGCGTTGTTCGGTACTGGCACATATGGGATTCGTCCGTACGTCGGCTTGAAGCCGACGGCGCCACAGAAATGAGCGGGGATTCGAATGGAACCCGCACCATCGGTCCCTAGGTGCAATGGCCCGCATCCAGCGCCAGCAAGAGCAGCGGCGCCGGAAGACGATCCTCCAGCGGTGCGGCCGGCGCGCCAGGGATTGATGGTTGATCCGGTGAGCGTGCTGTCGCTCGTCGCCGTCCATGCCTGCTCAGTCATGGTGGTTGTACCCACGACGATGGCTCCAGCCCGTCGAAGTCTCCAGACGAGGGGCGCGTCGTCCTGCGCCGGCTCCTGAGAGGTAAGGCGCGATCCGCGCAGCGTTGGGAAACCTCGAACTGCCTGGATGTTCTTGATTGTGACCGGGACCCCGTGAAGTGGTCCGATCTCGGTCCCGCGCGTCAGCGCATCCGTGGCGTCTCGGGCTTGAACCAATGCGCCGTCTGGATCGAAGTCAACGAAGGGGTTCAGAGCCGGAATCCACTCAGCCATGCGGTCAAGCACCGCCACAGTGCACTCGGTGGGAGAGAGTTCACCACGCCTGATGAGTTCCACCATCGCAATGGCGGAGAGCCCGGCAACGTCGGTCATCGATGGCTCCTCGTTCGCTGGGAGGGACTCCCGTAGATTTTTGGTGATTGCACCATGCCCTACACCGAATCAAACTCCTCGGAGGAAGCCGGGTGTCATCTTGAGTTGAGTCAGTGTGGCGATCTGCCGCCATCTGCGGTCAGGTGTTTGTAGAGGGGCACCAGTGCGAGCATCACCAGCACGGTGACGGCTACGCCGATCAACGTCGCACTCAAGCGCTCTTCGGCAACCTCATCCACGGTTGATCCGGAACTTTCCAGCAGGACGATCGCCGGCGGGTCCAGCCCAGTTGCGCCATCACGATCGCGGGCGCGAAGCCGGCAATAACCATGAGCACGACGTCGATAACGAGCGTCCTCAGTTGCTGCCCAGTGGACCCCACGGCCCTAGTCAACCGTCTCGAATGTGCGCCCGGGTCGATACGCGGACCTTGGCCGCCCTTGACCGGCGTTCCCTCATCCCCTGCCGGGATCCCGAGGTTGCGAACCAACGCTGCGTCGCGTTGCCAGCAACCTCGGGACCGACGCTAGGCCTTGTGCGGATCCTTCGGGTTGGTAAACAAGGCGCCTTGGGCAGCCGCTGATCCCGCCAAGCCACCACCGCGACCACGTAGGAGATACGCGGCAACGACGGCCAGACTTGCTCCGAGAAGTGGCCCGGCGAGGTACACCCAATACGCGGTGAAATCATTAGCGACCAGGTCGGGCGCCAACGAACGGATTGGGTTCATCGAAGCACCCGACAGTGGGCTTGCCCAAAGTCCAGCCAAGGCGATGTAGCCACCCACGCCGAGAGCTCCGATGATGCCGACGTTCTGCGCACCCGACGCCGTACCCAGGATCACGCTCACCAATCCGAACGTGAGGACGGCTTCCATGAGGAAGGCGGCAACGTGCGTGGTGGTTTGGGCCGGGTACGTCGCACCGTTTGAAGCGGAGGAGCCGATGACCGCCTGGAGGAATAGCACCGCCAGGACCGCTCCAACAAATTGCGCGACGATATAAGCGGGAACCCGTCGCCATGGGAAGTCACCCCGGAGTGCAAACGCAATACTCACTGCCGGGTTGAAGTGCGCACCTGAGACACGACCCATGAACAAGATCATGGCCATGACCATGAGCCCGGGCGCGACTACAGCCGCCGTCCGAGAGATCGGATCCCCGAACTCCGCGTTCATCATTCCGGCACCCGCCGCCACAAGCAGAAGCAGGAACGTGCCCATCACTTCCGAGAACAGCCGACGCCATTCTTGCTTCGGATTGTTGAAGTCGGTGATGCGCTCGACGACGCTCTTGGGGAGCCCCGACAGGCCTAGGTGGGGCCAGTAGTTGGGGCTCTCCAAGTCGCTGCTGTTGATTCCCTCCGAGCTCATGACGACGCTCCTGCACCAACTCCCACAGGCTCTTGCTGTGCGTTGGCCTTTGCAGTATCTGCGGCCTTGGCGACTTGGGACCTGAGTTGGGCCATGAGGGAATCGATCGTCTTCTGGGTCGGTGCCAAGCTTGGGAACAAGTGATACGAGGCAAGCTCGACAAGGCTCCAGGCGATCTGTGGGGTCAGTGCGAAGCCAGGCGTCTCGACCTCAGCTGGAATCTGCACTCCACGTGCCTTCAACTGCGCGATGATCCCCGGCGTCGCGGCCTTACCCAACGCGCTCAGCGAGTGGTTGGTGTACTCCCAGTTCACGTGATACTCCGGTGCCGGGCGTGCGTTGATCGTTGCCCACTCCTTAGGTTCACGCGGAGTTTCCCGAGTGAACACGTAGTCGAAGGGCTTGGCAATCGCATCTCGAGCGGTGAACGGCTTGCCGAGGTTCCACAGCTTGCGCAGTGTCGCGATCATCGAC
>CAZKFI010000029.1:0-28937 GCA_964551975.1 uncultured Bifidobacteriaceae bacterium | reverse complement strand
CAGGGTGGCGGCGGTGGGCGAGGGGACCCAGGCGGTGCTGGCCCCCGCCATGGGGTGGCCGATCTTCTGGGTGATCATGTCGGCCATGCGGTCGGGGGCCGCCCACATGCCCTTGCCGATTTGGGCACGGCCCGGGAACCGGGCGGCCAGCCCCAAATCCACATTGCGGTCTTCATAGGCCAGCATCCATGGCGCTGAACGCATTGCCTCCTTGCCCAGCACCGGGCCAGCGCGCATCCAGGTGCGGATCTCATCACCGGTGCGATCCAAGAATCCGGTGTTAATGAATGCGACGCGATCCTGAGCGGCCTGAATACAGGCGGCGAGGTTGGCCGAGGTGCGTCGCTCCTCGTCCATGATGCCGATCTTGACCGTGCCGACCGGGAGATCTGCGACGCGTTCGGCCGCGGCGAGAATCGCCACGGCGTGACGAACCTCTGCTGGGCCGTGCAGCTTCGGCTTCACCACGTAGATGGATCCGGTACGGGAGTTGCGCAGGCCGGCACCTTCGCGGGTGTCGATCCGACCGGCCGTGACCGTGATGAGTGCGTCAAGAATGCCTTCCGGAATCGGAGCTCCAGTCGCATCAAGCACGCTGTCCGAATACATGTGCAGCCCGACATTGCGGACAAGGAGTACGGCGCGTCCCGAGAGCACCAGTTCCGCACCATCGGGAGCATGGACGATGCGATCCGAGTGAAGTCGTCGCATCCCCCGTCCTGGAACGGGCGCTTGTAGGTCACCCTCCAGAAGTCCCAGCCAGGTGCGGTAGGCATGCACCTTGTCCTCTGCGTCAACGGTAGCCACGGAGTCCTCAAGATCGACGATGACCGTGACCGCGGCTTCGAGATTGACGTCGCGGATACCCGCAGGGTCCGTCGCCCCTACTGGTGAGGCTGCGTCGAAACAGATTTCAATCAACAGGCCGTGATGCCGGAACACCACGGCCTCAGGCTGCGCCGGCTGACCGCTGTAGCCAACAAAGGAGTCGGGATCGATTAGGCCGGTCACTGTTCCGTCGGTCTGGGTGATGTGCAGTTGCCCATCTCGGACGGAGTAGTCGCGGGCGTTGCGATGGGTACCAGCAACCAGAGGAAGGTAACGATCGAGGAGTTCTCGCACGTGCTGAATAACGGTGCTGCCACGCTGGAGGTCATAGGGCCCGACTGGTGGCAAGGACCCGAGTGCATCAGTGCCGTAGAGCGCGTCGTAGAGCGACCCCCAACGCGCATTCGCAGCATTGAGTGCATAGCGGGCATTCGTCGCCGGGACCACGAGTTGCGGCCCGGCGATTTGGCCGATCTCTGGATCGCAGCCCACCGTGGTGATGCTGAAGTGCTCAGGTTCAGGGATCAGGTAGCCGATCGATGTGAGGTACTCAACTTGGGCTGCCACATCGCTCAGTTCGTTGGCACTTCGGCTGACGAGCCACGTGTCGAAAGCCTGTTGCAGGCGAACTCGTTCCGAAAGGAGTTCGGCGTTCCGCGGCCCAAACTCCATAACCATCTCAGCCAGCCCTGACCAAAACACCTGTGCGTCGATGCCAGCAATCGGTACCAGTTCATCTTCGACAAAGTCAGCAAGATGAGTGTCGACGGCAAGACCTGCACGCGAGGTTCGCATCACGTATCGCAGACTAGATGCGGGAACGCGCGGGGGTTGCAGGTTCCATGTTCCTGACATAAGTGCTTCTTGGTGTGGTGAGTCACGGGCATCATCGGTTCCGGGCTTGACGTGAACGGGTCAATCGAAGCATTTGGTTAGCCGCTACGGTGTGACTATGTCCCGAACATTGACGCTTGCTCTGATACCGGGCGACGGCATCGGTACCGAGGTTGTTGCTGAGGCTATGAAGGTCCTGGATGCGATTGCGCCGGCCGCCGATCTCCAGGTGCAGACCACCGAGTACGACCTGGGCGCTCGTCGGTACAACGCGACCGGTGAACTGCTGCCCGACACCGTGATCGAGGAGTTGCGAGGCTTTGACGCGATCATGCTGGGCGCTATCGGTGACCCCTCCGTCAAGCCGGGCATCCTGGAGCGCGGTGTGCTCCTACCCCTGCGCTTCGTCATGGATCATCACGTAAACCTGCGACCCGTCAAGTTGTATCCCGGTGTGATGGGACCACTGGCCGGCAAGGGACCTGAGGAGATCGATTTCATCGTCTGCCGAGAAGGCACTGAAGGTCCCTACGTCGGAGCCGGTGGCACGTTGCGCATGGGCACCCCACATGAGGTGTCCACCGAAGTCAGTCTCAACACTGCCTATGGCGCCGAGCGCATCATTCGCGACGCATTCGACCGAGCGACTCGTCGACGCAACAAGGTGACCCTCGTGCACAAGACCAATGTCTTGGTTCATGCTGGTGATACCTGGCAGCGGGCCTTCGACCGGGTCAAGGCCGAGTACCCCGGGGTCCAGACCGACTACTGCCACGTCGATGCAGCGGCCATGTTCTTCCTGACGAACCCTGAGCGGTTTGACGTTGTAGTGACCGACAACCTCTTCGGAGACATCCTCACCGATATCGGTGCAGCCATCGGTGGCGGGATCGGGTTGGCTGCCAGCGGCAACATCGACCCAACCCGCACCAATCCGAGCATGTTCGAGCCAGTGCACGGCTCAGCCCCGGATATCGCTGGGCAGGGCAAGGCAGATCCGACGGCCACGGTGCTCTCGCTGGCAATGTTGCTGGACCATGTAGGTGAGTCGGCGGCCTCAGGCTGGGTCGAGTCGGCGGTTGCCGAGGATCTGGCAAGCCGCGGCTCAGCGGTTCGCAGCACCTCTCAGATCGGGGATGCTCTGGCGGCGGGTGCAAACGCTAAAGCGGGTTAGGCGGGCCGGCTCACATCTGGTGCGGCCGGTACGGTAGGGGGACCGTTAAGGAGGCCCTATGACCGCGCCAGCCGAGTCTGCAACATCGACGTCGTTGTGGCCTATCGCGGTAAAGCCGAGTGCGAATCCGCGTAGCGTGACCGAGCGCGACGCCATCCTCGCTGACCCGGGTTTCGGCAAGTACTTCACCGATCACATGGTCAGGGCGCGCTGGAGTGCGGATGAGGGCTGGCACGACGCGGAAGTGGTGCCCTACGGGCCGCTCGTGTTGGATCCGGCGACGAACTTCCTGCACTACGGCCAAGCAATCTTCGAGGGCCTGAAGGCTTACCGGCACGCTGACGGCAGCATCAAAACCTTCCGGGCTCTGGAGAATGCTGCGCGCTTCGCCCGCTCGGCTCGCCGACTTGGCATGGCCGAGCTTCCGCCGGAGTTGTTCCTCGGCTCCATCGAAGCTCTGGTGCGCACCGATCGCGCATGGGTGCCCGATGGGCCAGACAAGTCGCTCTACCTGCGCCCATTCATGCTGGGCACTGAAGTCGCCTTGGGTGTGAAGCCGTCGGCCGCCTACGACTATCTGCTCATCGCATCGCCCGCCGGAGCGTACTTTCCGCGGGGGGTGCACCCCGTATCGGTGTGGTTGTCCGACGACTACGTCCGGGCAGCACCGGGTGGGACCGGCGAGGCGAAGTGTGCCGGGAATTACGCCGCGTCACTGGTCGCCCAAGCTGAGGCAGCCCAGCACGGTTGTGATCAGGTTGTCTGGCTGGATGCCGTCGAGCGCCAGTGGATCGAAGAAATGGGCGGCATGAACCTGTACTTCGTGTACGGATCCGGCGATGGTGCACGGCTCGTTACTCCTCGACTGACCGGGTCGCTCCTACCTGGCATTACCCGCGACTCCCTACTCACCGTTGCGGTTGACCTCGGGCTGCGTGTTGATGAGGGACAGATCAGCGTGGAACAATGGCGGGACGGATGCGCATCGGGTGAGATCACTGAGGTCTTTGCCTGCGGCACCGCGGCTGTGATCACACCCGTTGGCGAAGTGAAGTCTCGCAACCTCGGGAGTTGGCAGGTTGCTGGCGGTGGTCCAGGCGAGGTCTCGATGCGCCTTCGCCAGGAACTGCTCGACATTCAAACGGGCGCTATTCCGGATCGCCATAACTGGCTGCACACCATCTGCTGACGTTGGTACTGGCCAGGGTCAACAGTTGGCGTGACCCAGTACATCTGCCACTGGTGGCTGACGCTGCCCGACCCAGTACGTAAATCAGCGATGTCCGTTGCCCTCAAATGATGGCATATGCCACAATCTGCCCGTGATCACCAGCCGTCCCATCTCCGGCATCATTACCTAGCGCGTCGACTTCGGTCGACGCGCAGCCCTTCGCTTGCGAAGGGCTTTTTTATTGGTGGAGAGGGATGGCTCGGAGCGCGGGTCAGGCAGGGACGAGGAGCAAGGAGCAGGGATGAGTCGACCGGACAGCTTCCACGTCTACGACACGACGTTACGGGATGGGGCTCAGCGTGAGGGCATCTCCTACTCGGTGGCCGACAAGCTCAAGGTGGCTCGCCTCCTCGACGAATACGGCGTTGGTTTCATCGAGGGTGGCTGGCCCGGCGCCCTACCCAAGGACACCGAATTCTTTGCCCGAGCTGCCACCGAGTTGACGCTGCAGAATGCCCAACTGGTGGCCTTCGGCGCCACCCGTAAAGCCGGCGTGGATGTGCGATCGGATGGTCAAGTCCAGGCTCTGCTGGATTCCGGAGCACCGGTGATCACGTTGGTCGCGAAGTCGGATGTGCGACATGTAGCCGAGGCCTTGAAGACCACCCTGGATGAGAACGAAGCCATGGTGCGGGACACGGTCGCCTACCTGGTTGAGCAGGGCAGGCGAGTGTTCGTCGATATGGAGCACTTCTTTGATGGCTACGCGCATGATCCGGACTACGGCGTACGACTCCTCGTCGCTGCCGCTGAAGCGGGCGCTGACGTTGGCGTGCTCTGTGACACGAACGGTGGCATGTTGCCATCCGGGATCGCGCGAGTTGTCGCTGATGTAGCGGTTCGAAGTGGTGTCCGCCTTGGCATCCACTGCCAGGATGACACCGGCTGCGCGGTTGCCAACAGCGTGGCGGCAGTAGAAGCCGGCGCTACGCACGTGCAATGCACCGCCAACGGATACGGCGAGCGAACCGGCAATGCTGACCTTTTCGTTGTAGTACCCAACCTGCAGTTGAAACTCGGTATCGACTGCTTACCTGCAGGTCACTTGGCAGAGACGATGCGGATCTCCCATGCCATCGCCGAGATCGCCAATATCGCTCCGCACACGCATCAGCCCTATGCGGGAATCTCCTCCTTTGCGCACAAGGCTGGTTTGCACGCCAGTGCGCTTAGGGTCAACGCCGAGTTGTACAACCACATTGATCCTTCATTGGTTGGTAATGACCAGCGGGTTCTCGTCACCGAGATGGCCGGCCGTGCGTCGGTCGAACTGAAGGGGCGCGAACTGGGCTATGACCTCTCGGGTGACCCTGCCCTGCTCACCCGAGTGGTTGATCGGGTCAAAGATCTGGAGTCCAAGGGCTGGACCTTCGAAGCGGCCGACGCCTCATTCGAATTGTTGCTGCGCGGTGAGCAGCAGCCCATTCGGTTCTTCGATGTGGAGTCCTGGCGAACCATCGTGGAACAGGCTGCTGATGGCACCGTGAGCTCTGAGGCTACCGTGAAGGTGCATGCCAATGGTGAGCGAATTATTGCCACTGCTGAAGGCAACGGACCGGTAAACGCGTTGGATCAAGCACTGCGTAGCGCGCTCATCCAACTCTTTCCTGAGCTGTCCAACCTTGAGCTCACTGACTACAAGGTCCGCATACTCGAGGGTGTGAAGGGCACCGGGGCGATTACTCGTGTGCTCGTAGGGACCAGTGATGGTCAGCGAGAATGGACAACCGTAGGTGTCCACGAGAATGTCATTGCCGCATCCTGGCAGGCACTCTCCGATGCGATTTCATTCGGGTTGTTGCGTCGCTCGGCGCAGAACAATGATTCCGTCGGGCGCTAGGGTCACCGAGTGCGCATCTGTCGCGTAGCTGTAGAAGGCGAACCGCTTTTCGGCGTGCTCGAAGGAGTCGAAGATGACGGCACTATCGCACCAGATGCGATGGTTGCCCTGCTGCGCGGTCATCCGTTCGGTGAGTTCGCGCCGGATGGTCGGGTGCTGTCGATGGCTCAATTGCGTCTCCTGGCACCGATCATCCCAAGCAAGATCGTGGCCGTGGGCCGCAATTACGCCGATCACGCTGCCGAGTTGGGGAACGCGGTACCCAGTGAGCCGATGCTGTTCCTGAAGCCCAGCACATCGGTCATCGGCCCTATGGATGTCATTCAATTACCGTGGCAGTCCGAGCAGGTAGAGCACGAGGCGGAGCTTGCAGTCGTGATTGCTCGCCTGTGTCGGGATGTGCCCGAGGACGAAGCAGAGTCGGTAATCCTGGGGTACACCTGCGCCAACGATGTCACGGCACGCGATCTGCAGAAGCGCGATGGGCAGTGGGGAAGGGCGAAGGGTTTCGACTCCTTCTGCCCCCTGGGCCCCTGGATCACCACTGAACTTGATCTCCAGGATGCCCAGATCGTCTGCAGCGTCAACGGCATGGTGCGTCAGGAGGCAACCCTGGGCGACATGGTGCACGGTGTTGCGGCCATCATCGCGCATGTGTCATCGGTGATGACTCTGCTACCAGGGGACGTCATCCTGACGGGTACGCCAGCTGGGGTTGGCGCACTGCACGCCGGCGATCGCGTTGAAGTAGCAATTGAGGGGATTGGTTCCCTTACCAACACGGTGGTCGATCGAGCCGATCTGCGGACTCTTGCGTGAGAATGCTCCTATGACGAGTCACGATGCGCAGCAGGTGAGGGTACGTTTCTGCCCTTCGCCAACCGGAAACCCACATGTGGGAATGCTGCGCACGGCGCTGTTCAACTGGGCCTATGCCAGGCATACCGGTGGTGTTTTCGTCTTTCGCATTGAGGACACTGATTCGGCGCGGGACTCCGAGGAGTCCTACCTAGCCCTTCTAGAAGCGCTGAACTGGATGGGTCTGGACTGGGATGAGGGACCGATTGTGGAAGGGCCCTATGGGCCCTACCGACAATCGGAGCGCCTCGGTCTTTATGCCGATGTTGCCGCACGGCTGCGCGATGCCGGCTACGCCTACGAGTGCTTCTGCACCGCTGAGGAACTCTCCACGGCACGCGAGCAGGCGATGGCCTCAGGTCAAACGCCCGGATATCCGGGGACCTGCCGTGAACTGACCGAAGAGCAGCGCGACGCATTCCGCACCTCTGGACGTCAGGCGGCGCTTCGGCTTCGAATGCCAGGTACTGACTTCACCTGGAATGACCTGGTTCGTGGGCCCATCACTTTTCAAGCCGAGAATGTTCCTGATTACGTTCTGGTTCGCGCTAATGGCGAGCCCCTCTATACCCTCGTCAACCCCGTTGATGATGCCGCAATGCGGATCACCCATGTCTTGCGCGGCGAGGACCTGCTCTCCAGCACGCCCCGACAGATGGCGCTCTACGCAGCGATGGACGCCATCGGATTCACGCAGGCACCTATGCCGCAGTTCGGTCACCTGCCGTACGTGATGGGAGAGGGCAACAAGAAGCTTTCCAAGCGTGACCCGGAGTCTTCCCTGGCCATGTATCGGCAGGAGGGCTATCTGCCGGAGGGTCTCCTGAACTACCTGGGACTGCTGGGCTGGTCCATGGGCAATGATCAAGAGTTCTTTAGCAAGGAACAGATGGCGCAAGCCTTCACTCTGGATCGGGTCAGTGAAAATCCCGCTCGCTTCGATCTGCGCAAGTGCACAGCCATCAACGCTGACTGGATTCGAGCCCTGCCAACCGAAGAGCTGATCGAGCGACTCCTGCCCTACCTGCAGCAGGACGACCTGGTGTCCAGCCCCCCCACACCCGACCAACTGCATGTCCTGGCCGCGGCCACTCCACTTATCCAGGAGCGCATGGACACCCTGGGCCAAGCCGCCGAACTGCTGCGCTTCCTGCTGCTGTCTCCTGAGGCTTTTGCCGCCGGTGAAGTCGCCGAGGCTGACGCGCAACTGTTGGTCGACGGGTCTGCTGCGCTGGCCGCAGCCCACCGATCGTTGAGCGACCTGGCGCAGTGGTCGACCGCCAGCATCGAATCGGCCCTACGTGCCTGCTTGATCGAGGACATGGGCTTGAAGCCAAAGGTGGCCTTCACCCCGATCCGCATTGCGGTCACGGGCCGGCGGGTGTCACCCCCGCTCTTTGAATCCCTGGAGATCCTGGGCCAGCCGGAGACGCTGAGGCGTTTAGCCGCAGCCACGGCCTAGGCCTATACTCATCGCGATCAGCCGGTAGCCGTCAGATGATTGTCACCGGCTGACAACCCTGGGGTATGGGGTAATTGGCAGCCCAGCTGATTCTGGTTCAGTTAGTCTAGGTTCGAGTCCTGGTACCCCAGCGATGCTCGTGTGTGCACGCCGCCCGCGTGGACGATGACGCGAGTATCAGTTCGTGGCCCCGTTGTGTAGTGGCCTAGCACGCCGCCCTCTCAAGGCGGTAGCGCGGGTTCGAATCCCGTCGGGGCTACTTGAGAGCAGGGGCTCTGCGGTTACGCAGGGCCCCTGCTGCCGTCTTGGAGCCGTCACGACCGGCCTACGATGTGACGACCAACATCGATTGGCTACGGAAACGCGGGCAGGGGTCGCTCCGATTCATTGCTCAGGATCCGCGGAATGCAAGGACAGGAGTCGCTGTGGGTAAGACGCTGGCGGAGAAGGTTTGGGCATCGCATGTGGTGCGTCACGCCGAAGGCGAACCAGATCTCCTTTACATAGACCTGCACCTCATTCACGAGGTGACCAGCCCACAGGCTTTTGACGGCCTGCGTGCAACAGGTCGTCCCGTACGCAGGCCGGACTTGACGCTGGCAACTGAGGATCACAACGTGCCGACCCTCGACGTTGACAAGCCGATCGCCGACCCGATCTCCCGTGCGCAGGTGGAGGCGCTGCGAAAGAACTGTGCCGAATTCGGTGTACCGATCTACTCACTCGGTAACGCAGAGCAGGGGATCGTGCACGTCGTCGGACCGCAGTTGGGTTTGACACAGCCTGGAATGACCGTGGTGTGTGGTGACTCGCACACCTCCACCCACGGCGCATTCGGCGCACTGGCATTCGGAATCGGCACCAGCGAGGTCGAGCACGTGCTGGCCACGCAGACGCTGCCGCTGAAGCCCTTCAAGACGATGGCCATCAACGTTGACGGGGAACTACCCCCGGGTGTGAGCGCCAAGGACGTCATCCTGGCCGTGATCGCCAAGATCGGGACCGGTGGTGGACAGGGCTACGTGCTGGAGTACCGGGGCTCGGCCATTCGGGGCCTGTCCATGGAAGGTCGCATGACGATCTGCAATATGTCCATCGAGGCAGGCGCCCGTGCCGGAATGATTGCGCCGGATGAAACGACCTTCGAGTACCTGAAGGGCCGACCACACGCCCCGGCGGGAGAAGAGTGGGATGCAGCGGTGGCCGCGTGGCGGCAGTTGCATACCGATTCGGACGCGGTCTTCGACAAGGAAGTGACCCTGGAAGCCGCAACCCTGAGCCCATTCGTCACCTGGGGTACGAACCCGGGCCAGGGAGTTCCGCTGTCGGCCACTGTGCCGTCGCCGGAGGATGCGGTCGACGAAGTGGATCGGGTCGCAATCGAAAGTGCCCTCACCTATATGGGCCTGGAGGCTGGGACTCCCATGCGGGAGATTCCGGTCGACACCGTCTTCCTCGGGTCCTGCACCAACGGACGAATCGAAGACCTACGCGTGGCAGCCGACATCCTGCGCGGTCGCAAGGTCGCTGACTCGGTGCGGATGCTCGTGGTCCCCGGCTCGGTGCGCGTTCGCCTGCAGGCGGAGTCTGAGGGATTGAATGACATCTTTACCCAGGCCGGGGCCGAATGGCGGGGAGCCGGCTGCTCAATGTGCCTGGGCATGAATCCCGACAAGCTCACCCCGGGTGAGCGCAGTGCGTCGACCTCGAACCGAAATTTCGAAGGACGTCAGGGTCCCGGTGGTCGAACACACCTCGTGTCACCGGCCGTTGCTGCGGCTACCGCGGTCCGCGGTCGCTTCGCTTCCCCTGCAGACTTGGAAGGGTAGGACGCCATGGAGGCTTTCGTTGAACACACGGGCACTGCGGTTCCGCTGCGGCGGAGCAACGTCGATACCGATCAGATCATCCCTGCGGAGTATTTGAAGCGCATTACCCGCCACGGGTTCGAGGACGGCCTCTTCGTTGCCTGGCGCAAGGACCCGGAGTTTGTGCTGAATCAACCCGCCTATCAGGGCGCGACGATCTTGATCGCCGGCCCCGACTTCGGTACGGGTTCCTCACGTGAGCATGCAGTGTGGGCGCTGCAGGACTACGGATTCAAGGTCGTCCTGTCATCTCGGTTCGCGGACATCTTCCGTGGCAACTCCGGCAAGGGTGGTCTGTTGACGGCGCAGGTCGATCAGAGCGTCATCGAGCAGCTGTGGGCCCTCGTCGAAGCCGACCCAAGCCTGGCGGTGACCGTGGACTTGGCGGAACGCCAGATTCGTGCAGGTGAGCTCGTGGCAACCTTCGAAGTCGACGATTACGTGCGTTGGCGGTTGATGGAGGGACTGGACGACATCGGCATCACGCTGCAGCATGTCGATGCCATCTCGGCTTTCGAAGCGCGGCGGCCGGCCTACCTTCCAGTAACTGAGTAACTCTCCTACCCGGGGCCGGCCAGTAGTTGCGCGGTGAGGCCAATGCGGACAACCAGCCCGTCGTGGACCTCGGCGAGGACGCGCTGACCGGGTCGCAGGTGTCGAAAGGGTGATGAGGCGAGCACGTCACGGGGAATGACCAGGTGCATACCGTCTTCAGTCAACGCCTCGATGCCACCGTCGCTGGTCGTGTTGCCGGCAGTGAGCAGGAGCTGAGCCGCGTCGCCGGTCGCATCACGCAGGATCATCGCCGTCGCTGGACCCACCCCGATACGTGCGGCATCCCATAGGTCGACGGCGGTATCGACGTCGCGGCGAGCGCGTGCCCAGCGCTGTCGCGCGGTGTCGTCCTCGCGGTAGCGCGCTTCGGCCGGTAACTCCAGGTAGCCCAGTTGACGATGTCGCGCTCGCGAACGTGTCCCAAAGGCTGGTTCTAGCGATGAGCCGTCCTTCTGGAAGATCATCGTCGTGCCGATGCCTTGGGCATCGGTGACAAATGCCCGCGGGTAGGCAGATGCCTGTTGCAGCACCATCGATACCGTCGCTCCGTCTAGGCAGGGTAGGTCCGAGGCAATGACGGCGACCGGCGAATGAGGCGGCAGTTGCGAGGCGGCGTGCCTGATTGCTGGGTTGAGTCCTGGTGTTTCGCCCTGCGGCAGCAGGTGGACCCGAGTATCGGCACTGCGCTGGACCATGTCGTGAACTGCGGGTTCATCGCCGACCACGATGACCTGCGCAACGTCCTGCGCTGCACGCACGGCAGTGAGGACGTCGCTGAAGAAAGCCAGGGCAAGCTCGGCACGGCCGTGATCGACATGTAGCCGGCTCTTTGCGTCGGCAAGGAGTTTGACAGGCACAATGACCGACCAGACATGAGTGGTCGATGTGCCGGGCATGTTCCGCACGTTACTGCGTGACCTGTTGGCCCCCGCACTAGTCTGCCTAGATGGTCCTGAACATTCGGCGGCGTCGACCCCTGGGTTGGGGTTTTCGCCTTGCCGTGTTCATCCTCTGGCCGCTGATGATGCTGCTCACCAAGCGTGATTGGCGCGGAACGCAGTACCTGGAGACATCACCGGGCGGCATTATTGTCGCGACAAACCACCTGTCCTGGTTCGATCCGCTGGCCATCGCCCTCGCGCTATGGAACAACGATCGACCACCACGCTTCCTTGGCAAGGAATCTGTTTTTCGAGTTCCGTTCGTCGGGGCGGTGATCACCAGCGCCGGACAGATCAAGGTGTATCGCGAGACGGCGGAGGCAATCCATGCGGTGCGTGATGCCGTCACCGCGGTGCAGCAGGGTGAGTGCGTGGTGGTCTACCCGGAAGGCACCATCACCCGTGACCCGGGGCTGTGGCCGATGGATGGGAAGACGGGTGCGGCGCGCATCGCATTGGCCACCGGCGCACCGCTCATCCCGGCAGCCATGTGGGGTCCGCAGGAGGTCATAGGCCCCTACCGCAAGGAGTTCCGGATCCTGCCTCGTAAGACCATGCACGTGGCCTTCGGACCCCCCGTGGATCTGTCCGATCTGATGGGCAAGCCGATGGATACCAATACGCTGCGTATTGCCACGGACCGCTTGCTCGATGCCATTACGGCCCTGCTGGCCAACGTTCGTCAAATTCCCCCACCCGCCGAGCGCTTCCGCTACCACCGCAAGGAGGACCGCCCATGAAGGCCGCTGTCATGGGCAGTGGGGCGTGGGGGACTGCCTTTGCCATGGTGCTCGCCGATGCCGGGAGCAGCGCAACCATCTGGTGCCGCGATCCGTCCATGGCTGATGCCATCACCCACCAACATCGAAACACCGTCTATCACCCCGATATCGCCTTGCCCGATGCCGTGCACGCCAGCGCGCAGACCGAGCAGGCCCTCGCGGACGTGGATCTTGTTGTCCTCGCCGTACCGGCGCAGGTACTTCGAGCCAATCTGCAGCAGTGGGGCTCGCAAATTCCCCCGTCAGCATTCGTCATCAGCCTCATCAAGGGCATTGAACTCGGCACCACGCGACGCATGAGCGAGGTCATCGCCGATGTCGGTGGTATCGACCCGGCGCGTATCGCCGTGCTCTCAGGACCGAATCTGGCAACTGAGATCGCCGAACGTCAACCGACCGCGACCACGATCGCGTGCATTGACGAAGAGGTTGCCTGCACCCTGCAGGAAGTCTGCACAACTGACTACTTCCGGCCGTATCGCACCGTTGACGTCATCGGAACCGAAGTCGGCGGGGCCGTGAAGAACGTGATCGCTCTGGCGAACGGAATTGCCGTCGGTATGGGCTTGGGTGAAAACTCCCAGGCCTCACTGATGACCCGAGGACTAGCCGAAATGGCTCGACTTGGTGTGGCGCTTGGTGCTGACCCGCTCACCTTCCAGGGCCTAGCCGGGGTCGGTGATCTCGTCGCTACCTGCCAGTCACCGTTGTCCCGAAATCGGTCCTTCGGTGAAAATCTCGGGCAGGGTTTGACCGTGGAGCAGACGATTGCGGCCACCAAGCAGACCTGCGAGGGATATAAGAGTTGTCAACCGATCTTGAAACTCGCGCAGGACCATGATGTAGAAATGCCGATCACCGAACAGGTTGTCGAGGTGTTGCATCGTGGCAAGTCGCCGCGCACCCTGGCATCGGCGTTCATGTCGCGGGACCCAAAGCGAGAGAGCGTGATCGCAGATTCGTGATCAGGATCCCTAGCGGTACGCCGCTCAGATCAGCAGGGCTGCGCTGAGGTCCGCCCAGAGATCCTCGACATCCTCGATGCCTACCGAAAGGCGTACGAGGTCTTCGGGAACACGGGTGCTTTCCAGCGGCCAGCGACGCCGCCGTTCCAGTAGGGATTCGACACCTCCCAGGCTGGTGGCGTGCACCCAGATGCGGGTGTTGGCACAGAGCGCATCTGCTCGCTCGACGCTGCCGAGTTCAATCGCCAGCATGGTGCCGAATCCGGGGTAGCGCAGGCGGGCTATCCCGGGGTGGTCGCGAAGTCGAGTGGCGAGGACTGCAGCCGAATTGCAGGCCCGATCCATGCGAACGACGAGCGTGCGAAGACCGCGTAGGGCGAGGTAGCAATCGAATGCACTCGGTGAGGCGCCCATCAGCACTCGGCGTGACTGAACTTTCTGAGCACTCTCCTCGGTACGACAGACCACCGCACCCAGCAGCAGGTCTGAATGACCGGAGAGGGCTTTGGTCACGCTGTGCATGACGTAGTCCGCGCCCAGGGCCAGCGGCTGCTGTAGCAGTGGGGTTGCGAAGGTGTTGTCGACCAAAGTCCTGGCATCGGCAGCACGTGCGGCTTCAATGCATGCCGCTAGGTCGGCGACTTCAAGCAGCGGATTAGTCGGCGATTCCAGCCAGAGTAGGGCCGCTCCCTGGCAGGCGGAGCTGACCTCGTCCGTGTTCGTGACGTCGACGCGCCGCACCTGAAGTCGACCTGCCTGCTGCAATTCGTTGATCCGGGCGGACACTCCTGTGTAACAGGGGTCCGGTGCAACGACCACGGCCCCAACCGGCAACTGATCGAGAACGGCATTGGCTGCGGCCATGCCCGAAGAGAAGACCAGGGTGTGTCCGCCCTCAAGGTCACCGATGGCTTCCTCGAGCGCGTGCGTACTGGGAGCGTCCTCGCGGGCGTACTCCAGCGCTCCACCGGCGATAAACGAGGACGCCGGAACAATCGGGGTATTCAGTGGAGCGTCGGGCACCCGTGCCGGACGCCCAGCTAGAACAACACGGGTGCTGGGGGCCAACCCAGCGAGGTCGTCGGTCAGACGGCGCAGGCCATGTCCGACCCGCAGCACATCGGCGACTTGATCTTGCCGTGGCCGTTGGGGCAGGAAGAGATACCGACGCGGGTGCCATCGTCCTTGACGATCGCATCATTGACCAATGCGGCATCGCACTTGCCACAGGTCGTGTTCACGGACATATCGCAGGACGGGCAGGTGTAGAGAGCCATGGCTGCACGCTAGCGCATCCGACGGGTAGCGTTTGGCCATGTTTCGCGTTGCGGTGGTGTTCGGTGGCCGCAGCAGTGAACACGAGATCTCATGCATCAGCGCCGGGGGGATCCTGCGTGCCCTCGATCCGGCCCGCTACCAGGCATTCCCCATTGGCGTGACCAAGGACGGGCGCTGGGTCCTCCAGCCATTGGATCTTGATCGCCTGGCCGCCGGAACTGGAGTTCTGCCCACGGTCCTGGAGTCCGGGCCCGCCGTCGAGTTGATCAACGACCTGGGCGCACCCGGTATCCGTATCGAGGGCCAGGGTCGAGTTCCGATCGACGTGGTCTTTCCCGTTCTGCATGGTCCGTGGGGAGAGGACGGCAGTGTCCAGGGTGCGCTGGAGACTGCTGGGTTGCCCTTCGTCGGCTCAGGCGTTGCCGCCTCGGCTGTCTGCATGGATAAGGGCTTGATGAAGGCACTGCTGCAGCAGGCGGGTCTACCCACTGGGCCGAGCGTGCTGATCACCGATGAGCAGTGGCGGACAGATCCTCGCGACTGCCTGCAGCGCGCCCGCAGCCTTGGGTCCCCACTATTCGTCAAGCCGGCCAGGGCTGGATCCTCACTGGGTATCTCGCAGGTTGCGGATCCCGCTGAGCCGGCACTGGTTGAGGCCATCGAACAAGCGCGTCAGCATGACCCGCGGGTGATTGTGGAAGCGGCCGTCAGTCCCATGCGCGAGGTGGAATGCGGAGTCATCGTTGATGCGGTTGCCCCGTACGGTGCCAGAGCTAGCGCCTGCTCCGAAATCATCATGCGCGAGGCAGACCGCTTCTACGACTATGCCGCCAAGTACCTAGAGGACGTTGCGGATCTGCAGGTTCCCGCGGACCTACCCGCGCCCGTTGCCCAACGGGTGCAGGCACTGGCCGTACAGGCCTTCGAGGCCCTGGGCTGCGAGGGGCTGGCCCGCGTCGACTTCTTCGTGCGCCCCGACGGGTCGGTGTTGGTGAATGAACTGAACACCATGCCGGGGTTCACGCCCATCTCCATGTTTCCCCGCATGTGGCAGGCAAGTGGCCTGGACTACTCCACGCTCGTCGATCACCTCGTTCAAGACGCACTGCGTCGTGGTGTTCGCCTGCGTTAAAGTCGCCTGATGCGGACCTTCATGTCAAGCGCGATCACCGCCTGCGTCCTGCCTGCCGCTCTCTTGGGTGCCGTCGGGTTCGCCAACCCGGTGCAGGCCGTCGAGAGCGTTCATCCCATCGCGGCTGCGGCGAAGTGCGTGAAGGAGACCAAGGACGGCAGTATCACCATCAAGAACTGCGGCACACTGCCCACCGACCGACCGGCGGCGCCCGCAAATGTGCGCGCAGCGATCACCGGACCGACCGAATTCTCCATCCGTTGGCGAAAGGCCGACTCCGGTCCAGTACCCACCTCCTACACCGTCTACGCCAAGAGCGGCTTGGACGTCGTCAAGGTCTGCACCACCGACAAGCGCAAGTGCCTGAACTCGGACTTCGCGGTCGATAAGACCTATCGGTTCTATGTCGTACCCCTCAATGCCTCTGGGCGCGGTCCGGCCGGAATCTCGGCTGACGTGTACCTACCCACCGAGGTCAGTCCGGACGGCTACCGCTGAGTTCGCAGCAGGACTCGCGTTCGTCGGGTGAGTCGGGTTCGTTAGGTGAGTTGGGGGAGTTCGGTCTGATCGCCCGGATCACCGCCGATCTTGCCGCGGCGTCCGACACTCGCATTGTGGTCGGTCCCGGTGACGACGCGGCCGTCCTAGCCATTGGTCCTGGTCGCGCGGCGGTCACCGTCGACGTCCTGATCGAGGGGCGTCACTTTCGACGCGACTGGTCTTCGGCCCGGCAGATCGGTGCGAAAGCAGCGGCTGCGAGCCTGGCTGATCTGGCAGCGATGGGTGCCGCGCCGGTCGCGCTGGTTGTGGGATTCGGTGCGCCAGCTCAGTTACCTGCCCAATGGGCAGTCGAGTGCGCAGCGGGCGTAGAAGTTGAGGCCGCAACGGCCGGCGCCCATGTCGTCGGTGGAGACGTGACGGCCAGTGACATGGTGATGCTCTCGGTAACCGGCATCGGGGACCTGCAGGGCCGGCCACCGGTGCTGCGTAGCGGGGCGAAGCCGGGAGACACGGTGGCGATCTGTGGCCGTCTGGGTTGGTCAGCGGCTGGGCTGGATCTCCTGCGCGCCGGCCGCAGCCATCCCGCAGCACTCATCGCCGACCATCAATCCCCGCAGCCGCCCTATTCGGCGGGAACTTCGGCCGCGCTGGCCGGTGCGAGCGCGATGATCGACCTCAGTGACGGTCTCGTAGCCGATGCTCGCCATATCGCCGAAGCCTCTGATGTGCGGATCGAGTTGTCCTTGGCAGCCGCACTGGCACATCCGGCAACGAACAGCGCCCTGCTGATGCAGGCTGCGCGGTCACTTCACCCGGCCGACGCTGCCAGTGCAATGGTCAGCGACTGGGTGTTGCAGGGCGGTGAGGACCACGGCCTGCTCGCCTGCTTTCCCGATACCGTCCCGGAGGGGTTTACCGTCATCGGTTCAGTGCAGTCCGGCACGGGAGTCTGGGTCGATGGAAGCCCTGCCACGCAACGGGGTGGGCACGAGCACTTCCGGGCTTAGTGCCGGGTGAAACGCCTTGGGCGCTGGGTGAAACGCCTCAGGCGCTGGGAACGCGGGTGACCTTGCCCGCCTTCAGGCAGGAGGTGCACACGTCGAGGCGCTTGGGGGAACCCTTGACCAGAGCGCGCACCGACTGGATGTTCGGGTTCCAGCGGCGCTTGGTCCGACGGTGCGAGTGCGAGATGTTGTGGCCGAAGCTGGGCTTCTTGCCGCAGATCTCGCAGGTGGCAGCCACGGTCACTCCTCAGGATTGTTCGAGCCGGTGCATCCGGCCAGACGAGCACAACTCCCCGTAGGGTAGCCGAGAGCCGCAGGCGGCCCAAATCGAGGGCGTCCGCGGGAGTGCGGGAGTGCGGGAGGCACGCGGTGGACACCCTCCCTGCCGACACCTGGCGCGCCTGGCTGGAGCACGCCACCGCCCAGGTTGCCCGCCATCGCACCCGAATCGACCGGATGAACGTCTATCCGATCGCCGACGGCGATACCGGATCGAATGTTCTGGGCACGCTGCAGTCCGGACGCGCTGAGGCCGTTGCCTGCTGGTTTGCGCCGCAGGAACCCACCGCCCAAGGGGTGGCCCAAGCAGTTGCTCGCGGCGCAACACTGGGCGCGCGTGGCAATTCCGGGGTGATCCTCGCGCAATGGTTCCAGGGCATGGCCGAGGTGGCCGATCAGCCGTTGCACCAGATGCTCGCTCAGGGTGCGCGCCGCGCCCGCGAGGCGGTGAGTCATCCGGTGGAAGGGACCATGTTGACCGTCGCTCAGGCCGCCGCGGATGCGGCAACCGCCGAGGCGGCAGCGGCGCATTCGTCGCCATCGAACTCGCAGTCGTCACGAGAAGATTGCTGCGCGGCGGCATTGGCTGCCGGCCAGGTGGCTCTCCAGCGCACGCCGACCCTGCTGCCGGTCCTGGCGCAGGCCGGCGTCCTGGATGCTGGCGGCGCTGCACTATTGCTCGTCCTGCAGGCGCTGCAGGCCGCAGTCGCGGGAGCACCGCTCGAGCAGGTCAACTTCGCGGACTTGGATCTAGGGCCCTCCACTCCGCAGATCACCATGCCTCTGCCTACTGTGCCTGCGTTTGGCACCGGGATGCAGTACGAGGTGATGTTCACATTGCACGCTGAGGATCAGGATGCCTTGGCAACCCTGCGGCAGGAACTAGACGGTTTGGGCGACAGTCTCGTCATTGCCGGCGGACCCCAGGTGTGGCAGGTGCATCTGCATGTTCCGGATGCGCAAGCGTCAACGAAGGCTTTGCAGTTGGGCATCGCTGCAGGCAGCACCCAGCGAGTGCGCGTCACTGAGCTCACCTCAACCACCTGTTTGCACGAGCCTGCTGCGAAGAGGTCACTGCGGGCATTGGTTGCTGTGACACACGGAGACGGTGTCACTGAGCTGTTGCACGACAGTGGCGTCGTAACCCTGATGGTGGGTGCCGGGCGGCCATCAACGGCGGAGTTTCTCGACGCAGTGACTGCCACCGGCGCACGGCAGGTGATCGTGCTGCCAAGTGATTCCGACGCACATGGTGCTGCTGAGTTGGCTGCTCGGCAGGCGCGCACCCAGGGCTTAGAAGTTGCTGTCATTCCAACTCGTGCCGTGGTGCAAACTCTTGCCGCCGTTGCGGTACACGATGGGGATCGCTCCCTGCAGGACGATGTGGTGACGATGACGCGCGCCGCGGGAGCAACCCGTTATGCGGGTATCACGGTGGCAAGTCGCAATGCGTTGACTATGGCCGGACCATGTCGGATTGGCGATGTACTCGGACTCGTTGCCGGTGATATCGCGATCATCGGCCACGAAGTTCAGGAAGTTTGCGAGCGCGTGCTTGCCGGCATGCTCACCGTCGGCGGTGAGCTCGTCACGCTGGTATGGGGAGCGGAGGCGGCTCCGGCACTGCGAACGAGTCTGACTCGCTGGCTAGCCGAACAGCATCCCTTCGTCGAAGTTCAGCACGTGGAAGGTGAACAAGCACGCTGGCCACTCATCGTCGGGGTCGAATGACGACGCAGGATCCGGTGACAAGCAAGCTCACCACTGTGCTGGGTGGTCGCACGGCGAATGCCCTGCGCAAGGCCTTTGGCTACAGCACCGTCGACGATCTCCTGTGGCACCTGCCGCGCCGCTATTTGGAGCGGGGTGAGTTGACCGACCTGCAGAAGCTCCAGGTTGGCGAGAACGTCACCGTCCAGGCAGAGGTTGCTTCGGTAGTGAACCGACGCATGCAGCGTCGGCGTGGCTCCATACTCGAGGTCGAACTCACCGATGGCCGGTCTCGCATCACGGTCACCTTCTTTAATCAGCACTGGCGAGAGCGGGAACTTCGCGTTGGTCGACGCGGACTGTTCTCGGGTCAGGTCAACCGCTACCGGGGAACCCTGCAGTTGGCCCACCCGCGCTATCACCTCTTCCCTGATGGAGTCGAGGATGACGAGAGAGTTGTCGAAGCGTTTGCCGCAGCGATGGTGCCGGTCTACCCCGCCAGTGGAGCGTTGACCTCCTGGACCATCGCTGATGCCATTCGCGTCCTGCTCGACACCGTGCCGGAGCTGCCTGATCCATTGCCGGAATCAGTGCGCACCAAGCACGACCTCATCACCCGAGACCGCGCACTACGGCAGATTCACCGGCCGCGGGACCGAAGTGAGGTTGCCCAGGCTCGCGCAAGGCTGGCATTCGATGAAGCATTCACGCTGCAAGTTGTGCTCGCCCAGCGACGTAACCGAGCCCTGCAGGAACATGCGGTGCCGCGTAGTGCGGCTTCCGGGCGCCTGCTCACTCAGTTCGACGCCCGACTGCCGTTCGAACTCACCGACGGGCAGGTCACTGCAGGTGAACAGATTGCCGCGGACCTTGCCGCCGATCGACCTATGCAGCGGTTGCTCCAAGGGGATGTGGGCAGTGGAAAGACGATCGTCGCCGTGCGCGCGATGCTGCAGGTCATTGACGCGGGTGGTCAGGCAGCGCTCCTAGCGCCGACCGAAGTACTCGCCGTGCAGCACCATCGCGCCATCACCGCCATGCTCGGTGAGTTGGCCCAGGGTGGTCGCCTCGGTGGCGCCGATGAGGCAACCCGGGTGGCGCTACTCATCGGTTCACAGCGCACCGCGACTCGACGCCAGGAGCTGTTGGACATTGCCACCGGTGAGGCAGGCATCGTGGTGGGCACCCATGCCCTGCTGGGTCAGCAGGTGCAGTTCCACGATCTGGCTCTGGTGGTAGTCGACGAACAGCATCGGTTCGGCGTTGAGCAGCGGGCAGCGCTCGTCGACAAGGCGCGTGCTGAAACCAGGCCGCATGTGCTGGTTATGACAGCAACACCGATCCCGCGAACCGTGGCGATGACCGTGTTCGGAGATTTGGACGTCACCACCATGCGTGAGCTTCCGGCGGGTCGAACACCCATCGCCACCCACCTGGTTCCGGCGACAACCCGACCCGATCTGCTCGCCCGGGCCTGGGAGCGCGTGCGTGAGGAAGTTCAGGCTGGGCACCGTGTCTTCGTCGTCTGCCCGCGCATCGGGGATGAATCGGATGATCCGCAAGTCAACGGTGCCCCTGACGAAGAATTCGACGAGGCCGAAGACTTTGAAGACGTCGATGGTGCGTCAGCATTTGATGACACAACGGCTGCGGATTCTGCCAGCCAGACAGTTGAGATTGCCAGTGTCATCCAGGTCACCGCTGAGCTGCGCCGGCGGTTACCGGACCTGCGCATCGACATGCTGCATGGCCAAATGAGTGCAGATGACAAAGACGCCGTGATGCGGCGCTTTGCGCGGACACCAGGCGGGGCGCATAGTGAGGAGTCACCTTCTGACGCGACAGGTTCTGAAGGGAATCGCGCTGAAGGGAATGGTTCTGAAGGAGCTGGTCCTGCAAGGGTGCGTCACAACGCGAGCGATCGCGATGTCGAGGTGTTGGTGAGCACGACCGTGATCGAGGTCGGTGTTGACGTTCCGAGGGCGACGATGATGGTGATCCTGGACGCAGATCGCTTTGGAATTTCGCAGTTGCACCAGTTGCGCGGGCGCGTGGGTCGAGGACGTGACGCTGGACTGTGCCTTTTAGTGACCAATGCTGATCCGCAATCCGCAGCAGGGGAGCGGTTGGCTGCGGTGGCCACTACGACTGATGGCTTCGAGCTCGCTCAACTGGACCTGGAGCTGCGGCGCGAGGGAGATGTGCTGGGCCAAGCCCAATCTGGTCGGCGGACGTCTCTACGGCTGCTTGAAGTTTTGCGCGATGAAGACCTGATCCAGCGGGCGCGGTCCGCGGCACATGAGCTGATTGATGTCGACCCGCAACTCGCCGAGTATCCGGCGCTACGTGAGCAGGTCGCTGCCGTCGCCGCAGATGATCGCTCCGAGTACATCGAGAAGTCATGACGCGGATCATCGCCGGGATCGCTGGGGGTCGGCGCCTGCGTGTACCGCGCACAGGCACTCGCCCGACAACTGATCGTGTCCGCGAGGCGATCTATTCATCGTTGGATGCGCAGTTACACGCTGCCGGTCGCGAGTGGGCAGGTCTGCGAGTACTTGATCTCTTCGCCGGCTCGGGAGCCTTGGGCCTGGAGGCCCTCAGTCGAGGCGCAAGTGCGGTCCTGCTCGTTGAACGTCAGGCTGGTGCTGCCCAGGTTCTGCAGGAGAACGTTGAGTCGGTCGGGCTGGCGGGGGCCACCGTGCTGCGTCGCGATGTCCATCGGCTGGCCGCTGACCCACCCCCAGGGGGCGGTTTCCACCTATGCCTGGTTGACCCGCCCTATGCACTGCCGGCGTCGCAGGTGGCCGACTTGCTCCAAGGGTTGGCCGACGCCGGCTGGCTCCAGCATGACTGCCTCCTGGTCGTGGAGGCGTCAGCCGCACGAGTCGAATGTCCCCTGCCCACAGGTTCCCAGGAGCCATCGATGCGCACCTACGGGGACACCGCCGTTTGGTACGGTCACATCGCGTCCGCTGGTTCCGGTCGCGGGTGATCGAGAGGCGAGCATGCGAACTGCGGTGTGCCCGGGGTCCTTCGACCCAGTGACGAATGGGCACCTTGATGTCTTTGCGCGGACGGCCGCCATGGCCGACGAGGTCGTGGTTGCCGTGTTGGTCAACAAGAGCAAGGCAAGCCTGTTCACCGTCGCTGAACGCATCGAGATACTCAACGAAGTAGTCGCGCCCTTCGGCAATGTCCGAGTCGATTCCTTTGATGGCCTGCTCGTCGACTACTGCAATGAGCATGGGTTCAAGGCGATCGTGAAGGGCCTACGGGCTATCAGCGACTTCGACTATGAGCTGCAAATGGCCCAGATGAACTACCGGCTCGCGGGGGTTGAAACCCTGTTCATCACCACGAATCCGCTCTACAGCTACCTGTCCTCGAGCCTGGTCAAAGAGGTGGCTACCTTTGGCGGTGACGTCCGCGGTCTCGTCCCAGATCTGGTTCTGGGGCGTCTTGGTGAGAAACTCGGAAGACCTGCGAGTGGAGGGGGCTGAGATGGCCCGTCGAAACATCACCGACTACGGGCAGTTCGAGGAAATGCCGCTCGCTGAGGATCGCCCACGGCGCATCATCCGCATCTCGGATTTCGACGAGCCGGCAGAGCGGACCGATGAGCAGCCCGTCATCACTGAACAAGGCTCACGACGTCGCGGTGATGATTTCACCGACTACGAACACAACTTCGAACGCACCGATGAGTTGCGTTCCCTGCCGGTGGCGACTGGGTCGGCGAGTATCGCCTCACGCACAGAGGCCGTCCAAGAGCGACTCCACGAGCTCGCCGTCATTGTGGAGGACGCAAAGTCCGTACCGCTCTCGGCGTCGTGCATGGTGAACCGCGCTCAGGTACTGGACCTCATCGAGGAAATCCGGGTGGTGCTGCCCGCTGCGGTGCGCGAAGCTGACCAGCTCCTGGCTGAGCGTGAAACGGTCATCGACGAGGGGCGAGTCCAGGCGCAGCGAATCATTGAGCGTGCCCGCGCTGAAGCCGCTCGGATGATCTCCGAGCATGAGATCTATCAGGGCGCCGTCGAGGAGGCCCAGGCCCTTCGCGACCAGGTGGCCGATGAGGTGGATCGCATGCGCGCCGAAACCGACGACTACATCGACAGCAAGCTGGCCACCTTCGAGATCACGCTGAATAAGACCCTGCAGACTGTCGATCGAGCCCGCCAGCGACTGCGCTCAATGGGCTACGAGGACCTGGCCCCATCCGATGAGACCTACCCCGGGGAGGGGTACGAGGATGAGGGGCGACGCGGACGCCGGTGACCGGCAGGCTACGCCTTGGCACTACCCTTAGGAACGCGCCTTAGGTAAGGCCGCGGCTGTCCGAGCCATCGGAAGGTTGCACGTGACCGCCCTGGATCCCAAGAGCCCCCTGGTCCTAGACCTGCGGGCCCTCGCCCTGCAACGCCGGCCGGGTTCCATGGTGGAAACCGAACGCGAACTTCCCGGACCGGATGACCTCGGCGTACCGATGGCGCGGGTCCCCACCGGGTCACCGATCCGATTGCAGGTGCGGTTGGAGTCGGTGCTGGAGGGGGTCCTGGTCACCGGGTCAGCGGAGGTCGTGGTGGAGGGCGAATGCGCCCGATGCCTGGATCCGCTGGACTGGGACGAGACAGTGGAGTTCCGTGAGCTCTTCGTCTATCCCGCCACCGATTCACGTGGCGCGGTGGTCGAGGGGCCCTCGGAGGATGACGAGTTGCCGGTCATCGAGAACGATTGCATCGATCTCGAGCCGCTGCTGCGTGACTCGTTGGTCCCGGCGCTGCCGATGGCTCCACTGTGCGACCCGGATTGCGCAGGTCTGTGCCCAACCTGCGGAATTCGACTGGATACCGAACCCGGGCACTCGCACGAGCAGCTGGATCCACGTTGGGCCTCCCTGGCCGAACTATTGGAACGGCCCGAACAGTAGGAGTCACCATGCCGGTACCCAAGCGCAAGACCTCTCGGTCCAACACGCGCCATCGTCGCTCACAGTGGAAAGCCGCTACCCCGACCCTCGTGGCCTGCGCCCGGTGCAAGGAGAAGCACATCGCGCATACCGCCTGCCCGACCTGCGGCACCTACGCCAAGCGGCGAGTGCTCGACGTCTAGTACCGCTGGTGACGACTGAGACGGCGGGTCTGGCTGATCTCATCGAGGCTCTCCAGGTCGATGTTGATGAGGAGTTACTGCGGCAGGCAGTGACTCATCGTTCCTATGCGTACGAGCAAGGCGGACTACCGCACAACGAACGCCTGGAGTTCCTCGGTGACTCCGTCCTGGGAATCGTCGTCACCGAAACGATCTACCTGCGTTACCCCGACATGCCCGAGGGGCAGCTGGCAAAACTGCGCGCCGCGGTGGTCAATGCGCGAGCCCTAGCCGAAGTCGCGCGCACCCTCGGCGTCGGTGACTGCCTGCACCTCGGCCGGGGGGAACTGACTACCGGAGGACGAGAGAAGGCCTCGATCCTGGCTGATGCGATGGAGGCCGTGATCGGTGCGGTCTACCTCACGGCTGGATCAGCCGCCGCTGCAGGGCTCATTCATCGGCTCTTCGACCCGCTCATCAATGAATCGGCAGAACTGGGTGCTGGGCTGGATTGGAAAACGTCGCTGCAGGAGGTTGCTTCCCAACTTGATATGGGTGCTCCGATCTACGAGGTGGACGCGAGCGGACCTGACCATGCGAAGGAATTCATCGCCCGCGTGCACCTGAGTGCTCCGGGTAACGGTGGCGAGGTGCTGGGGACCGGTCAGGGTCGCTCGAAAAAGGTTGCCGAACAGGAAGCGGCCCAGGTGGCCTACCAAGCCCTCGAACGACAGGGTCTGCTCCCCTCATCGAGGTGACGTTCCATGGTCGAGGACTTTTGACGTGCCCGAGTTACCTGAGGTCGAGGTTGTGCGGGCAGGGCTCCAGGAACATATTGCTGGTCGCCGAGTCCATTCGGTGCATGTGCTGCACCCTCGAGCAGTCCGACGCATGGACACCCCACTCGAACCGCAGCTGCTGAATGCCCGTCTGCGGTGCGCAAGTAGACGGGGAAAGTATCTGTGGTTCCCGTTCGCGGATGAATCTTCGCTGACAAATACCCCGTCCGATGTGAACGGAACGAGCCGAGGTGATCGAGCACTCATCGCGCACCTAGGGATGAGCGGCCAACTCCTGGTCCAACCCAGCAATACTGCTGACGAGACACACCTTCGCGTACGACTGACATTTGACGACGGCGGACCCGAACTGCGCTTTGTCGACCAAAGGACATTTGGCGGCCTCCAGGTAGATGACCTCATCGACGACGGTCACGGCGGTCAAGTTCCTACCCCAGTGGCCCACATCGCACGCGACCCACTCGACCCCCACTTTGATGATGACGCCTTCGTCACCGCAGTGCGTGCGCGGCATACCGAGATCAAGCGAGCTCTGCTCGATCAGACGCTCATCTCGGGCATCGGGAACATTTATGCCGATGAAGCACTCTGGCGGGCGAGTACCCATGGTCGCTATCCGACCTGGCGGTTGTCCGCAGCCAGGATTCGACGCATCCTTGACGAAACTCGAACTGTCATGACTCAGGCCCTGCGGGCCGGCGGAACGAGTTTCGACGCCCTGTATGTCAACGTCAACGGACAGAGTGGCTACTTTGATCGTTCCCTGCATGCCTACGGTCAGGCGGATCGGCCCTGTGCGCGCTGCGGTCGCCCAATCCGGCGCGAACGCTTCATGAACCGCTCCAGTTACTCCTGCCCGAAGTGTCAACGTGCACCGCGTAGCGCGTCATGAAAAACACCGCTGCGCAGCTCACCAAGGAGCAGACGCCTCGCCGCCCCGAATGGCTCTTGGCCACAGTGGGGGCTCTGATCACCGCGATCGTGGCATCGCTGATGAGCCTGGTTGTGCTCGCTCAACCACTAGGTCAGCTGCGCTCCGCCTGGGGTTCTGGTGATCTGCTCAGTAGCGCCGTCAACGTCGCGTACTGGCATGGTTTCGCATACGCGTCGACCACGCAGGCCGGCTATCCGTTCGGCATGGATCTCAACCTGGTCTCCGCATTGGACATCACTGGGAACTCCATAGCGGCGCTCGCCGCGCTCCTGTTGGGTTCCCCGTTCGCTGGTGTAAACCTGCTGCTGGCCCTCTCATTCCCGGCCGCCGCCGCAGCCACTTTCCTCCTACTGCGCATGGTCGGACTACGTGGCGTGTTGGCCATAGCGATTGCTGCGGCATATGCGGTGATTCCGTATCACTGGGCGCGCGGTCTGGGACATGTCTACCTAGCTACGTTGCTGCCCGCAGTTGCGACGGTCGCCCTCGCGCTACTGGTGGGTCGAGGCGGACTGCGTACCTGGCTCTCAACCGGTTCGCGAACCGTGCGTGTATTGCGCGCAGGGTTCATCGTCATGCTGGTCCTGATCTGTTCACTGAGCGGGCTCTATGCCGCGACGTTTGCGCTGCTGCTGGTCGGTACCGCGTGGCTGTGGCGCCTGATCAGCTCGCCGGAGCCGCGACGCAGCCTCGCACTGGTGGTCGTGCCGCTAGCCATCGCCGCTTGCGCTCTGATCGCAGCGCTTCCCACAGTGATCGCACGCCAGAACACCCAGATCCTCACCGAAATTGGCGCACGCGAACCAGTTGAATCAGTCATCTTCGCCGGCAGCGCTCTGCTCGCCGGATTGCCGCTCATCGTCTACACCCTGGGCTCGAGAATCCCCGGCCTACAGCACCTCAACGCCCAGCTCGTCGAACTTCTCTCGGCGCTGCCCGAGCGGGAATCAACGTCGATGGGTGCATTCGGAACACTCATGACTACGGCTGCACTGGCCACCATGATGATCGGCACAGTGCTCGCCCTGCGTAGGCGACGCCCATGGGGGCGGCAACTGTCGCTGGTGTGGGTGCTCCTCGGCGCTGCCTTGCTGGCATTCATTCCCTGGGGTCTGGGATCGCTCATCGCACTGGTGATCAGCCCCCAGGTACGCGCCTGGAACCGTCTTCTCCCCATCATCTTGTTGTTGCTGTGTGTCGGTGCTGCAGTCGTCGTGTCGCACCTGCGCCTTCGTGTGGAGCGACCCTGGTTTCCGACGCTCTCTCGACTAGGGCTCGTCGCCATTGCTGCCGGCATCGTCGTAATCAGTGTGATTGAGGCGGTGCTGCCGTTCCGTGGCGCCTACCTGCGGTCGGTGGCGCGCGCCAGCACCCTGCAGGAAGCGGGCGTGCGTTACGCCGCACAGGTCAACGAGGCGATCACGCAAGAGTGTGCCGTACTGCAGTTGCCCTATGTGGCATACCCGGAGCAAGGCGTGATCGAGCCCCGGTTGAACGACTACGAACACTTCTGGCAGGTGCTCACCAATCCCGATAAGCAGTGGTCCTACGGCTCAATCCGAAACACCCCGGCCAGTGCCTGGGCTGCGGCACTTCCGCAAATACCGAGCCGTACACAACAAGCTGACCTACGCGCAGCGGGGTTCTGCGGCATTCACCTCGACCGCCGCGGCTTTCGTGCTGGAAGTTGGCGGGCTGTCAATGAAGCCCTGACTGCGGACCTTGGGCCGCCGGTAGCTACCGGACTCCAGGGTCGCTGGCGCCTTTACGACCTACGTGCGACCGCCCCGCTCAGCACTGGCGACCTTGTTGCTGGGGATCTGCTTGCCGGCGACCCAAACACCTGGCCGACCGCGGCACAACGGATACTCCTTGCCCCGGTGGTGCTCGATAGCGACCTAGGACCACGACGAACCCGGTTGACCTCCACCTGGTACCAGGTGCCTGGGCGCACAGGTGAAGCGCGTCTGAACTCAGTTGATCCGGCGCACCTGGTCGGTGGCGTGCGCGGGTGGGTCCAGGCACCGGCCTGCGGCCCGGTCACCGTCCGCCTGCGCCTAGGTACCGGCCGGCCACTGACCCTGCTGGCCCGGCCGAACGAGCCACAGCCCTTCGCGCTGGCGGTATCACCCAGCGAGCAGGCGACGTTGACCCTCACGGTTGACGGTGCCCCATGCGCCGACCCGCCCGGATTCCTGCCATGGACCGTTCGCCTTGGAGATCTGACCCCGGTGACCGCCGCCCCCGGCGGCTAGCCCGGGTACAGTCGGCCTGACTTCCCCGGAAACCACCATCGAGTGACGCGGAGCGCTGTGCATCTGAAGACGTTGACCCTGCGGGGCTTCAAGTCCTTCGCAACGGCCACCACCCTGCACTTCGAACCCGGGATCACGGCCGTGGTCGGGCCGAACGGGTCTGGGAAGTCCAATGTCGTGGACGCTCTCACCTGGGTCATGGGCGAGCAGGGGGCAAAATCACTGCGCGGCGGAAAGATGGAAGACGTCATCTTCTCCGGCACTACCGGTCGTGCCCCACTGGGCCGGGCCGAGGTGTCGTTAACGATTGACAATTCAGATGGCGCATTGCCCATCGACTACACCGAGGTCACTATCTCGCGCACCCTGTTCCGCAATGGTGGTTCGGAGTATGCGATCAACGGCAATGCCTGCCGTCTGCTCGACGTCCAAGAGTTGCTCAGCGACTCCGGTATCGGCCGCGAGATGCACGTGATCGTCGGGCAGGGGCAACTCGATTCCATCCTGCAGGCCACGCCGGAGGATCGTCGGGGCTTCATCGAAGAGGCAGCCGGTGTCCTCAAGCATCGCAAGCGCAAGGAGAAGGCGCTGCGCAAGATCGAAGCGATGGGC
>CAZKFI010000028.1:0-29183 GCA_964551975.1 uncultured Bifidobacteriaceae bacterium | reverse complement strand
GTGGGCGTCTGCTTGGTTGTCGAACCGATGACCAGAACCAGACCGGCGAACAGCAGAACCGCGGCCGGTATCAGTGACCAGGGTGGCACCTGATCCAGGAACAACGCCGCGATGATGGTCGACAATGGTGCCTCGAGCAGGATCACCATCGACACGATGGTCGCCGAGGTTGTCGCAAGTACTCGGCTGAAGAGCGTGTGGCCGAGTAGTTGCGCGGTCAAGGTGAGAATCAGGATCAACACCCACGCTTGCGCCGGAAATCCCGTCAGTGGTTCCCGGAAGAGCAGACACAGTGCCAGCAGCAGCACGGCGGAGCTGCCGTAGAGCACGAAGGTGGTCGTCCCGGTGGACACCTGCTGCCGGACGCGCTCAGCAACACTCACGTAGGCAGCGGCCAGGAACGCACCGATCAGCGACAGCAGGTCGCCGAGGAGCGCCGCTGTAGAGATGTTCGCGTCCACGCCAACCAGCACGATGACACCAGCGATAGCAACCATGATGCCCACCCAGGCCCTCGTCGGGATCTGCACACCGCGGGCACGGGCGATCAGGGCAGTGAAGATGGGTTGCGTCGCGATGAGGGCAGTCGAGGACGCCACGGTGGTCAGCCGCAGCGACGGAATCCAGGTGGCGAAGTGCCCACCCAGCAGAAGCCCGGCCAGCACGGTCAGCATCAACTGCCGACGGGTCAGGCCGAACAACTCCCGTCGGCTGCGCAGCCCCACCCAAATGCCCGTGAGCCCACCGCCGATGGCACAGCGCCAGAAAGCGATGGCCAGTGCGGGCGCTGCGGTGGCCACGATCATGGGTCCGGATAGGGAGATGGCCGAGACCGCCACACCCAGCAGAACCAGGTCCAGCGCAGGGGGGCGTGCCAATACCCGTTGGGGCATCGCACCTCCGCCTCACGCTCTTCCAGCCGTTGCGAAGGTAGCCTTCCAGCGTGACTACCGGTACTCCGACGCGGGTCTTCCTCGCCCGGATGTCCGGGATCGGTGTCTTCGACACCAACGGTGACCAGGTTGGCAAGGTACGCGATGGGGTTGTGGTCCTTCGCATCGGGACTAATCCTCCGCGCCTGACGGGTCTGGTGGTTGAGGTGCAGCCGCGCCGGCGCATCTTCGTGCCGATGACGAAGGTCACCGCGATTGATGCTGGCCAGGTGATCGTCACCGGGGCCTTGAATCTGCGCCGGTTTCAACAGCGCCCCAATGAGACCTTGGTTTTGGCGGAGATCCTGGATCGTTCGGTGCAACTGGTGGCTGGGACCGGGGCGGTCACCGTCTTGGATGTCGGCGTCGAGCAGAGCCGTACTCAGGATTGGCTGGTCACCCAGCTGTTCGTTCGTCAGGGGGGTGGCCCACTTCGCCGCGGCGACCGGCGCACGGTGCCCTGGGATGCGGTGACCGGATTGAGCCTGCCAGCTGAGGTGCAGCCCGCCGAGCAACTGCTGGCCAGTCTCTCGACGCTACGGGCGGCCGACATCGCCACCCTGTTGCACCAGTTGTCGGCGAAGCGTCGGTTGGAAGTGGCCCGCGAACTCGACGACGAACAACTGGCGGATGTGCTGGAGGAGCTTCCCGAGGACGACCAGGTCGAGATCATGCAGGCTCTTGAGGCTGAGCGTGCTGCCGATGTCCTGGAGGAGATGGACCCGGATGACGCAGCGGATCTGATCAGCGAGCTGCCACCCGACCAGGCCGCAGACTTGCTGGAGCGTATGGAACCGGATGAAGCCGAGGACATTCGACGCCTGCTTTCCTATGACGACTTCTCTGCTGGCGGCATGATGACCACGGAGCCGGTGGTCCTGCCCGCTGACGCCACGGTTGCTGAGGCACTTGCGCAGATCCGCAATGCTGACCTGTCACCGGCCCTGGCATCCCAGGTCTACGTCACACGATCCCCGACGGAAACGCCTACGGGACGCTATCTGGGCACCTGTCACTTCCAGCGCATGCTGCGCGAGCCGCCAGCAACTCTGGTGTCGGCAATCGTCGACACCAACCTGGTGCCGATCGGACCACAGGTGCCGCTCGGCGAGGTCACACGAACCTTCGCCGCCTACAACCTGGTGGCACTCCCCGTTGTCGATGAGCATCACCGCCTGCTCGGTGCCGTCACCGTTGACGATGTCATCGACCACATGCTGCCTGCCGACTGGCGTAACACTGAGGACGCGGACACCGATGGCTAGGTCAAGTCCGCTGCGGGGCCTGCGCGGCCAGCGTGGGCAGCGAGTCGACGTTCCCCGGGATCGCGGGATCTGGATTCGGGATAGCTACGACCCCGAGCGCTTCGGCCGTCTCTCCGAACGCGTAGCTCGCTACATCGGCTCCTGGGCGTTCATCGCCTGGATGACCGTGGTTGTGGTGACCTGGCTGCTCTGGAACAGCCTGGCACCCCAGCAGTGGCGGTTCGATACCTATCCGTTCATCCTGCTGACCCTGGCACTGTCCCTGCAGGCCTCGTACGCGGCGCCGCTGATCCTGCTCGCACAGAACCGTCAGTCGGATCGTGACCGCGTGCAGTATCAGGAGGATCGTCAGCGCACCGAGCGCCTGCTCGCGGATGCCGAGTACCTGGCGCGTGAGATCGCCGCACTGCGCCTTGCGCTCGGTGAGGTGGCAACCCGCGACTACCTACGAAGCGAGCTTCGGGAAATCCTGGAGGCGATCGAGGCATCTACCCCGACCAACGCAGAGGACAAACCCGCACCGTGACGTAGCGTTGGTCAAGCGCCACCCTCAGCGCCGAATACCATCCAGATATGTCCCCCTCGACTACCACCATCGACCCTGCGGCAATCCAGGCGGCACTGGCCACAGTGCTGGATCCTGAGATCAACCGGCCCATCACTGACCTCGGCATGGTCAAAGGCGTACAGGATCACGGGGATGGGCGGGTCACCATCGCGGTCTGGTTGACGGTATCGGGCTGCCCGATGCGCGACACCATCACCACGCGCGTGCAGGGTGCAGTTGGTGCGGTCGCCGGTGTGTCTGAGGTGCTGGTCGAACTGGATGTGATGAGCGATGAACAGCGAGCCGAACTGCGAACGCGATTGCGCGGTCACGACGTCCGCGAGATTCCCTTCAATGCGCCTGGCTCCCTGACCCGCATCTATGCCATTGCCTCGGGTAAGGGCGGCGTAGGTAAGTCATCGATCACCGCCAACCTCGCCGCAGCAATGGCAGACCAAGGCCTTTCCGTCGGTCTGCTCGATGCGGATATCTACGGGCATTCGATTCCACGCATGCTTGGCGCCACGACCGCGCCGACCATGGTGGAGGGCATGATCATGCCGCCGATGGGTCATGGCGTGCGCGTGATGTCGATGCTTCCCTTTAAGCCCGGTGGTGCTCTGCAACCCGTGGCTTTTCGCGGCCCGATGCTGCATCGCGCCCTGGAGCAGTTCCTCACGGACGTCTGGTGGGGTGACCTGGATGTGCTACTGCTCGATCTCCCACCGGGCACCGGCGACATTGCGATCTCGACCGCGCAACTGCTCCCCCAGGCCGAACTCATCGTGGTGACCACACCGCAACCGGCGGCAGCGGATGTGGCGGTACGTGCCGGCACGCTGGCCGAACAGACCAAGCAACGTGTGGCGGGCGTCATCGAGAACATGAGTGCATTCGCCTGCCCACACTGCGGTGAACCGGTGGACCTGTTTGGTGTTGGTGGTGGTGCACTCGTCGCCGAGCAGATCAGTCAGGTCATCGGGGCACATGTGCCCGTCCTGGCACATGTGCCCTTCGATGTTTCACTGCGAACCGGTGGTGATGATGGTCGACCACTGGTGCTCAGCGCACCCGACTCCCCCGCTGGCCAGGCACTGCGCTCGCTGGCAAGCAGCCTGAGCAAACGCAGCCTGGTGGGAGTGCCGTTAGGCCTCACGCCCAGTCGGAGCTAGCACCTCCAAGGTGCTGCGCGATGTTAGTCAGGTGGCATCCGGATCAAACCGCGGAGCTGGCTGCGTTGCGCGCCCCGGCCCATCGGGAGTTGTGCTGCCGTCGCCATCGTCAGACAACAGATTGGCCGCGAGTCGACGTGGGTGCAGGTCGCGTAGACCCCGAACTGAATCCACCGTGTCCTGCAGGTCGATCCCCGCGGACTGCACGAGGTCCTGGCGCGCGGACTGTCCCATCTCGCGCACACGGCGGAGCCATTGACCCGCCTGGGCAGCAGCCTTGGGCAGGCGATCGGGGCCGAACACCAGCAGGCCCACAACGGCTAGGACGAGCAGTTCGCCGATCCCGATGTCGAACATCGTCAGCCCGCGTTTGCCGAAGACCCGAGTACGACATTCACCGAACCTGCCAGGCCATTGCGCTGGTAGCCCAGGGTGATGGTGTCGCCGGGGGCGAAGCTGCGGATCGCAACGACGAGTTCAGTGGCGTCATCAATAACGCGGTCATTGACCCGCGTGATCACGTCGCCGGCAAGGAGGCCGGCCAGATCGGATGGGCCACCGGGATTGACGTCGCGTAACCGTGCACCGCTGTCCGTGAAGCTGAGGTCCAGCGTGACGCCGATGATCGGCGTTGACGACGTGCCGGTAGAGATGATCTCCTCGGCAATGCGACGCGCCGAGTTGACCGGGATCGCAAAACCAAGGCCGATGCTGCCACCCTCACCCAGAGCTAGCGTGGCAATGGCGGAGTTGACGCCGATCACTTCGCCTGAGGCATTGAGCAGCGGGCCACCTGAGTTACCCGGGTTGATGGCGGCATCCGTTTGGATCGCATTGATGTAGGACTCGCTGCCCTGGGAGCCTGCGGTGACCGGTCGATCCAGGGCGCTGATGATTCCTGAGGTGACCGTTCCGTCCAGCCCGAGTGGCGCACCGATGGCAATGACCGGATCACCGACCTTGACGGCACCGGAGTCCCCGATCGGCATCGGCGCCACCTGTGCGGTGAGGTTCTCCGTGGGCACCTTGACCACCGCTAGGTCATACTCCTGATTCGATCCGACGACCGTGCCGACCTGCTTGGACCCGTCGTTGAAGACCACGGTGATCTGACCACCGGTCTCCGCCAGTTCCACCACGTGGTGGTTGGTGACGATGTAGCCGTCATTACGCAGGACAAAGCCGGAACCACTCCCGGACTGACTGGCCCCCTCGATCAGGATCGAAACCACCGAGGGCAGGGCGTTCGCCACGATGGAAGCAATGGAGTTGCCCCCCGATGGCGCTGGTACCACCGCGGGGGCAGGCTGCTGCGCCGGTTGCACGGCGGGGGCGGCAGCGGTGACCGTCGTTTCGGCGGCATCGACGCTGCTGCCCACGACGTAACCGGCCAAACCGCTGACACCGCCCACAACCAGGGCGGTGACGGCGGAGATGAGCACGACGGCGAAGGCGCCCAGGCCACGGCGGGGTGCCGCATGTGCGGGGTGCGGGCCGGCCGGGTACGACGGGTTCATCGACCCACCCGTCCCGTAGGTGGTCGCGGTAAAGGTGGAGGTGGGCGCACCGGTGGGTGACGGTGCGGGGCCCGAGCCGGGCGGCATCCACGGCGGCAGGGCGGGAGGTTGGTCGCCGCTCATCGGATCCGCTCATCGGTCATAGGGTCAAGGCTAGGCTGCTTTGCAACGCTCGGCGCACCGGAGGTACCCATCACCATGCACTCAGGCCGCGATGCGGCCCATGTCCCGGCCTGGGCCGATCCCGAGGAATGGCTCGACGAGGTCGAGGCCGTTCGGGATGCCCGTGAGCGCGCCGAGGAGTTGGGCTGCACCCCTATGGGCCGCGGCATGGCTGCCCTCCTACGCCTGCTGGCGGTCACTCAGGGGGCCCAGGCGGTGGTGGAGGTGGGCACGGGTACGGGTGTCTCCGGGGCCGCCCTACTGGCCGCATTGGGCGAATCCGGCACCCTGACCACCATTGATGTGGAGGCCGAGAATCAGCGTGTAGCACGGGAGACCTTCGTCGCCTTGGGCTATGACCACGTGCGCACCCGGCTGATTGCCGGACGCGCTCTGCAGGTACTCCCCCGCTTGGCTGATGCCAGCTACGACATGGTGGTCGCCGATGCGGATCGAGCGGAGTACCCCGCGATTCTGCATCAGGCGGCACGACTTTTGAGACCCGGCGGGCTGGTGGCGTTCGCCTCGGTGCTCGGCTATCTGCGCGGCAACCACAGCAGTGTGATGGCTGGGCGCCGCGGAACCGGGGTCCTGCAGGACGAGGCCGAGGCCATGGAGGAACTCGTACGCACCGTGCACGGCGACGATCGCTGGCTTGGGGCGATGATTCCCGTAGACGACGGGCTACTGGTAGCTACCTGGCTCGGTGCTCGCAGTGAGGACCTCAGCTAGCCACCGAAGTGGGCCAGGAGTTTTTCACCAAGATCCTTGGCCTCCTCGCCATTGAGTTCGACGACCAACCGGCCACCGCCCTCCAGTGGCACCCGCATGACGTAGCCGCGGCCCTCCTTGGTGACCTCGAGCGGGCCGTCACCCGTTCGCGGCTTCATCGCGGCCATGGCCACCCCTCTCGCGGCGTTCACCCGGGCATCTGCCGAGCAGGCTGATTATCCCCTATCCGCGTCTGGCCGGCCTCCCGGGGGCGGGTTCACAGGTCCGCAGAGGGGCGTACCTCCGCCCGCAGGGTGGCCAATTCCCGCTGCAGACTGGACACCACGGCATCCACCTCGTCCATGCGATAGCCCCGCAGAACGACATCGAAGGCTGGCTGCCCATCCCACTGGTCCGGTCGCAGGTCCGGTTCGGCTTCCGGGAGTTCACCCAGACGACCAACGGCTGCCAGACCGATCAAGCCGATGACGGCGATGGCCAGGAGGACGAAGAGGACTGCCACTCGCACATCACATCACGGGCTGGGCCGGGATCGCATGTGCACGACCGGGGTCGTTGCACTTCAACGCCGAACGCTATACTGTTGAATCTTCAACTACCTTAACGAAAGGTGCAGCATGAGTGACCTCAGCACGACCACCGGGCTCTGGACGATCGATCCCACGCACACGACCATCGGCTTCTCCGCGCGCCATGCCATGGTCGCCAAGGTCCGGGGACGTTTCACCGCATTCAGTGGCACGTTGAACCTGGACGGGTCGAACCCCGCCGCCTCCCGCGCCGAATTGACCATCGAGACAGCCTCGATCACCACCGAGAACGCCGATCGCGATGGCCACCTGAAGTCGGCGGACTTCCTGGATGTAGAGGGATTCCCCACCATCACGTTCACCTCCACGAGCGTTCAGGCGCAGGGCAGCACGTTCATCGTGACCGGCGACCTCACTATCAAGGGCTCGACGCGCTCAGTGCCAGTGACCTTCGAACTGCTCGGTGTCGGCGGGGATCCCTGGGGCGGCACCCGCATCGGCTTCGAAGGCGAGGCAGAGATCAGCCGGAAGGACTTCGGCCTGACCTGGAACGTCGCCCTAGAGACCGGGGGCGTGCTGGTCAGTGACAACGTCAAGCTGCAGCTGGATGTCGAGGCAATCAAGCAGTAGAACTGCCGCGCACCTGCGGTTCAAGCGGCGCTACTGAACAGCCACCGCCGCAGGACTGCCTCGCAGTGGCGCAGCTGCGCGGTGTCCACGCGCTCATCGGCGGCGTGGGCCAGCCCGGGGTTGCCCGGCCCGAAGTTCAGGGCCGGGATCCCCAGGGCGGCGAATCTCGCAACGTCAGTCCAACCGAGTTTGGCGCGTGCGGGCTGCCCGGTGGCAGCGATGAATGCCTGGACGATGGGTTGATCGGTGCCCGGGCGGGCGCCCAGTGCCAGGTCCTCCACCGTGACCTCGTAACCCGTGAATACCTCGTGCACATGCGCGACGGCCTCCTCGGCCGAACGATCCGGGGCGAACCGATAGTTCACTGTGACCGCACAACGATCCGGAATGACGTTGCCGGCGATGCCACCGGTGACAGCGACCGCACTCAGACCCTCGCGATACTGCAGCCCATCCACGACCGGTTCCCGCGCCGGGTATGCGACCAGGCGCCCTAGAACTTCGTGAGCCTGGTGAATGGCATTAACCCCGAGCCAGGATCTGGCGCTGTGTGCGCGCACACCAGGAACGGTGACTACAGCACGCAGGGTGCCCTGGCAGCCGGCCTCCACCAACCCATCCGTGGGTTCCAGCAGGATCGCCGCATCGCAGGCGAGCAGGTCTGGACGCTCCGCCGCCAACCGCGCCAGGCCGTTGTACTCAGCAGCTACTTCTTCGCAGTCGTACAGCACGCAGCTGATGTCGCAGCGCAATTGGTCGCCGGCAGTTGAAGCCATCGCAGCCATCCGCAGGATGACGGCAAGCCCGCCCTTCATGTCAACTGACCCCAAGCCCCACAGCCACTGATCAACGACGCGGTGCGGCAGGTTGCCGGCAGCCGGCACCGTGTCGAGATGCCCCGCCAGAGCAATCCGTTCAGGTCGCCCGAAGTTCGTGCGCGCGACCACCAGGTTGTCGAGCCGCTCCACCTGCAGGTGCGGCAGAGCGCGCAGCTCTCCCTCAACCGCATCAGCCAGCGGACCCTCCTGATGGGAGGTGCTCGGAATATCCACCAGTGCTGCCGTCAACGCGACGACATCGTCCGCCAGGTTCACCCGTGACACGTGGCTACGGTAGTGCGATGCAGACGACGTCCGACTCATCCGCCGCAGATCAAGTACCCCGCTCAGCCAGTGCCATCGGCTTGGTCACCATGGCTGATGACGTAGTCCTGGACGCCTGGTTCCCGAACCCAACCCTCGACCTGATTCCGGCGGATGTCGCCGACATCAGCTCCGGCATTCATGCCGACCATCTGCGCGGGGTCGAAATCCGAGCGACGCAGACGACAATCGAAGACCTGCAGGCACCACCGGTAAGCGCCGAGGATGCCTTCCTGCGCCTGCATCTGCTCTCACACCGACTCGTGCGCCCTCGCAGCATCAACCTCGATGGCATCTTTGCGCTGCTGTCAATCGTTGCTTGGACCTCCCATGGACCCGTACTTCCCGATCGACTTCCCGCTCTGCGGCTGGGCCTGCGCAGTCGTGGACAGCAGTTGAGCGTGCACGGAGTGGACCGTTTCCCACGCATGGTCGACTACGTCGTTCCCGATGGAGTGCGTATCGCCGACGCAGATCGGGTTCGTCTGGGTGCCCATCTAGCCAGTGGGACCGTGGTCATGCATGAAGGGTTCGTCAATTTCAATGCGGGAACCCTCGGTGCCTCCATGGTGGAGGGCCGCATCTCGGCAGGTGTCGTGGTCGGCGAAGGTAGCGACATCGGCGGTGGCGCCTCGATCATGGGCACTCTTTCCGGCGGCGGCACCGAAGTCATCACCGTCGGTCGCGGATGCCTGATCGGCGCCAATGCCGGTATCGGAATCAGCCTCGGTGACGAGTGCGTTGTCGAAGCGGGGCTGTACGTCACCGGCGGATCGAAGGTCACGCTGCCGGATGGATCGATAGTGCGGGCCCGGGAACTCTCCGGTGCCGCAGGTTTGCTCTACCGGCGCAACTCACTGTCCGGTGCAATCGAAGCGGTCGCCCGAACGGGCAGTTGGGGCGGGCTCAACGCCCTGCTTCATGGAGTTCAGGGCACTGATGGAACTTCGGTACAGCCGTAGTCCTCAGCGTTGCGTCATCGGGGCGTAGTCGCGAAGTACATCCCCGACGTACACCTGCCGGGGCCTGCCGATTTTGGTGTCCGGGTCGGCAATCATTTCGCGCCACTGGGCAATCCATCCGGGGAGGCGACCAAGGGCAAACATGACCGTGAACATCCGCGTCGGGAAGCCCAGCGCCTTGTAGATCAGGCCGGTGTAGAAATCGACGTTCGGGTACAGCTTCCGCGAAATGAAGAAGTCGTCAGCAAGCGCGGTCTGCTCCAGGCGAAGGGCGATGTCCAGCAGTGGATCGGAGACGTTGAGTCGCTCGAAAACCTCGTAGGCGGTCTCCTTGACGATCGCCGCCCGCGGGTCGTAGTTCTTGTACACCCGATGACCGAAGCCCATCAGCCGAACGCCCGCTTCGCGATCCTTCACCTGGCGTATGAAGGTGTTGACCCCGCCACCGGATGCATGGATGCGCTGCAGCATTTCCAGGACAGCCTGATTGGCGCCGCCGTGGAGCGGTCCGAAGAGGGCATTGATGCCAGCTGAAACGGATGCGAAGAGGTTGGCATGCGAAGAGCCGACAAGTCGGACCGTTGAAGTCGAGCAGTTCTGTTCATGATCGGCGTGCAGGATGAACAACTGGTCCAGGGCACGAACGATCACCGGGTCGACGACGTAGGGCTCAGCCGGGACACCAAAGGTCATCCGCAGGAAGTTCTCGACGAAGCTCAACGAGTTGTCCGGGTAGAGGAATGGCTGACCAACCGACTTCTTGTACGCGTAGGCGGCGATCGTGGGAACCTTTGCCAGCAGGCGAATCGTCGAGATGTGCACCTGGTGTGCATCGAATGGGTCCAGGGAATCTTGGTAGAAGGTCGAGAGGGCGGACACGGCTGAGGAGAGCACGGGCATCGGGTGCGCATCCCGCGGGAAACCATCGAAGAATCGTCGAAGGTCCTCATGCAACATGGTGTGCAGGATGATCGAATGCTCGAACTCCTGGAGTTCGGCGGCGCTTGGCAGATTGCCGTAGATCAATAGGTAGCAGGTTTCTAGGAACGTGGACTGTGCCGCGAGTTGCTCGATCGGGTACCCGCGATAGCGCAGGATCCCTGCGTCACCATCGATGTAGGTGATCGCCGATCGGCATGCAGCAGTGTTGACGAACCCGTGATCCAAGGTCACGTGACCGGTCTGCGCCAGCAGCTGCCCGATGTCCAGGCCGTTTTCCCCGACCGTTGCCTCAGCTTCGGCCAAGGGCAATGACCCGGTGGGGCCTTGGAGGTTGTAGGCGCTTACGGCAGACGGCTCGGTCACTTGCCGAGCCTATTCCGCATCTCGCACCCGTCGCAGACGGGCGGCGAACTCCACCGCATGCTCGTCCGTGCAGGTGAGGGCCACGCGCACGTGATGTTCACCACCTTCGCCATAAAAACTGCCCGGGGTGACCACGATGCCTCGGTCAGCGAACCAGTCGACCGTCTGCCAGCAGGATTCACCGCGAGTCGCCCAGAGGTAGAGCCCAGCTTCACTGTGATCGACTGCAAACCCAGAGTGCAGGAGCGCTGCACGGATCAGGGCTCGCCGGCTGGCATAGCGAGCGCGTTGTTCGATGACGTGCTGATCGTCGCTCAGGGCCGCAATCGCAGCCTGCTGGACCGGTGCCGGCACCATCATGCCTAGGTGCTTTCGCACAGCAAGCAGGTCGGCAATGATCTGCGGGTCGCCAGCGAGGAAGCCGAAGCGATAGCCAGCCATATTCGATCGCTTGGACAACGAGAACAGCGCGAGCACGCCGCTCAGATCACCCCCGGTGACCAACGGGTGCAGCACACTGCACGGATCGGACTCCCACCCCAGTTCGATGTAGCACTCGTCACTGATCACCAGACACCCACGCGATCGCGCCTGATCGACGATCCGTGCCTGATGATCCGGTGCCAGGACCGCACCGGTGGGGTTGCCGGGGGAGTTCAACCAGATCAGCTCGGCGTCCGCAACTTCCTCAGGATGGTCGGTGGCAACCACCCGCGCTCCCACCATCGCCGCACCGACAGCGTAGGTCGGGTACGCCACCCTGGGAATCACGATGCAGGACTGCGAACCCAACCCCAACAATGACGGCAAACCAGCGACGAACTCCTTCGAACCAATCGTTGGCAGCACCGCGTCCGCAGGGATTTCAGCCCCCAGGCGGCGCTGCACCCACTGCGCGCAGGCCTGGCGCAGCGCTGGAGTGCCGGCCGTGAGCGGATAGCCGGGTGCATCACTGGAGGCCTCGAGCGCTCTGCGCACCACTTCGGGCGTGGGATCGACCGGTGTTCCCACCGAGAGATCAACCGCCCCCCCGGGGTGTGCGCCAGCGCGCTGCGCGTAGGGAGTCAGCACATCCCAGGGAAAGTCCGGCAGTGCCCTGGCCACCGATCTCCTGACCTCGTGAGACCTATTGAGCCTAGGCAAGCACGGAAGGGATCAGTGGTCGTGCTGCTGCGGCGGTACGCCGGCCAGGAGCGCTGCGTCGAAATCCTGCGCGCCGAGTTTGGCGGCACCGCCCGGAGAGCCCAAGTCGGCGAAGAACTCGGCGTTGGCAGCGGTGTAGTCCTTCCACTGCTCCGGCACATCGTCTTCGTAGAAGATGGCCTCGACCGGGCAGACAGGCTCGCAGGCTCCGCAGTCCACGCACTCATCCGGCTGGATGTAGAGCATGCGGTCACCTTCGTAGATGCAATCGACCGGGCACTCTTCGATGCAGGCCTTGTCTTTGAGATCGATGCAAGGGAACGTGATGACGTACGTCACTGCGCCTCCGTCAGCCTTTGGTTCGCTTCAGTCCGGATCAGCGCGACGGCGGGTGAGCGCCCTCGGCTGGTCCAGGCTGCAGCTTGGGTTGCCGAAAGCATACGCTGACCCGGGAGGCACGGTGCGTCTGTACGACACGAAGGCTCGATCCGTGGTCACTGTGGTGCCACAGCGACCCGGGCAGTTGTCCATCTATGCCTGTGGCCCGACGGTCTATCGCGATGCGCACGTCGGGAACATGCGCAGTTTCCTACTGCCCGACCTGATCTGCCGGGTCGCTGAGGGCGAGGGCCTGCACACCACATTGGTGCAGAACATCACCGATGTTGGGCACATGGCCGATGACACCGGCCTGGGTGGGTCGGGCCTCGGCGCAATCGACGAAGGTCAGGGCGACACGGAGGATCGCATCCTCGCCCAGGCCGGGCGAGAGGGCCGCGGCGCGCTGGAACTGGCTCGGGCCTACGAGGAGCAGTTCCATCAGGATCTCGCCGCATTGAACATCCGTCCCGCGCAGGCGTATCCACGGGCAAGTGAATCCATCCCGTTGATGATCGACCTCATCCAGGTGCTCCTGGAGAGCGGCAATGCCTACGTGGGATCCGACGGGTCCGTGTTCTTCGACGCGCGGAGTGTGCCTGACTACGGTGCCCTCAGCGGGAATCGGCTCGAAGATCTGCGCCCGGGTCACCGCTTTACTGCCGAGGTCGACTCGGCCAAACGCTTTCACGCGGACTGGGCCCTGTGGAAGCACTCGGGCTCATCCAGGACCCAGTTGGTCTGGGACACGCCCTGGGGTCGCGGCTACCCGGGTTGGCACACCGAATGCAGTGCGATGAGCCTGGATCAGTTCGGCTCCGTCATCGACATCCACACTGGCGGCATCGACCTGCGCTTTCCGCACCACGAAGACGAGCGCGCGCAGAGCAATGCGGCCCGCCGGTCGACCAACGGTGGCCAGGAGGTCGTCCAACACTGGGTGCACGGGGAACATTTACTCTTCGCTGGACGCAAGATGAGCAAGTCCAGTGGCAACGTCGTCCTAGTGCGCGATCTCGTCGAGCGGGATCTCGATCCACTCTGCTTGCGGCTGACTTTCCTGCAGCATCGCTACCGGCAGCAATTCAACCTCACCTGGGAGGTGCTCCAGACAGCCGACGCGCAGTTGCATCGCTGGCGGGAGCGGGTTGCGGTGTGGGCCGAGGCACCATCCGCACCGATCCCCGATGATCGACGAGCCGCGTTCCAGGAGGCCTGTCGCGAGGACCTCGACACCCCACGGGCCCTGCAGGTGCTGCGTGAGGTTGAACGCGCCGAGGAGATCAGTGACGGAGCGCGGTTTGAAACCTTCGCCTGGGCGGATCGGATCCTCGGCTTGGACCTCGTTCGGGATGTTGGTCGAACTCCCCAGGCCGTACCCACTGAGGTCACCGAACTCCTCGATCAACGAGCCCAGGCTCGCGCCAATCGGGAATGGGCACGCAGTGACTCGCTCCGGGATGAGCTGAGCGCCATGGGCTGGCAGGTGCAGGACACTCCCGATGGTCAGCAGGTGTCGCCGACCCGCCCCTGAGCTGGCAGTTCAGCCGGGCGGCTCGTTGCCTCGCGTGGCCCGCAGGCTCGCGGGATCCGCGCCCGAACCGGTTGCCGCGCCCGGGTTCGGTGCCGTTTCGGTCGGCATCGGTGTGGCCTCCGGAGTTGGTCCGGCGGAGGGTGCCGTCGGGTCGACCGGCACGATGTCACCCTCAGCGGCATCGTCCTTCTTCTTCTTGCAGACGACCTTGGGGGCTGGCCGGTAACTGGTGCTGATGGTTTCCCGCTTCACCTCGACACCGCCCTTGTAGAAGACACGGTCGACGTCGATGTCGAAACCATCAACGCCATCTTGACCGAGGCACTTCTTGGAGCGATCAATGATCTTGGTAAACGGACGAATGTTGTGACGCGGCCCAAACTCGGCCTTGATCTCGTCGTACTCGGGGATACCCCAGAACGACACCGTCAACGAAGTGTTGGTGCTGCTCGTCGTGATGAACACCGGATTCGAGTATGGGTTCTTGAACGACATATCGAACATGCCCCATCCGACGGTCGCTTCCAATCCCGGCTGATACCGCGAGATGTAGATCGAGTGCGCCTGGGTGTAGACCCGCTCCATGCCGGCGAAGAACGCCGCCGTCCAGGTGGCCGTCGCCGATGCTGAGACGCCACCGCCTAGTTCCTCGGCGAAGATCCCCCCAGGTCCAATGACGAAACCCACGGTGTAGCCGTTTGCCTCAGTGCGTTCCTTGATGGTGTCATTCAGGGAGAAGGTCTCCCCGGGCATCAGGACGGTGCCGTCGATATAACGACCGGCCTGGCCAATGTTTTGAACGCGGTAGGCGGCGTACGGAAACTTCTGCGTGAACGTGGACAGCAACGTGATGTCGCCGAGACTCTCAGCCTGTTCGGTGGTGAACTTCGGCTCGCGGGTGCCAATGGTCACCTCGACCTTGCGGCTGCCCTTGGGGTTACCGAGGACGCTGGCGACCTTGGTTGCCAACTCGTCATCCGAAACACCTCGGCCAACCAACGAGGGCACGATCGTGGTCTTGCCATCCTTGATTTCAAAACTCGCGTCACGTCCGGGCGTCTCGAGGTCGGCGAGCCGATCGGCGATCGCCTCGTGCAGGAGGGCACCATTCAACTCGGGGACCAGAGCGCCATTCTCCGCGCGAAAACTCAAGGCATCCGCGATGGTGCCCTTGGGGATCTTGGCCTTGGTGCCGTCGACGACAACCCGGACAGGGCGTGAGATCGCCGTTCGAGCCAATTCCTCAGCCTGTGCTACGGCATCGTCGCTGACCGTGGGCGGACTATCAACGATGGTTCCCACAACCGGCTGGCGATCGGCGAGGAGTGCCTGCTCGAGGGCTGTAGCCAGGGCCGCCCGATCCAGCGCCCGCCCGCTGCTGCCCGGCTTGGCGACGATCTCACCCTCTTGGACGTCGACGGTGGGCTCTTGGGCGGGCACATCCACGGCCAGTGCAACGGAGTCCAACTGGGCGTCAAGGGCTGCGGTGTCCACGGTGACCACCGGGGTCACCTCGGTGGACTGCAGCAGGGAGGCAATAAGCGCGAGGGGATTGCTGTCCCGCCCGCCTGCTTGATCGACTGTGGCAGCCGCATCAAAGGCCAAACCGGCCGCGGCGGGGTCGATATCGAATTCCTGATCTGCGACCTGCACCTGGATGGGTGTCGCGGCCTGCTTGCCGAGGGAGTCCTGGAGTGTGGCGATCGCTTCATCCCGACTCATGCCGCCGATGTCCACACCGGCAACGGTCGCGCCAGGGCGTACCCCACCGCCGGCGGCGAGGACCAGCAGTCCTCCTGCGAGGACGAGTGCACCGACGATTGCGGCGGCACCAATGACCAGCCACTTCACGCCGGGCCGGCCCTTTGCTCGCCGGTGCTCAGCCACGTACACATCCTTCACTGACCTGCGTGTGGCAGCATCGCCACGACGAAAACTTGGATTGGGCGTCACATAGACGTTGCTCCCATGGTAAGCGATCCTTCGACCTAGCCCGCTTCGCCACCAGGGCCAGATTCGTCACAGAACGGAATCGGTGCCCTTCGTGGAACGCGTGGGCCAGCGAGGTATCGCGGGCAGGATCGGCAGCGCTGGCAACATCGGCAGGCTGCAGGCGGCAGCGCCGAGGATCGCCCCGCCGATCACGTAGCCCCATTGCCGACCACCGCCGGAGATCGCCAGATCGCCGGACGGAGTTTCCAGGGCCAGGCCCAGGGTGCCCGCGAGCCACCCGATGAAGAGCACAGCCCCGGCCCACCGCGAGCCCAGGGTCCAGCAGGCACCCCGGATGACCAGGACCAGGACCAGGAGCACCAGCAGGGCGCCCCAGGGCACGGCGATAACGAAGTCAGGTAGCGGGAAGATCCAACGCTGGGCCTGGACGAATCCGCCCATGACGCCGACCACCAGGCCGATCAGTAGGCAGGCCGAGTACCCCAGGAGGCGTGGCACCGGGACTCAGGCAATGCCGGCGAACAGGTCATGCTCCAACCCGTCGGATCCCGGCTCGGCCTGTCCGGCAACGAGCCGAAAGTACTCAGTGCCGAATGCCTGAGAGCCGATGGAATCCGCCAGGGCGAAGAATCCACCATCCACCTGCACCTGCGTGCCGTGAGCGCGCAAAGCCGCCATCTTGGCCGGCAGGTATTCAGGTGCCTCGATGGTGGTAGTGACCAAGGCGTCGTCGCAGACGAAGGGCAGGTCATCCGGATCCATCGAGGCGAACTCATTGGGTGGCATGTCGTCAGAGTGCTCAGCCGCCTGAGCCTGCAGCGCTGCAATGCCTTCGCGCACGACGCTGCGGGGGAAAGCGGTCCAGTAGACCTTCGCCACCTGCCAGGCCGGACCTAACTCCGGAGCGAAACCTGCAGCAGCAGCCAGATTCACCGCGTAGTGCGCCACGCGATGCGCCTGGATGTGATCCGGGTGGCCGTAACCACCGAAGTCGTCGTAGGTAACGAGGACCTGCGGGCGTACCTCGCGAATGACGGGTACCAGGGCTCGTGCTGCATCCAGCAGATCAGCGCGCCAGAAACAGTTCGGCTTCTCATTCGCCGGTGTACCGATCATCCCCGAGTCCCGAAATCGACCGGGGCCGCCGAGGAGGCGAAAGTCCGTCACACCCAACTCCGCCATCGCCGCGGCGAGTTCCACCTGGCGATGATCACCGAGGCGGTCTTCCTTGTCCGCAGCCAGGTGAGCGAACTCGTCAAGGAGCACCTCACCCTCTTCGCCGAGAGTGCAGGTCACCAACGTGACGTTGGCTCCCTCGGCAACGTACTTGGCCATCGTGACGCCAGTGCTGATCGTCTCGTCGTCAGGATGCGCGTGCACCAACATGAGCCGGCGCTGTTGAGCGTGCATGGTCCGAGGGTACTTGCCCCAGTGCACCCCCAACCCAGGGTGACGAGCCGGTCGGGGACGATGTGCGCATGTCCCAGGCCACCTCGACGGTTGCGTCAGACCTCCCAACGTCTCGGACGTACCCGCGGCAGCGGGCTCAAACGAGGGGCTTCCAACTGGGTCGTCCCCGGCAGGTCACCATCGCCGGCAGCCGCGTGCTTTTTCTGCGCAGCGACTCGGGTATTGATCCTTCGGGTCATCTGTGGGCTGTGGAGGTTCCCGAGCCAGACAGCGAATTCAACCTCGGCAGCGCAGGCACCCTCAATGCCGACGGTGCCTTTCGTGAACGATGCCTCGTACGCGCCGACCAGTTGCCTGGCCTGGCTCACGCTGCAGCGCTTCCCCCGGAGGAGCTGGCTCGCCGTGAGCGCATGCGCGAGGTCACCGGTGGCATCACAGCATTTGACGTCGATCGCGGCGGCGATCGCATCGTGTTTTCGGCTCAGGCAGTGCCGTACCTCCTCCAGATCAGCTCTGGACAGGTGTGGCAGATCCCGGCCCCCGGCCCGGTCGTTGATCCGCGGATCGACCCGACGGGTCGCTTCATCGCCTTCGTCGTAGACCGCTCCCTGTGGGCCGTTGAACTAGGTCCCAACGACGATCTGAGCAGCACCTCGGCATCATTCAGTGAGCCACGGCTGCTCTGTGCCGCCGAATCACCCGAGCAGAGTTGGGGGCTGGCTGATTTCATCGGAGCTGAGGAGCTGGATCGCAGTCGCGGCTATTGGTGGGCTTCCGACGGCTCAGGCTTGTTGGTGGAGTTCGTTGACTCAGCTGCGGTACAGACCTGTTGGATCAGTGATCCTGCCGAACCGACGCATGAACCGCAGGCGCATCGCTACCCCGCAGCCGGCACGGCAAATGCCAGTCTGCAGCTGTGGTGGGTTCCAGTCACCGACGCCTCCCCAGAGCCCTTGACGCTGCCACTCGGGGAAGGTGGCTACGAATATCTCGCTTCGGTGCGAACGCTGCCGCGTGATTCGTCGGGTTTCATCCTCACGTTGTTCAGCCGGGACCAACGCACCCGTGCCACCGTGCGGGTCTGGGCCGGACAACCACACCAGGATCGGTGGCAGATCCTCGATGAGTGCACGGATCCCTGCTGGGTGGACGTGCTTCCCGGAGTGCCTACCGCGTTGGCGCGTGATGATGGCGCACTGGAGGTCGTCGACATCAAAGTCGATCCGCAGACTGACACCTATCGGTTGATCTGCGGTGACAGATGGCTGACACCGCCTGGACTGCAGCTGCGTGGCGTGATCGACATCGATCCGCAAACGCGACGGATTACGGCGCTAGCCTCCCGCGAACCCGAGGAACAACACCTCATCCAGGTTGATGGCGGCGATTCGACCGGGTTTATCGACGGTTACGACGGACAGCAGTGGCTCAATGCGGTGGTCCGCGGGAACATCCAGGTCACCAGCACGAGCACCCTGCGCGAAACCAGCGTGCAGTTCGCCATTCGTCGTCAGCAGGGCAGCGAACTGCCGGCGCCCGTCGTTGGCGTCATCGAATCGGTGGCCGAAGCACCTGCAGTCCAGGTCACGGCCCACCTGTCTCGCGCGGGGCTACGCAGGCTGCCCGCCTGTCTCCTACTGCCAAGTTGGTGGCGCACTGGTGGTGCTGCACTTCCCGTGATCTGTTCGCCCTACGGCGGGCCGCATGCCCAACGGGTGATCGCTGCCCGCGGCGCGTACTCCACAGAGCAGTGGCTGGCAGATCAGGGTTTTGCCGTGGTGGTCATCGACGGGCGCGGTACACCGGGTCTGGGTCCGGCCTGGGAACGCGCTGTTCATTTGGATGTAGCCGAACCAGTGCTGACCGATCAAATCGACGGTCTCTATGCAGTCGCCGAGGAGTATCCCTATCTCGATCTGAGTCGCGTGGGAATTCGTGGCTGGTCCTTCGGTGGTTACCTCGCCGCACTGGCGGTACTCGAACGGCCAGACGTGTTCCATGCTGCGGTGGCTGGTGCGCCGGTCACCGACTGGCGCTGGTACGACACCGCCTACTCCGAGCGCTACCTACAGCACCCGACCGCGTCACCCGATGATACGAACCCCTATGAGCGATCATCGTTGATTCCGCGAGCGCGCCGTGCAGTCAGCTCAACCGACCAGCGCCCGCTCCTGCTCATTCATGGTCTGGCCGATGACAATGTGCTGGCAATGCACACACTGCAGTTGTCTACTGCACTTCTTGGTGCCGGAAGGGCTCATGATGTGCTGCCACTATCTGGGGTTACGCACATGACACCGCAGGAAGTGGTGACCGAAAACCTCTTACTCCTGGAACGAGCGTTCTTCAGCGAGCACCTGCATCCGGCGGCGCCTGCGGATTGAGCGCATCGAGTTCTCCCATGTCCATCGGTTCCTGGGGAACACCGATGGCCATGTCGGAAATCACCTCACTGGGCACTACCGGCCGGAGCGCAGGTTGCGGAGTGAACCCCGAATCGGCGCGGATGGTCGTTCCCAACGGCAGCGACGTCACCGGGAAGTGACATGCCGCCAGGTGACCTGGGCGAAGTTCCACCAGGGGTGGTACCTGCTCAGCACACTGCTGCTGCGCCTGGAAACAGCGGGTTCGGAACACGCACCCGGATGGTGGGTTGAGCGGACTGGGCAGATCCCCTTCCAGCACGATGCGTTCACGTCGAGTTGATGCCGTCGGGTCCGGGATGGGAATAGCTGAGAGCAGGGCATGCGTGTAGGGATGCATGGGGTGCTGGAAGAGTTCCTCGCGCGGTGCGCTTTCCACGATGTGACCGAGATACATGACTGCCACCCGCTGCGCCACCTGGCGAACGACCGCTAGGTCATGTGCGATGAAGAGGTAAGCGATTCCGAATTCCTGCTGGAGGTCCTTGAGCAGGTTGAGGATCTGCGCCTGAATCGAGACGTCCAGGGCTGATACGGGTTCATCGCAGACGATCACCTTGGGCTGCAGGGCAAGTGCCCGCGCGATCCCAATCCGCTGACGCTGACCCCCGGAGAATTCATTGGGGTAGCGGTTGTAGTGCTCTGGGTTCAAACCAACACGAGCCATAAGTTCCTGTACGGCAGTGCGCACCCCACCGGGTGGCTTGATTCCCTGAATCTGCAACGGTGCACCGACGATAGTTCCGACCGTGTGACGTGGGTTGAGCGCGTTATACGGATCCTGGAAGATCATCTGCGCCTTGCGCCGAAGCGGCACCATCTGACGCCTACTCAACTTCGTGATGTCCGTACCGTCCAGCAGGATCGATCCCGAGGTGGGATCCAACAGGCGCAGGATGGTTCGCCCAGCGGCGGACTTCACACAACCACTCTCGCCAACTAGTCCCAAAGTCTCACCCGGCACCAGCTGCAGGCTGATTCCGTCCACCGCCTTGACCTGGCCGGTGACCTTCTTGACGAGTCCACCTGATCGCACCGGAAAGTAGGTACGTAGATCGGTCGCCTGCAGTACGGGAGCAACGCTCATGCTTTGCCTCCCGCATCAGGTCGTGAAGCAGTCAGCATTTCGCGCGCCAGATTCTCTCGTTGATCAGCGGGAATATGGCATCGCACCCGATGCATGGGATTGACGGGGAGCAGTTCAGGTAGTTCACGCTGGCAGCGATCCCCTGCCACGCGATTCGTTGCGCCGCAACGTGGGTGGAACACGCATCCGGTGGGTCGATCAATGAGGGAAGGTGGGTTACCCGGAATCGGCTCCAAGCGCTGACTTGGATCGCGATCCAACCGCGGAATCGATGCGAGGAGACCCAGGGTGTACGGCATCTGTGGGCCGGCGAACATCTCCCTCACCGGCGCCGCCTCGACAACCGTGCCGCCGTACATCACGACAACATCGTCCGCCACATCGGCTACGACACCGAGGTCATGGGTGATCATGATGATGGCGGTGTCGTCGCGTTGTTGACTGCTCTTGATGAGATCCAGAATTGCCGCCTGCACGGTGACATCCAAGGCAGTGGTCGGTTCATCGGCGATCAGTAAGACAGGTGAGTTGATCAACGCCATGGCGATCATTACACGTTGACGCATGCCCCCGGAGAGTTGATGCGGATAGTCGTCAATTCGCTGCTCTGCCGCGGGGATACCCACTTTGTTCAGCATTTCCAGTGCCTGTGCACGTGCCTGTTGTGAACTGACCTGCTGATGAATACGCACGGCCTCGATGAGTTGGGCGCCAATGCGGGAATACGGATGCAGGCTGGACATCGGATCCTGAAAGATCATCGACATTTGCGCGCCGCGAATTCGATGGAGCCGCTTTTCTGGGAGCGTGATGACGTCTTGCCCTTGGAAGATCACCTTGCCGGAAACCTGTGCACTTCGGCGGCTGATCAGACCCATGATGGTCTGAGCCGTGACGCTCTTACCCGACCCAGACTCCCCCACGATGGCCAGGGTTTGTCCCCGCCTCACCTCGAATGAGACGCCATTAACGGCGCGAACGATGCCATCCTCGGTTGGGAACCCGACGCGCAGGTCATCGACGATCAAGATCGGTTCGGTCATGCCACTCTCACTCTCGGGTCGATGACCGCGTAGAGCAGATCAACAATCAGGTTCGCCACGATCACGAAAAACGCAGCGATCAGGGTTACGCCAACGAGCACGGGAAGATCTGGGTCGACCACAGCGGAGACGGCAAGTGTGCCGATTCCCGGCAGGCTGAACACACTCTCGGTGATGATCGCACCACCCAGCAGACCCGCAAGGTCCAGACCTGCCGCGGTGACGATGGGGCTGAGGCCGGCACGCAGCGCATGCTTGCCCACCACGGTGCGCTCTGGAAGACCTTTCGCCCGCGCGGTTCGAATGTAATCCTCGCCCAAAGTTTCGAGCATCTGACTGCGTGTCAACCGGGTGTAAAACGCCGCATAGAGCGTTGCCAGCACTATCCACGGCAGCAGCATGGTCTGGAAGAACTGCACTGGATTGTCCAGCGGCGATACGTACGAGGGGTACGGCAACCACTGCCAGCGAATGATGATGAAGAAGAGGACCACAAGTCCAAGGAAGAAGGAGGGCAGGGAGTATCCGACGAGCGCAATGCCCATCACGGTCTTGTCTTGCCAACGACCGCGCCGCAGCGCAGCGAGTAGCCCTGTCGCCATGCCGACCACTGTGAAGAGGATGAAGGCACCCAAGGCGAGAAAAATGGTTGTGGGGAGCCGATCGGCGATGAGTTGCAGTACCGGGGCGTTGCGTCGGAACGAGTAGCCCAGGCAGGGTGCTTCGCAGTTGATCGAACCGGGACCACCGCCTTCTGGGTAGGTCCGCCCGAAGATGATTCCCTTGATGAAGATCCAGTACTGCTCGATCACGGACTTGTCTAAGCCGAGCCGAATGCGATTCGCCTCGATGATTTCCGGAGTGCAGGCCTTCCGCAGGATAAGCGCGCAACATCGGCCGGCAGGATGCTGAACAGGAAGAACACCGCAAGCGTCAGCAGGATTATGAGTAGCAGCATGATCGCCAGGCGCCTCGCCACGTATCCAGCCATCTCACCTCCTGTTGATGTCGCGACTTCATCGTGGGGGCGGGTCTAAGACCCGCCCCCACGATGGCTGTTCTAGCCGGTTACGCCCATGGCGGCATAGGGCCAGGAACCGTATGCCGGCCAGCTGTACACCGGCCCCACCTTGGTACCCGCCATGCGCTGATCACGCCCGAACCGCGTCGGGATCGTCAGCATCAGGCGAGAAGCCTCCGTGTTGAGCTCCTGCCACATGGTTGCCTGCTTGTTGCGGTCGAGCTCCTGAGAGGCGGCCTTCACGTTCTCCACCCACTCAGGATTGTCCCAACGCGACAGGTCGAATCCGCCGTTGATGGTGGTCAACGGTGGGATCACCGTTGAGGCGTTCGGCCAGTCCGGCCCCCAGCCTGCGGTAATCAACTCGTGCGCCTTCTCGGGATCGAAGACGATGCCGTAGTACTGCCCCGGCTCGATCGGGTTGGGCTTCAGGGTGATTCCTGCCTTTGCCAGGCTGTCCACCCAGACTGCAGCGGCCTTGTCCGCATCTGCACTCTGCGCGTAGTCCAGCGTGACCTCGGTCGGGCAGTCCCCAGCCTCAGCGATCAACTTCTTGGCGAACTCAGCATCACCGGTCGGCGGTACGGCCTGGCCAAGGAGTCCATCCCACAGACCAGTCGGCGCGTAGTCGATACCGATGTTCGGCTTGATGAGGCCGTCGGCGAAGTCACCGGCGTACTTGCCGCCTGCGATCGTGCGCAGCGCCTCACGATCGATTGCGACACCAATCGCCTGGCGGCACTTCTCGTTGGGGATCTTCACCGTGTCGATAGCCACGTAGCGCGTGTAAGGATCGAATGCATCGATGCGGCGTGACTCGTACTGCGGATTGTCGAAGACCACCGGCAGGGACGCCGTAGTCAAGCTATTCGTCAAGGCGAATTCGTCGTTGCCTGCCGAGGCGATGATTCGTTGATCAATCGCAGCCTCATCCAGACCGAAGTTGTACTCCCAGGAATCTGGAAGAGCCAGGCGCCAACTATCCGTGGCCGGATCCCACTGATCGTTGCGCACCAACACCAACTTGCCGCCCTTGCCCGTCTGGTAGGTCTGGATCTTGTACGGACCGTTGGAGAGCGGCTTCATTGCGTACTCGGCTCCGGTGTCAGCGTCCTTGCGCACTGCACTGAATCCGAGGGTCACCGTGTAGTTGAAGTCCGGAACCGGCTGGTTCAGGTTGAAGGTAATCGTGTTGCCATCGCAGGTGACGGCCTTGTCGAACAGCTCCTGCCCCTCGCCGGAATACGGGCCCTTGTACTGAGAGCTGCCATCCTCATTGGTTGGGATATCGAGGTAGACCAGTGCGTAGGTGGGACCGCCCGCGATGATGTCGGTGGCGAAGGTTCGCGAAACTCCGTAAGCGACATCCGCACAGGTGACCGGCTTGCCGTCCTCCCACTTGATGCCGTCCTTCAGGGTGAACTGCCAGGTCTTCCCACCGTTGGTCGCTGTCCCAGTGTCCGTGGCCATGTCGGCGACGAGGCTGGTGCCTTCGGCGTTGTCAGGCGACATCTGGTACGTGGTGAGCGAGCGCATGATGGTCGCCCCGAGGAATGCCAGATCCTCACCCGTGTAGATCACCTGCGGGTCCAGGGTCTGCAACTGCTCGGCGTTAGTGAGGATGTACATGGTGCCACCCTGCTGCGGGGTACCAGCGGCGGCAGCACCGCCGGAGGCCTCAGCGGAAGCAGAGCCTGACGAATCGCCACCTCCGCCGCAGGCCGCCAGGATCAGCGACCCGGCGACGGCCGCTGCAACAATGATCCCGCTTCGGGATCGGATCTTGCGCATAGTTACCTCCCAAATGTTGCACCGGGAACTGACCCGATGGCGGTTTCTCCGGCAGGGCATGGGTGCCGCGCGGGAGTCTTGAGGAGACCGGGCATCACAGGCGACCGGTCCGCGGGTCGAGGGCGTCTCGCACTCCGTCGCCCACAAGATTGAAGGTTACGACGAGGGCAACGAGCAGCACTCCGGGGATGAATAGGTACGAGGGCACGACGGTGAAGTACTTCACGGACTCCGAGAGCATGACGCCGAAGGACGGGTCCGGTGGCAGCAGACCAACACCCAGGAACGACAGCACCGCCTCGGTGGCGACATAGGTGGGGAGCGTCAAGGTCGCGTAGACCAGGATCGGCGCCCACAAATTCGGCAGGATCTCCCGGAACAGAATTCGTGACGTCCCGGCCCCCGAGGCAACGGCGGATTCGACGAACTCACGTTCGCGCAAACTGAGGACCTGTCCGCGGATGATGCGCGCGAGGTATGGCCAGCCGAAGGCGCTGAGAATGATGATGAGGTACGTGATCCGCGAAGCATTGCCCTCCGGTACGCCGAGGGCGGTGATGCGCTCCGTCAATGCACCCGACAGGGCCAGGATGATGAGTAGGAAGGGAAAAGCAAGGATCAGGTCCATCACGCGTCCGATGACCGAATCCATCCATCCACGCGAGTAGCCGGACAGAATTCCGATCGCCGTTCCGATCACCGTCGTCAGCAACGTTCCGGCAACTGCAATGAGCAGGGATACGCGAAGGCCGTAGAGCAAACGGGCGAGGATGTCGCGGCCCGTTCCCCACTCCACACCCAAGGGGTGCGCCGCACTAATCCCGCCCCAGGGCCCGATGGGCTTGCCTGCCTCGTTGCCATCGACGGCAGTTGGATCCAATGCATAGGGATCAACGCCAAGTAACGAGCAGATCCACGGGGCGAAGATGGCCACCAGGACGATGAGGGTGAGCAGCACGAGGCAGACCATGGCGGTCTTGTCCCGGCGGAAGCGGCCCCATGCAATCTGCCAGATAGACCGACCCTGGACCTGCGTGGAGTCGGGCATCAGCAACGTGGACCCGACGCTCACTGACACCTCCCCAAGGATCGGCGGTCCCCTGTCCGCCAACTCGGTCTCGGTGTGCACCGAGAGCCGATTTCTACCTGCAAGACGGTGGCACTGTACGCCCGTCGCGGGTCCGGGTGGGCCGTTCTGTCACACCCGACTCGCGCGTTGCCCCGATCTCCCGGCCCGAACCCGGTCCGTTTGGGTAAGGATCACCTTGCGCATACGGATGGTGGCGGGGGTGATCTCCACACATTCATCCTCTCTGCAGAATTCCAGGGCCTGCTCCAATGAGAGCTGACGATGTGGGACGAGCGGAACCAGCACATCGCCCGTGGAGGCGCGCATATTGGTGAGTTTCTTCTCCTTCGTCGGATTGACGTCCATGTCATCCGAGCGAGAGTTCTCCCCCACGATCATGCCCTCGTAGACCTCCGTACCCGGCCCGACGAAGAGGGTGCCCCGCTCCTGCAGATTGGCCAGGGCAAATCCGGTGGTGGCTCCCCGGCGATCGGCCACGAGCGATCCGGTCGGCCGCGTGCGCAGTTCGCCGTACCAGGGCTCGTAACCCTCGAAGACGTGGTGCAGCAGGCCGGTGCCGCGAGTCTCGGTCAGGAATTCGGTACGAAATCCGATGAGGCCGCGCGCCGGTACGAGGTAATCCATGCGGACCCACCCGGTGCCGTGGTTGACCATCTGCTCCATACGACCCTTGCGCAGTGCCAGGAGCTGCGTGACGACCCCCAAATAGTCTTCAGGAACATCGACGGTGAGGCGTTCTACGGGCTCGTGGACCTTGCCGTCGATCACTCGCGTGACAACCTGCGGCTTGCCCACCGTGAGCTCAAAGCCTTCCCGCCGCATCAGCTCGACCAGGATCGCCAGCTGCAGTTCCCCGCGCCCCTGCACCTCCCAGGTGTCCGGGCGCTCCGTATCAGCCATCCGCAGCGAAACATTGCCGACGAGCTCCTGCTCGAGGCGGTTTCGTACCAGTCGAGCTGTGAGTTTCGTGCCGGACTGCCCAGCCAGCGGTGAGGTGTTGATGCCAATGGTCATCGAGATGCTCGGGTCATCGACGCTGATCACCGGAAGCGGTCGCGGGTCCTCCGGGTCGGCCAGTGTCTCGCCGATAGTGATCTCCGGGATACCGGCAACGGCGATGATGTCTCCGGGGCCGGCACTCTGTGCTGGTACGCGATCCAAGGCTTGGGTGATGAGCAGTTCGGAAACTTTCACGCGCTCCACTCGCCCGTCCCGACGGCACCATGCCACCTGCTGACCGGTTTTGATAGTGCCTTCACGGACGCGGCATAGTGCCAATCGACCGAGGTATGCCGAGGCGTCCAGGTTGGTCACGTGGGCCTGTAGCGGCGCACCCTCCGTGAACGACGGTGCGGGAATGGTGGCGAGCAACGTCGCAAACAGTGGTTGAAGATCTGGTGCATCGGGTAAGCCACCGTCCGCGGGCCGCTCCAACGACGCACGCCCGGCCCGTGCGCTGGTGTAGACGATCGGAAAGTCGATTTGATCACTTGATGCATCCAGGTCCATGAAGAGCTCGTAGGTTTCGTCGACGACCTCGGCAATTCGCGCGTCGGAACGATCAACCTTGTTCACCACGAGCACGACCGGGAGGTGCTTGGCGAGGGCCTTGCGCAGTACGAAGCGCGTCTGCGGCAGCGGGCCCTCAGAGGCATCCACGAGGAGGACGACACCATCCACCATCTCAAGGCCGCGCTCCACCTCGCCGCCGAAATCCGCGTGCCCGGGGGTGTCGATGATGTTGAACGTGACGCCACCCTCCGGTGCCCCAGGGCCCGAATACCGGATCGAGGTGTTTTTCGCCAGGATGGTGATGCCCTTTTCACGCTCAAGATCCATCGAATCCAGAACCCGCTCGGCGACATCCTGATTGGCGCGAAAGGCGCCTGTCTGCCAAAGCATGGCATCGACCAGCGTGGTCTTTCCGTGGTCAACGTGGGCGACGATGGCAATGTTTCTCAGATCTTCGCGTACCGGCACCCCCTGACCCTAGGTGCTGGCACGCTCTACACGAAAACCGTGTGAATCACGGAGTGTTCGGAAGGAGTGCGCATGGTGCTGTATTCACAAATTCCAACGCGGGCGCTGCGGCAAGGACTTGGTGATCTCTGGCTGATCCTGTGGTCAGTGTTTGCCGTCTGGTTCGCCCTAGAGGTCAAGGAGCGAGTCGAGGCACTTGCTGCTCCTGGGCGGGCCATCGCCGATGCCGCTTTGGGGCTCACTCGAAATCTCGAGACGGCGAGTACCGCGGCTGGTTTCGTGCCGCTGGTGGGCGACGTGCTGGCTAGACCGTTCGAGGCGATGACCAACGCAACGCAGCTCCTCGAGACGGCGGGTCGAGCGCAGGCAGACGCGGTCATGTCCGTTGCGTCGCTCCTGCAGTGGACGATCATCGTGTTGGCGATCGTGCCTTTGGCCTCACTTTGGATTCCGTTGCGTATTGCGTTCATTCGCCGCGCATCAGCGGCGCGCCGCTTCGTTGACTCAGCAGCCGACCTTGACCTCTTTGCCCTTCGCGCGATGGCACGCCAGCCACTCCATGTGCTGGCAAAGATCGATGCCGACCCGGTGGGCGCTTGGCGCCGAGGTGATCAGCAGGTGATCAACCAACTTGCCCGACTTGAATTGCGTGCCGAAGGCATCGGACTGCCTAAGCACCCAGCAATGCCAGAGTCCTAGGGATTTCGCATTACCTGAGATCGCCCTGGCATCGCAGGGCACCGACCAGTAGGGACCCGAGTGACTACCGTCACCCCTGTTCCGCCCGGAATACATGCACCACAGCGTTCGCGTGTCCGTGACCCATACCCAAACCTTTCAGATGCGCCACCTGCTCCATGTGTTTGGCGTCCTTGACCGGTTGAAGGTGATGCATCCAGTAGGAAATAGGGTGTCCGTACTTCTTCTCGATCGACGGAAAGTAAGACTTTGGGCCGGTCACTTTCTCTGTCATGGTCACTTCACCGCCAAGAATGCCTCGAGTGAGTCGAAGTAGCTCTCCATGCCTGCCTGTGCACGTACTGCCTGCCCCTCAGGTAGGACGCCAAACTGACTGAACTTCACCCAACTGCGGAACCCCCGAGTCTCAAACTCCACCACGACACGATGCGCGGGCGATGCCTCGTCGCGGGCCGCAAACTCCTCAGCAGACTGGGTGTAGTGCATGGAATGTTCTAGCCGGGCATTCTCGACGACTGCCGTGTAGCGACCGTAGAAGTACGAAACGAATCCGTGCTCTGGCACGTCCACGGCGCAGGTCCACCAACCGCCCGGTACCGGCTCAGAGACCACCGAGCCAGGAACGTTCACCAGGTCAGTTGGGTGGTACCACTGTTGGAGGGCATCTGCATCAGTCCATGCGCCCCAGAGGATCTCAATGGGAATGTCGTACTCACGCTCAACGGAATAGAGGAA
>CAZKFI010000027.1:9432-29425 GCA_964551975.1 uncultured Bifidobacteriaceae bacterium | reverse complement strand
CAGCGTAGAACCGGTCCGACGGTTGAGCAAGATTCTTGAGCTGGATTATGGTGAGGAAAGCTTTGGACGCCGCAGCAGCCACAGCGAGACAGCAATGGTGCCGGCAGCACCGACAAGCAGGGCACTGACCACGTTCACCTCTTCGATGATGAGGCTCCAGACCAAGGCACCGATAGGCGCGGTGACCATGACCGCGAGGAAATAGACCGACATGGTCGAGACCTCACCGTGCCCCGGTCGGCTTGATGCGGCAGCCCCCAGGGCGAGGGCGCGCGAGGCGTACCGGGCGCCCCCGAAGGCGAGTGACAGCAGGATCCAGAACGCCAGTTCAACGTTGCCGGTGAAGATGAGCGCGTCAAGGGAGAAAACAATCAGGAGTAGGCCACAGGCCAAGGCGGCGACAGCGGCAGCGCGCTGGTCGTCGAACCACTTCTTCAGCACGTTGACGATCGTGGGTGTCAGCATCTCGCCGAGAGACAGACCGGCCATCATGATGCTGGCACTGGCGATGAACTCCCGCGGGTAGAGCTCTTCGGCGATGGGGACGATAAGGGAGACCAGCGGCGAGATGCAGATGGCAATCACGGCTGCGAAAACGGTGATGTTGAGTAGTGCCGGATTTGCGCGCAGCGTCACCCACGACGAGCGCAGTCCGTTTGGCCCACGGGATTTACTTAATCCCTCACTTTGATTGGAAGCGCCGGTCACAGCCTCCTGGTCCTTGGCCGCTTTGTCCCCGGTGCCGTGGATGACCACGAGGGCGAGGGGGATCGCGGCGATCCCCATGGCGATCAACCCCCAGCCCGACGCTGTGCGTTCGGTGATCCAACCGCCGGCGAGGGCACCGAGGGCCCAGGCCAGCCCGCCAACCACAGACAATCGCGCGTAGGTCCTGGCCATCCCAGCTGCGCCCATCGTGCGGCGGGCGAACAGTGGATTAAGAACCAACGCCTGGCCAACGAATACGCCGTAGAAGGGGGCGTACACGAGCAGGGCCCGCTCATCAGCGAACCCCGCGAGGATCACGAGTCCGACGACAACGGATGACACGACCATTCCCCAGCGGGCGAGACTGTAGGCACCGGACTCCCCCAGCATGCGGCAGACGCGGGGTACCAAGGGAACAGCAATCGCAGAGAAGACCAGTCCGACGGATACGAATAGGCCCGCGTAGATCGTTCCCTGCTCGGGCCCACCGTCAAGAACTGCGACGCTCGTGGCGTCAAGCCAGCCCCAGGCAGATCCTGCGATGGACACTCCCATGGCAGCCAGGAAGACCCAGCCCCGACGCGTGATCTTCGTATTGGCGGATGGTTCGAGGTCACCCGGCTCCATGGTCGTCATCAGATTCGCCTGACAGTGGCAAACGTGTTGGAGTTCACGCCGCACCGCGTCTCGTCATGGACGGGAGTGTAGGGCTGGAACGCGCCACTCGGTCGGGCCGAACTCAGCGGATGCCGCAGGCCGTGCGCCACCCACGCCGGTTGGCCATTGAGCCTGCGTACGCAGGGTTCCTGTCTCCGCGTGTCGATACCGTCGCTGCGCGAGCCCAGAGTTCAATGACACGATGGGCGCAAGGGGAACCCCCCGGCGTCACGGAACCAACTCCCCTTCGCACTCAACCAAGGGCCCGGATCACGGGAGCCCTTGTCGTTTTCGGGGCAGGACGATCGGAATTGAGGGAATGTGAGCATTCGCCGAATGGCTATGGTCCTGCTGCTGGCCAGTGTGTTGGCTCCCGTCGCGGCCTGTGCCTCACAATCCGAGCAGGAGTCGTCGCCTGGCGAGATCGTGTTGTCGGCAGCGCCCTCGCCACCAGAGGCGAACGTGACGACGATCAACGGTGAGGTACCGCCAGGAGACCCCACGGCAGTTGACGAATCGGTGACCTTGCTTGATGTCGTTGACGGCGAGCTTCAGCATCTGGTGTACCGAGATACCCGGCGACCGGGTACTCGTTCGCCGATCCATGAGCATCCGTACGGAGGGACGACCTGCGTGATCTCAGGGGAGATGACGCTCTTCCTGGAGGGTTCGGAACCTCAGGTGGCGCAGGAAGGTGAGTGCTACTGGATGCCGCCAGGCCTGCCTATGACTGGCGTCAACACGGGCGTGGACTACGCGGTGATGATCGACAATTTCGCAGTCGTGCCTGGACAACCAGTGTGGTACGTGCTGGAGCCGGGTCAGGAAGGCATTGCTGATGAGTTCGGTGGGGGTGGCGACGCTGGACACATGTGAGGTCCGACCGATCACAATCGAACGCGTCGCTGGGTGATCCAGGCGAAGAGGAAACTCATCGCGATGAGGGTGGCCAATGCCAGCCACGTCGTTGATGGACCTGTGGTGATGGCATCTGTGATCAACACGATGAACAAGACCGCATTGAGCAGAATGGCGACGATAAGTGGCCAGGCCGGCGCACCGGTTGCTGCACGCACCCGCAAATGCGCGATGCTGACCGCCGCGTAGACCAACAGGAAGGCAAGGCTGGTCATCTGCCCGATGGCACCTAGCGGAAAGACCACCACAAGCAGGATCACCAACGCCATCGACAGGACCAAGGCCAAAGGCAGTCGCCCGACCGAGGTGGCAAGTCGATGGGGTAGTTGTCCATGTTCGGCGACATCGGCTGCGATGTTCGCCGCGGCGAAAATCGTTGCGTTGACCGCGGCTGCTGAGGCGAGGATGGCGGCCAGGACGATGACCGTGAACCCGGTGGTTCCGGCTGCTGCTGTTGCCACTGAGGCCAGGACGTGGGTCGCGTCGGCTTCGATGGCACTGACGGGGAGCACCAACACGGTGACGGTGCTTAACGCCAGGTAGAGCAGCGCGACAAGCCCCAGTGCAATGAACATGGCCCGCGGCAGTTGACGACGTGGGTTGGTCATCTGGTCAGCGGCATTGGTGACCACACCAAAGCCCTGGTAGTTGACGTAGAGCAAGCCTGCCGCGGTGAGGATGCCGGTGAGGCCTGGAAGGGCGTCTTGGGCGAGCACTGCCGGATCCGCCTTGAGGGCACCCAAGGCGGCGAGCAGCACCAGAATGATGACGGTCAGTGTCACAGTGATGAGTTCGGCGCGAGCGGTAAACCGGGTACCGAAGAGATTGACAAGCCCGAAGACGACCACAACCAGCACTGCGGTGAGTATCCGCGCGGTTTCAGTGAAGTTCGGCCCAATCATCACCTGGGTGTATTCAGCGAAACCTGCTGCGTAGAGGGCGGTTGCGAACAGGTAGGCCAGGTACTGAAACACGTTGAAGCCGCCGGAGAGCGCACCGGTGCCGAGCCCGGCACGCAGGAAGCCAGCGGCTCCGCCGCGACTTGGAAACGCACCACCCAGGCGGGCGTAGGAGTACACCGAGAAGCTTGCAGCGAATGCTGCGACGAGAAACGCCACGGGAAGCAGTGGCCCAGAAGTACGTGTGGCTAGGCCGAGGAGCGTGAATATCCCGGAACCCATCATGGCGCCGATGCCTAGGGCTATCGCCGCGGGAGTACTGATTCCCGATGTCTTCTTCGGACGAACGACCACGGCAAAAGGTTATGACCGAACAGGGTTGTTACCGAACAGGGTTGTTACCGAACACGGTTATGACCGAACGCTGGGCGGTGCCATCGTCCGCGGTCGGGACTGATGTCAGCCTGCGCTGCAGAACACCTGCAAATCGGCTGCGTCTGCAACGGGGAGGATCGACCAGCCGCGAATGACCGGTTCATTAGCGGAGGTCTGTACCTCAGTGAAGTCCCGAACGTCATCGCGTCCCCACAGCACACTGCTCACCACGACACCGTCTTGGACGAGCAGCGCGGGCTCCGCGCCACAACTGCCTGCTGGACGATCAACGACGACGACCATCTGGGTGGAATCCCCCGTCAGGGTGCGCACCCACACATCGGTGGCCTCTTGCCACCCGGTTGGTGGTGCCGTACCGAGCAGTGCGGGATCAACGCCAAATGCGGCGTAGGGCAGTCGTGGATTCGGCAGGGTCTGGGCGGTCCACGGATCGCTCAAAGGTTGACCCTGGTAATCCCAACGGGTCATGGCGCCACCGGCAACGTTGGTGAAGACCGGGTCGACGTCTGGAGCGACATCCAGCCCGGATGCCAACTGCAGCCCGGTGTCGGTGGCCCGCACTGTGTTGAGAATCGTTTGCGCGATCTGCGCCGTGGAGCGAGGTTCATCAACGATGTCAGGTCTGCGTTGCCCGGGGTATTTGATGAGTAGGGGAACGTGACTGACCTCGCTCCAGCGCTGCTCGTCGCTATCTCCCACGCGGCGATCACGGGTGCGGGTGATGCCGACTCCATGGTCGGCTGTGACGATGATCATGGCTTGGTCGTATGCGTCAGTCTTTTTTAGGTGATCGATGAAGATGCCCACCTGGCGGTCGAAGTCGACAGTGGAATCGGCATACATTCGCCGACCGAGGTCGGCCAGGTCGTCCGTGGTGAATCGGCCATCTTTGTTGGTACCGACCATGTGCGATCCGGGTACGACCGGCAGCCGCCGGGGATACATGACCTCACCCTGCGCATCGACCGTCCATGGTGCATGGGTTCGCATCGTGTGCCACAGGCCCAGAATCGGAGCGTCAGACCCCTGTTGCTTGGCGTTGATGGATTGAATAAAGCGCTCCGCGGGAATAGCCAGGGTGCTGCCGGCAACTCCATCGTCGACGACGAAGAAATCCCGCCATTTGCCGTCGAGGCTCGGGAACGTCTGCGCAAGGGGTGGCCCGAGCGTGACCCGGCCGGCGACCGCTGCGGTATCTGCCACGAGGGTGCCCAGTTGCGTCAAGACACCGGCCTGCGCGTCAGGGCTGGCATTCACGCAGTCCGCACCGGTGCATTCGAAGTTGAATAGTGGAGACTCCATGGCCACCGAGTACTGAGTGGACAGCGCCGGAAAGATGCCGCGGGACTCCTTCATGTCCTGACGAGCGTCGGGGGTCATGCCACCGACATCGATCACTCCATTGAACAGCGCAGGCATTGCGTAGTCGGTGTAGTTCGCTGGCGTGAATGCTCGCGTGTACGTCGTTGACTGCTCTGCTAGTTCACGCAGGTGAGGGAAGACGTCACGGACTTGACCGTCCGCATTGATGAGCAACGGGTACTGCAATTCGTCAGCAACGATCCAATACACCGATGGCGCGGTCGAAGCGTCAGTGAAGGTCGCTGCATTCGCCACGGGCGCTGAACCCATCAGCGGTTGAACCATGGGTAGGAGTGCAGCCAGGGTCGCGAAGATCATCAGTACCGAACCCAGGCGCACCTGACGCGCGACCCAGGTGATCGCCAGTCCGACCACCAGGCCCAACGGAATGGCAAGTGGCCAGAACTGCGGCCACATCAGGCGGCTGATGACGTTTGCTGCACCGAAGGTGGCCAGGATCAGGACGCTCAGCGAAGCAATGCGATCGAAGGCCCGCGGATCCTGGCGGCGGTGCACCACACGCAGCACGACGTACGTCACGAGCCACAGCAACCCGAGAACCAGCAATAACCCCGCAGTCCAGAGCAGCGCTGGAACTCCATGGGCGGTGAAGAACAACGTGTTCGGACCCAGTGCTCCGGTGAGTGGGACAACGAAGGCCAGAACGATCACCGCGATCAGCCAGGAGGCATTGTCGGCAGTGGACTCGTTCTGGCGTACACGCAACCATCGGGCTGCCTTGGCCCGCAGGTCAGTCGTTCCAGGCATTGACAACCTGTCGAAACTCAGATGTTGCTCCGACCACCTCAACATGCGCGTAGTGGCGACGCAGGCAGGTCAGCAGTTCGGGGAGGTCGTATCGACCCGCCCAGTTCGGGATCTGTGACAGCAGGATCTGCACCTTCGGGTCCGGTGCGTCGGCGAATTCAATCTGCAGGTCGGCTCCGAAGGCGGCCAGAGCGGCGACCGCCATGGGCATAGGTACCCCTTGGGTGATCACCACGTGATGCAGTACCGCCTGACACAGCACCGCAGAGGGCTTCAGTCGCGTGGTGAGGGGCAGGAACTCTCGGCCGAGTAGACCGCTGGCACCGCTCGGATTCGTGAGGTCGGCACGCAAGGCAGTGATGCGTCCACGGAGTTCGACATCTGATGACTGCGCACCGCTACCTATTAGGAGGTGGCACAGGTTGGCGAGGGCGCCCGAGTCGGCGTCCATCACCACCACGCGCGCATTCGTTGCCTCAACGACTGCTCGCCCGGCAAGGCCGTCGTTACCACCAACGTCAACGACGAGTTGGTCTCGTCCGGGCTTGGCTTGAATGAACGACGTCACCAGGGAGAGCTTTCGCTGCAGTTCACTAGGTGTGTAGTGCTCGCGTGTTCCGTAGTCCTGCCAGGTGGTACCGCGACCGCGTTGATCACTGAGTCGCTCAACCTGCTTGCGCAGCTTTCGCGTTAATCCGAGCGTGGAGCGCAGAGCAAGTTCCGGGTTGCGTGCAGCGGCATCGGCGAACTTGGTCTCACTGGGCGCGTTCGCAGCCACCGGTTTGGTGGATGCTTGCAGGAGAGCAAGGGAAAGCCGACGACGTTGCTGAGGCGGCAGGATCGAGCGTGCCGCGTCAGATCGAAGTCCTCGGCGCTGGCCCAACTCCCAGGCATCAGCCGCGGTGACAGTTCCGGTAGAGCCCACAGCGAGTGGGTTGATGAAGTGCTCGATGAACTGCCGCGCGGCATTCCAGCCTGGATTGGGGCGCCAGAGTTCGATGGAACCGATGTCGATAAATACCGGCTGCATCCCGGTGAACTGCACGTTGAATGCCGACGCGTCCTTCAGATCAAGTCCGATACCCAGGAGTTGTTCGCGCAGTGCGCATGTGTGCAGTGCAGCGGAGGCCAAGAGTGCGTTGGGCCACTCCCAGGGGTAAGTGATCGGTGTGCAGGTCGCAACGCGGTAAGCGCGCAGTGGTGCCGTCGAATCTCTCGTGACCGAGGCGGCGTAGGCACGGTAAGCCTCAATGACCCCTACATCGTCGGAGGGTTCGTAGGCCAGGAGCGAGCCGCTATCTACCAGTCGTTGGTAGAGCGAATTGCTGATCAGGCGATCCAGTGCCTGCGCTGAATCAGGATCGGCGATGCGGTACCAGTGTCCCGCGTGCTGGAAGGCAGCGTTTTGTGGATCCCGGAAACTCGATGAACCCGGATCGGGCTCAGTGGTCACCGTTCCGCTGGGGTCGATTCGGGCGTTGCGTCCGTCTCGTTCGCCGGAGTCGATGACCCCTTACGCCGTCCCAGGGAGCCCATCTTGGAACGAATGAAGAACCAGGTGCCTGCGGCGCCACTGGCTATAGCGGCGAGAAGGTACGAGCCCGTACCAGCATCGATATATGCCACTACCTGCCACATGGTGACCTCTCAGCGTCCGGTCGAAGTTACCTCGAAGCGTACATCCGGTGAAGAGACGGTGTCTCAAGCATCCTTACCGAGCATCTTGCGGATGGTCATCCTTGGAATCTCAGTGCTTTTGGCGATGCGATTCTCTGAGACAACGCCACCACGTACCGCGACATTGACCAATTCGGCCAGGTGGTGCCGAGCGGCTCGCTCGCTCTTCTTGGCTGCCTGCCACTGCTGAGCGGCTGCGTTGATCTCCTCGAGGGCAGCGGCCTTGGCCGCCGCAGCCTCAGGACTGATGTCCTTCGCCATGTCTCTCCCTGTTCCGCCTGGATTTTCTGGATTTGGTGTGCGGCCAGGGACTAGGCCAGCGGTGTGAGGGACTGCGATGCCATGGCATCGGCCAGGGGAGCCAGCCGCCGATGCAATTCCTGCCACTCCAGCGCCTCGTCGATATACGGCGTGTCGTGGCCCGCCCCGCAACTACAACGCAGGACGAAGCGACAGGTGGCGTAACGAAAGGTCGAGTCTGTTTGGTGCTCGTTCATGGTCGAAGTCTAGTACTAGACACTACACATGTCTAGTACTGCTCTAGACAGGTTCGCAATTGCCGTTATGACGCCATACCGGAGAATTGGGCCGTGACCACCGATTTGGCCGCTGACGTGGTGGTGGTCGGTGCGGGGCCGGCCGGTGCTGCTACCGCTGCATGGGCCGCCCGCTCTGGACTTGATGTGCTCCTGATTGATGCCGAGCACTTTCCGCGGGATAAGCCCTGCGGGGACGGCCTGACGCCTAGGGCGGTGGCCGAACTGCAGGGTCTGGGCCTAGGAGCCTGGCTCGGCGGGCGCGCCAACAATTGGGGTCTGCGGGCCGCTGGGTTCGGGCAGACCCTCTACCTGCCCTGGCCGGGTGGTTCCCTGCCGAAGTTCGGCTCAGCGGCACCACGCACGGAGTTGGATACGCGAATCCGGGAGGTTGCTCTCGAGGCAGGTGCACGGCCGATGGAGGGTGCGCGGGCGGTAGGAGTTCAGCGCACGGGCGACCGCGTGTCCGCAGTGGATCTCAAGGTGGGCAACAAGCAGGTGCAGGTGCGCTGCGACCGCCTCGTGGTCGCCGACGGGGCTCGTTCACAACTGGGCCGACATCTTGGTCGCACGTGGCATCGCGGCACCGCGTACGGTGTCGCAGCGCGGGCCTACATCAAAAGCCATCGCAGTGATGACCCGTGGATCTCTTCGCATCTGGAACTACGCGACGCCAATGCGCAGATTCTTTCCGGTTACGGATGGATCTTCCCGCTCGGTGACGGTGAAGTGAATGTCGGCGTCGGCACACTGGCGACCGATAAACGACCCGCTGACGTCAACCTGCGGTCACTCATGCAGCACTACGTTGACTCGCAACGTGACGACTGGCAGTTCGAAGGCCAGGTACGCGCGCCGGCCTCGGCACTACTGCCCATGGGTGGGGCAGTCTCCGGTGTCGCCGGCGCCAACTGGGTCCTGGTCGGCGACGCCGCTGGCTGCGTCAATCCACTCAACGGCGAAGGCATCGACTACGGCCTGGAGACCGGAAGGCTCGCCGCCGAGCTACTCAGCAGCGGGGCCGCGGACTTCACCCAACTCTGGCCGGCGCAGTTACGCAGTCACTACGGCACCGCGTTCTCCATTGCCCGACGGCTGGCTGGTTTGTTGACGGTCCCGGGTTTCCTGCCCACATTCGGCCCGGTGGGGATGCGTTCGCGCACGCTCATGACCATCGCGCTGCGCGTCATGGGGAACCTCGTCACCGAGGAGGACACCGACACAGTGGCTCGCATCTGGCGTGTGGCGGGTCGAGCAAGCATCCGCTTGGACAATCGACCGCCGTTCAGCTAGTCAACAGCGCTCTAGTGAGTCAACGCTCACACTCGTCAAGCCTCGAGTTCATGAGCCCTTGAGACCGCTAACACTTGAGTTCATAAATACTCGAGTGCATAAATACTCGAGTTCATGAACGGTTCTGCAGCCCGCGTACTTGACATGACCTCTCGCGGGACACCCAGGTTCAGCATTGAAACCTCAGAAACATAGAAACCTCAGAAACAAAGCGTCAGAAAGCCCAGTCCTCGACCAGGACGCGTTCCTGGAGTGAAATGCGCAGTGGCTCCATGCGCAGCACGGCGGGCGGACCATCCAATAGCGGAGGTAGGGCTCGCATGAGTACGGCGAAGCCGTTCGACTCGCGGTGCGCCACCTCGGCATCGTCGTCTCGAAAGATTTCGTAGAGCCACACGGTGGTGTCATTCTCAGGATCAAGAGACATGACGAACATCTCTGTTCCGGGCTCCTCTGACAGATTGTCGGTGTAGGCGTTCAACACCTCCAGCAATGCTGGGCGCATACCGGCCTTGCAGACCAACCGGACCAGGATGCTTCGCCTACCCGGCAGGAGTGCCTGGGCAGGTGCCTGGAGTGCGTCCTTCTCCATCATGTCCCTTCCTGACGATTCTTAACCGAGGCGTGTCTGCCCGAGGCCCACCGTCCCGGGGCTGCCCTAGGCGGCGTTCGCCAGGAACCACTCGTAGGTACTGGAAACTCCGTCTCGAAGTGAAATGGTCGGGTGCCAGCCCAGGGCATTGATTCGGGTGGTGTCCAGAAGTTTGCGCGGCATGCCGTCCGGCTTGGTGGTGTCCCACACGATGGTGCCCTCGTAGCCCACGACGTCTGCCACAGTCTCAGCCAATTCACGGATCGGCATGTCTTCACCCAAGCCGACATTGATCGTCTCGGCGGAGTCGTATCGATCCAGCAGCACCAGGCAGGCCTGCGCCAGGTCATCGACGTGCAGGAACTCCCGTCGGGGAGTCCCGGTGCCCCAGACGGTCACCGTCGGTGCGGCAGCAGCCTTCGCTTCGTGAAAGCGTCGGATGAACGCCGGCAACACATGCGAGGTCTCCAGGTCGAAGTTGTCCTTCGGTCCGTAGAGATTCGTCGGCATGGCGGAGATCCAGCGTCGTCCGTACTGGGTGCGGTAGGCCTCGATGGCGAAGATTCCGGCGATCTTCGCCATGGCGTAGGCCTGGTTCGTGGGTTCCAGTGGCCCGGTCATCAGCGAGGACTCGCGGATGGGTTGGCTGGCATGGCGCGGATAGATGCACGAAGACCCAAGGAACAGCAGACGTTCGACGTCGACCGCGTGCGCAGCGTCCATGAGGTTCGCCTGGATCAGCATGTTGTCCCGCAGGAACTCCACGGGGTAGGTGGAGTTGGCCATGATGCCGCCAACCTTCGCGGCTGCATCGATGACCACATCGGGTTTGGTCTCTGCGATCGCGGCGAAGGTTGCATCCCGATCCCGCAGGTCGAGCTCGGCGGAACGAAAACCCACCAGCCGTCCGGTGCCAACGGCCTGGAGTGCTCGCCAGAGGGCAGAGCCGACGAGTCCGTTGTGGCCAGCCACGTAGACCGTCAGATCAGGCCAGTGCAGGGAGGCGGATGACGTCGATGAAGCCACACCGCATCCTCCCATAGCGCTGGTAGGGGGCTAGGCCTGCGCGTCGACTGTGGACAGCAGCGACGGAAACGGACAACAGCTTGCGGCACCTACACTGACGCGGTGTTCTCCCGCTGGCGCACCAGGTCCAAGGCAGGGCAGAAATCCTCCGCGGGTGCATCGTCATCCGATCGCAACTGGCGCCTGCCGCCCCGCAAGTACCGCATGGGCGGAGAGCATTTCCGAGACGACGACGCATTCGTGGCTTCCGCAGTACGTGACGTGCAGCGGCTACAGGACCTCGCCGGCCTGACTGTCCAAACGCGCCTGATGGACTGGGGTTGCGGCGCCGGACGACTTGCGGTCGGCGTACGCGAACACCTTGGACGGATTCAGGACTATCACGGCGTCGACGTGCAGCCGGAACTCATTGAGTGGGCGCAACGCCACCTGTCCGCACCGGGATTCCGATTCACCTGCGTGGACGTCAGCAATGAGCGCTACAACCCGGATGGCAGTCCCGCGCGGACCATTGCAACGGACGCAGCGTCCATTGATCTGCTCTATGCGTATTCAGTGTTCTCCCACATGAATGACGTCGATACGCCTGCCTACCTGACCCTCATCGCCGAGGCGCTGGTTCCCGGTGGTCGGGCCTTCTTCACCTGCTTCGTTGAAGAAGGCGTCCCGGATTGGGAGGAGAACCCGGCCGGGTACGGACCGTTGGATTGGAAGGGCCGGTTGCACTGCACGCGCTTTGCACGTGAGCATTTTGAGGAACATGTAAACGCAAGTGGCCTACGTGTTGAATTGTTTGAGTATGGCCAGGAAACAGATGGCCAGAGCCTCTACGTGGTGCAGCGACCTTCGTCTATTTAGGTAGCATGAAGCGCATTCGCCCGTAGCGCTGAACGAATCTCCGGTGACCTAGTGGTCATTGGCCCGGTCATCGGGTCAGCGCAGAACACGACACGCTAGAAAGGCATCGCATGCGTCGTATCGTCACTGCACTGACCAGTGCCGCCCTCGCCATCGGAGTTGTCGCCCTGGCGCAGCCCGCGAGGGCCGAGGTGGTGGATCCCACAGCCTTTGGCCTGCACATCCTCGCTCCGCCATCGAGCGGAAATCCGGCCGGAACCCCCGCCTACGGAACGATCCGCATCTGGGACATGGGTCTGACCTGGAACAAGGTGAACCCCAAGAAGGGCAAGTATTGGTGGACGGGTCTCGACCAGGCCATCAATAACACCCGTTCACTCAACGTACGTCCGCTCTACGTGCTGGGTTCGACTGCTACCTGGGCAGCGACCAACACCAAGCAGGGCACCTACCCAAACAAGGGCGCAGCTTCGGTGCCGAAGAGTTCTGACTGGAAAGACTGGGTGACAGCAGTCGTCAAGCGCTACAAGAACCAGGGCATGGCCTACCAGATCTGGAACGAGGCGAACCTGTCCAACTTCTGGGCCGGTAGCCCCTCCCAGATGGCTGACCTCACCTCGCAGGCGGCATCGATCATCCGCAAGTACGACAAGACCGCCGTCATCGTCAGTGCGAGTTCCACTGTTCGCCTCACAGCGTCTTACGACAAGTTCTTCCCCGCTTACCTCAAGGCGATGAAGAAGAAGGGCATGCCCGTCGACGCCGTTGCGGTGCACCTGTACCCACCGGGTGACGGCACGCCGGCAACGCGCGCGGGCTATATCGCCACGGTCAAGGCCGATATGGCGGCAGCCGGAGTTGCCAAGCCACTTTGGGACACCGAGGTCAACTACGGCTTCTCCGGACCCGGCAGCGTCCCCGGTCAGAACATTGACGGAGACACCGCGGCTGCATACGTCGCGCAGACCTATCTGGACGACGTGCGACTGGGTGTTGCCCGTGCCTACTGGTACTCCTTCACGCTCACGCCGTATACGCGTGGCGGCGTGCAGTTGATGGCGGGTACCGCTGGCACCAGTGCCTACAACACGACCTACAACTGGATCGTCGGTGGCGACGTGAACTGCGTGAGTGCTGCAGTGAACACCTGCACGGTCACCAAGAACGGCGTTACCGCAACGATTGCCTGGGCGAGCACGGGCAGCGGCGCCTTCACGGTGCCTGCCACGGCCACCACCCAGGTCACCGCATCCAGTGTTAGTACACCGGTGGCCGGTGGTTCCACCGTCACGATCGGGAGCATGCCTACATGGTTCGGATAAACACCTCGTTGAACACGTCGGGTCGATCGAAGGCTTCGCTCGTGGCGATGGTGGCAGCAGTTGCTGCTGTCACCACCGCCCTTGCGGCCTGCGGCTCCTCGGACACGGCAACCACGGCGGCCTCGTCAGCTGCCGCAGTGCCCAGCGCTGATCCCAATGCGATCAAGCCCAGCCTGGTCGGCATGCACATCGAAGGTGCCGAAGGTGGTGCTTGGGCGAGTGCACCGTTTGGTGCGCTGCGCGTCTGGGACAACGGCACTGGGTGGTCGCAGATCGAACTCGAGCCCGGGGTCTTCAAGTGGGACAACCTGGACGGTGTCGTAGAGAACGCGACATCGAAAGGGATGACCGACATCCTGATGGTGCTTGGTACAACACCGGAGTGGAATGCCAAGGAGGTTGGCAAAGACGACTACCCACAGCCCGGCGCCGCCAGTGCCCCCAAGGACATGGCTGCATGGGACAACTGGGTAACCGAGGTGGCCACGCGCTACCAGGGTCGGATCAACGCCTACCAGATCTGGAACGAGGCGAACCTCAAGAACTTCTACAACGGAACTCCTGAGGAAATGGCCGAGCTCACCAAGCGGGCCTACGACATCATCAAGAAGATCGACCCGAATGCCACAGTGGTCGCCGCTTCGCCGTCGACTCGCTTGGAGAGTTCCTTCTCGAAGTTCTACCCGGCCTACCTGAAGGCACTGGGTGAGAAGGGGTGGCCCGTTGATGTCTTTGCCATCCACACCTATCCCAACAGCAAGGGTGATCCATCCGCGCGCGGAGCCCTGATTCAGGCTGCCAAGGACGCCCTGCAGGCGGCAGGTGCACCGGATCTGCCGCTGTGGGACACGGAGTTGAACTACGGCCTCGCCGGTCCCGGTCCGGACTTCCCGAAGCAGGACATCACCGGCGCCAAGGCCGCCGGCTGGGTTGTGCGCACCTACATCGATGACCTGCGCTACGGCATCGGCCGCTCCTACTGGTACATCTGGACGCCGAAGCCGTACGACCTGCTGGGCGTGCAGGCCTACCCGGGCTCTGATGCCGAGCAGGGCTTCTTCGCCCTGGAGAACTGGGTATTTGGAGCGTCGTTCGCCGGTTGTGAGGACAACGGCGGTGCGGTGGTCTGCAACTTCACCAAGGACGGAGCCAAGTCGATCGTGGCCTGGGCTGAGACCGGTGAGGTGCCCTACACCGCTCCCGAGGGCTCCCAGCTGCTCTGCGACCCCCTGGCGAACTGCCAGGAGCTGGCCGCAGGAACAGCCGTAACCCTCACGGAGATCCCGGTTCGGATTTACCTGCAGTAGCGCGGGGTTCGGCCTCTGGTCGAAAGCCCCGGCAAGCCTGCGTTCAGGGCCGGCACCCCAACGGGTGCCGGCCCTTAGGCTTACCTGGAGTTGGTACGGGGCCAGCAACGAGTCAGAGCAGGGTCCGGATCGCAGAGATGGACCGGGCCCGTGGGAGGTGGCGTGACCCAGCAGGAGCAGGTGGTGTCCCCCGCCACCGTCACCACCGGCCTTGGTGGGCATCGTGATCGCCCTATCCGGCCTCGAGACCCCCTGCGTGTCTACGCCACCAGAGCGGTCCTCTGGGACGTCATCGCGATCATCGTGGCAAGCATTACCGGCTACATCCTGCGTTGGACCATTCCCTACAACGTGGATCTGAACGACCCCACCTACCTGTCACTTGCCGTCATCGTGGTGCTGGCCTGGATGGCGGCCCTGGTCACCCGCGGCGCCTACGACACCCGGGTGCTCGGAGTTGGTTCGGAGGAGTTCAAGCGGGTTATCGCCGCCACGGCCACCGTGTTCAGTGCCGTGGCCATTGTGGTGTTCGCGTTCAAGATCGACCTCTCCCGTGGCTTCGTCCTCATCACATTCGTTGTTGGACTCACCCTGCTGCTGGTGGTGCGCTGGACACTGCGCGCTTGGCTTCGTCACGAACGCCGATACGGGCACTACCTGCACCGGACGGTGGTGATCGGTGCCGACCCGCAGAAGTCCGAGATCGTCGACCTGCTGGATCGCGACCCGGTTGCCGGCTTCACAGTGGTCGATGTCGTGGACGAACCCAAGGGCGCACTCGATGAGTCGAAGTTGGACGCCTGGCTCGATGAGGTCATGACCCGAATCTCCCTAGGCAACGCCGACACCGTCGCCGTGGCGGGTTCACCGGCCCTAGGCCAGCAACTGGTTCAGCGACTGGCCTGGCGCCTGGAAGGTCCGCGTATCGATCTGCTCGTTGCTCCGACCCTGGGCGATGTTGCAGGTCCACGCGTCACGATGCGCATGGCCGCAGATCTACCGCTGCTACACCTAGATGAGCCACACCTGACCGGTCCCAAACGCGTGATCAAGCGCACCCTGGACATCGTCTTCGGGCTGCTGCTGTTCATCGCCTTCCTGCCATTCATGATCGTCGCGACGATCGGCACCCTGTTCACTAGCCGGGGACCGGTGTTCTACTTCCAGGAGCGCGTCGGACTGGGCGGCCGCATCATCCGCGTCGCGAAGTTCCGCACCATGGTGGTCGGTGCCGATCTCATGCGCGCCAGCGTGATCGGCGAACCGGACGCCAAGATCAGCGAACGCTACCGACAGGACCCGCGGATCACCGGTTTCGGCCGCGTACTTCGTCGCTGGTCGATCGATGAGATGCCGCAGGTCGTCAACGTCATCAGCGGATCCATGTCACTGGTCGGTCCTCGACCGGTACTGGTGGAGGAACTGCCTCTGTTGGGTGACACCGATCACCGCCGACATCTCACCAAGCCGGGCCTCACCGGACTGTGGCAGGTGTCCGGGCGCAAAACGGTGGACTGGGAGGAGCGCATGCGCCTCGACCTGGAATACGTGGAGCACTGGTCCCCAGCTCTTGACCTCGTCATCGTCGCCAAGACCGTCAAGGCGGTCCTGGTCGGTGACGGCGCCTACTAAGGCCCAACGATTCGGGAACCCTCAGGCCCACGTCGTTACACTCCCTGAGTGCAGCGTCCGGTAACCGGGGGCAGGACCCTTTGGGTCATCGCTGCAGTCATTGGCGGCGGATTCCTGTTATGGATGCAGGCCGGCCTGATGACCTCCATCGTCTCGCTGGGAGCAGGGGCCCGCAGCTTCCAGACCAGCCTGTCCGCGGCGGTCGACCAGATCACCGCCGGTGAATTCGATGCCGCGCTCGCCGACTACGCCCAGGTGGAAACGGCGGCGGATCGAGTTATTGGCTCTGCCGACACCTGGCAGCTGAGCATCCTGAGTGTCATTCCGGGTATCAGCACAGCCGTTGCCAACTGGCAGCTGATCGGCTCGGCAACCGACGATGTCACGTCCAGCACCGGGGAGATGCTCACCCTGTTCGGTGATCTTTCCGGTAAGAGCGGCAACGTCAAGATCTTCCGCGACGGAGCCATCGATGTGGAGCAACTCAAACAGCTTCCACCTCGAGTGGCGGCCATTGACTCTGGATTAGCCGCCAGCGCCGGTGACCTGCGTGCCATCAAAGCCACCGGCCCAGCAGCTGGCCTATTAGCCATGGTGCAGGAGCGGGCACTCAAGGAAGTTGCTCCGGTGCAGCAGGCAATCGATGCGCTGGTGGACCTGGCACCCGTGCTCCCTGATGCACTCGGAGCCAACGGAGTTCGCCGCTACCTGGTTGCCATTGGTAACCAGGCGGAGATGCGCGCGGCGGGTGGCGCGCCTCTGACCCTCGTCCTCGTGGAGTTCGACAACGGACGCATCACCATTCCAATCAAGGGCCAGACCAGTACACAGCTCTTCCCACCACTGAATGCTCCGGTGCGCTGGTGGGGGCCAGCAAAGAATCCGTTCTTCCGAGGCAACCCACGATTCGATCCGATGGTGGTGACGAACACCCATCCAAATCTGTTGTTTTCTGCGCAGGAAATGGCCGGTGCCTGGCAGGGCGGGAACTACCCGCGCGTGGATGGGGTGATGACCCTGGATCTGACGGCCATCGCAGCGATGCTCAATGCGATCGGCCCCATTCAGTCACCCACCTACGGTGAGGTGACCGGTGACCAACTCGGTCAGATCCTGCTGGTGGATGCCTACGCAGAGTTCGGCCAGGAGGAGGCGCAGACGCGGCAGTTGGCGAATCAGCAACTGCTGGATGACCTCCTGACCCGCCTCCTCTCCGGTGACGAGTTGGTCTCCGTTGCACGGGCTGTGGCAACCACGGCTCCGGGCCGGCATTTCCAGGTGTGGATGCGTGACCCTGCGCTGGAGCAACTCGCACTCAGTAGCGGCGCCGCCGGCCAGGTCTTCGACCCTCAAATCGGTGACTGGTCGGCGATCTACACACAAAACGGCAACCAGTCCAAGGTCGATGTGTTCCAGCAGCGCAATGTGCTGGTTACCGTGCAGTTGGCGGAGGACGGTTCTGCGCGGGTCAGTCAACAGGTCACCATGACCAACGCGACCCCTGCCGATCGTCCCGAGGGACCACCGGAGCGCATCGGGTACGAGACCAGTTGGGCCAAGAACGCCTACCTGCTCTACGTGCCGAACGCAGCGGTCAACTTCAGTTCGTCCTATCCGCAGGGATTCACCGTGCGACCTTTCCGCGGACATCAGCAGTACGGACGCGGATTCGCTGACGACGGGTTCGGCCAGCGACTGATCCGAATCGTCGGGTGGACCAAACCGGGTGGTCAGGCCGTGGTGTCGGTGGCGTACGAACTGCCCGCCGGTACGTTCACTGATCCGGAAACGGGTGCACTTCGCTACCAGTTGCAGGCCGAACCGCAATCACTGTTTGTCGACAGCACACTCACCGTGCGCGTTACCGGTCCGGCCGGTTGGGAACCCGTAGCGGAGCGCGGTATGCAGGTGCAGGGGCAAAACGCCGAGGTCAGCGCCATTCAGAACGGACCCGTGCAGGTACGCATCGAGTTCCGGCGCAGTTCATGACGCAGCAGCACACCGCGAACCGCACTGATCAGCCTTCAATCGATTCGAAGACGGGCCGAGTCGTCGCGGTAATCGTCGTTCTGGCCGTCGCCGCTGCGCTACTGCTGCTGTGGGTACTTCCGCCAGTGGGTTTCGTCGCAAGCCTGATCCTGCTCGGTATCGCGGCACCCTGGGGACGCAGCCTGATGGAGCGCTGGTTCATCAGCCTGCTGATGATCGCTGGAATTGCGGCGATCGTGCTGCCTCGAGCGGGGCAACTACCGGTGACGTCAACATCGGCACGCATCGCAGTCTCAGTGGCCGTGCTCGGCTGCCTGGGCCTGTGGCTACTCATCCGCACGACGCCGCGGCTACCGAGAGTGACCGCCGTCGATGCGCTCGTACTCCTGATGGGCGCCGGATTGGCCTGGTGGCTCCTGGCGGCCTACGTCGGTCAGGACGCCTACCACCTGGTCAGCGGGATGTACTTCAGCGGCTGGGACAACCAGGGGCACTTCGTACCGTTCGCCAACACCATCGATGTGGGGAGCTTGACCTGGCCGACCATTGATGGCTCAGTTGCTTGGAATCAGTGGTACCCGGCCCTACATACCGTGACCTGGTCAGTGGCGCAGTTGGCCTCAACGGCTGCAATCTCAGCCGGTGAGGGTGTTGACCGCGTAACCCTGCTGTGGCCTTACCTGCAGTGGACGGCCGTGTCCTTTGCCGCGTCCATCGCCGCGCTTGCCTGGGTCGCCGGTGACCTCGCCACGCGCATCGCGCGCAGCGGTGCTCGCACCTGGGCGGGGACCGCGGTTGTCGGCCCGTTCGCCGTCCTCGCGTTCACTGCCTTCGCTTACCTGGGTAGCCCCACCTTGATGTTCAACGCCGGTTTCACGAACTTCGTCATGGGTGTCGCGGTGCTCACCGTCGCGAGCTATGTCTCGGCCCGGTCCTGGCGCAGCGCCCGCAGCATTGGCGTTGCACTCCTGCCGCTGGCGGCTCTCGCCGTCATCGGACTGTGGACACCGCTCGTGCTGGGTCTGGTGCCAGCCGGGATCACCGTCGCAATCGCGCTGTGGCGTGACAGCGGACGTCGGCCCGTAGTCGCACGACTGTTGGCGATTGTCTGGGCGATGAGCACGGTGCTGTTGGTGGGGGCCATCACCTGGCTGCAGGGACGCGCCATCGTGGCCGCGGACGATGGCGGCACGGCCTCGTCCCTGGCGGAGGATCTGGGATCCGTGGGCATCGGCATGGTGCCGTTCAACCTCGGTCTTGCCCTGGCCGCACCTGTCATCGTCTGCGCCGTGGCCGCACTGCTCTGGCGCGCACGCGCCATGCCACTTGGCGTGGCGGTCGCCGGTGCCAGCCTCGGGTTCGCGCCGTTCATCCTGCTGGCAGTCTCCGCCGCCGATACTGCAGAGGTCGATCGGCTCGGTAGTTACTACGTGCTGAAGTCCCTGGCGGCCTTGATGTTGGCCACCGCACCAACCCTGGCGGCACTGGCCGGCTGCCTTGCTGCGGTCGTGGTGGCAGTCGTCAGTACGGCCGTTCGCCGAGCCGGAGGTCGACGACGCGGCACCGTCGATGCTGTGCTCGCGCTGGGCGTGGGTGCACTCATCGCGATCACCGGTTTCGGATATGTCGGCAGCCTGCCGGAATCCTTCCTTCCGGGCTTTGCTGCCGCACCGGGGATCGCCGCCGGTCAAGTGCGAGTGCAGTCGGTGAACAACGCCCTAGTCGGTGAAGCCATCATCGAGGCGCGTAATCAGGCCGTCACCGTCCCGCAACTCACCTCGATGCTCTGGGATGGTTCGGGCACCCTGCCGAATCTCTGGGTGCGCTCACTCACCGGCGTCATGACGCAGGACGAGAACAGGTTCTACACCGGGTTGCCGTCCTTCCCCTACGACGACCGAGCCATTGAGTACTTGCAACTATCACTGGTGAAAAACCCGAACCTCAACCTTGCTCTGCTGTGGTTTCGGCCGGTGAGTGGTGTGCAATTGCAGCGCTTCGCCGATCAGTGGAGTAATCGGGTGGAGTTGGTTCGGGTGGTGCTGCGACCCTC
>CAZKFI010000027.1:0-9332 GCA_964551975.1 uncultured Bifidobacteriaceae bacterium | reverse complement strand
CGGACGTTATGGCAGGTCCGCAATGAAACGACGGCAGGCCTGATAATCCGGTAGCAGACCTTGATCCGCCGCCTGCGACAGCGTGGGTGCGGCTGCGTCCTTCGGTGACAGCAGTGACTGGTCCGGTTCAGGCCAGGGCAGACCCAGGGCCGGATCCAGTGGATGCACTCCGTGCTCGCGGTCGGGGGCGTAGGGCTCTGAGCACAGATACCCGACCGTGGCGGAGTCAGACAGTGCGCAGAATGCATGCCCCAAGCCTTCACTGATGTAGAGGGCACGACGTGCACTGTCGTCCAGCTCAACCGCCTCCCACTGGCCGAAGGTGGGCGATCCGACACGGATGTCTACGACGATGTCCAACACACTGCCGGCTAGGCACTGCACATACTTAGCCTGCCCAGGAGGCACGTCAGCGAAATGCACGCCACGCACGGTGCCGGCCCTCGACACGGAGATGTTCATCTGCCGTAGTGCAAAGTCATGACCGGTCGCTTCACGAAAGGCGGCTGCCGTGAATGCTTCAAGAAATACACCTCGGTCGTCACCACGAAGGATCGGCTCGAAACTCCATACGCCCTGCAATCGCCCGGCCGTGATGCGCACGCCTGCAACCTATCTGGTCAGCTCGCCAGCAGGTCCTCAGCCCGTAGGAGCTGTCGATCCCAGGTGAGAAGTGCGTTCACCGCGACATCGGGGTACGGCGCCGCGAGTTGTTCGAATCGCTCGCGAATGAAAGGGAACTCCTCGTCGAGTTGTTGACCACGTCCCGGAATTCCGACGTTGAGCAGACTGCGTTTGGAGTCAATGCGCGATAGGTCCAGATCAGCCGCGGGCACGGAAGCACCGCGCAGGGTGCGCAGTAGCCAGGCGAAAGTCCCCTCGGGATCGTTGAACAGGTTCTTGTAGCGCACCAGCAGGATCGCATCAGGTCGGTCCCGTTCCAGGTTTGCGCGAATCTCCCAGGCCCACCGCACCACGAAGGAAACCAGCCAGGGGCTCACATACTCCGAGAGCAGCAAATAGCGCTCCTGAGCGGACATGGTCGGCCATCGTTGTGGATCAACCGGAACGGTCGGCCAGGCCATCGTCGGATCAGCAAGATAGGTATCAATATGGTCGTGCATCGAGACCAGGACGTCGAAGAGGTTGCGTACCTGGACGATCACCTGGGCGTTGTACCGCTCCTGCAGCAGGCGGGTCTGGTCGTTCGGCCGCACATGGTGCTTGAAGACCCAGTCACCACGGGGAAAGAGTCGAAGGCGCGCCAACTCGATCTCGTCCTCGCGCAGCCCGTACGAGGGGGCCAGGCTTCCGAGCCCGTATCCGCCGAAGGCGCCGAGGCCCTCATAGAGAAACGAGGAGCCTGATTTCGGCAGACACGCGTGCAACACCAGGGAGCGCCGACGCCGGGCGAGCAGCCAATCCTGCAGGGCAGGGGGGGCCACTGGCGGGTAGAAGCGGCCCAGCAGCACAACAGCCTCCCGGAATTACAGCCAGCACCCCGTGTGGCGGTTGGACGAACGTTGGTAAACGAGCGATGAATTTGGGCAGAATTTTCTCATAGCCACTCGCGCGGTGTCCCGTCGGGGTTCGGAGGACAGCCGCTGACAATCTGGGGACAGTTAGACAGTCACCACATTGGCCTTGCCTTGCCCCGTACGCTGACGCGATGCGGGCTGTGCTGGTCGACGTCAGCGACCTCGTGGAGTTCCTCCAGCGGCGCGAGTCAGTGTCCGGCGTCCAGCGCGTGATCGCCGAAACTGTCCCGTTGCTGACGGGTCCGGGCCCATCACAGTCGGACCCGATCGCAGCGCAAGCACTACAACTGACGTGGACCGCCGTGGTGTTGGACCGCGGCAGGGGTTGCTTCGTTGCCCTGACCGACCAGGAGCGGGCCGCACTGTTGGACCGTGGGGCTCGTAGCGCAGGTGATCTCGCACCACGAGCGGAACTGGCCGCGCAGGCCAGCGCATGCCTGGAGCGGGCCCGAAGCGCCGAGCCCTGCCTGATTGACGCCGACACCACGATGCTGTTTCTCGGTGCGGTCTGGATCAGTGACGTGCTGATGAAGGCGGCCTGGACGGCCCATGCAGCGGGTGCACGCTGTGTGTATCTGCTCTACGACCTCACACCGGTGTTGGAGACCGGACACACCGCGGCGGTCAATCGCCTGTTCCACCGCTATCTGCAACTGATCCTGCGTACGGGCGCTGCCATCCCGTCAATCTCGCAGTCCAGTCGCAACGACCTTGCGCAGTACGCACAGGACCGCCAACTGCCATTACCGCCCGGCGCGGTGACCAGGCTGCCCTGCGGCATCACACCGTCGGCGTTCCCGCAGGCGGCATCCCGGCAGGCCCAACCGTGGCCACGTGACTACGCATTGTTCGTCGGCACCATCGAGTCACGAAAGCAACACATCCTCGCCCTGGAAGCCTGGGCGCAGTTGATCGATGACCTCGGACCCGACGCTGTCCCTGATCTGATCTGCATCGGTCGCTTGGGCTGGCACAGCGACGCATTCCTGGATGCCTACATCCGGACCCGCGGCTTGCAGGGCAAGGTGGCTCTACTTACGGCCAGCGTTCCGGACGACGAGCTGGCGGCCTTCTACGCCCATGCGCTTTGCACGGTCTACCCCAGTCGTTACGAGGGCTGGGGACTACCGGTGTCGGAGAGCCTGGCGTTCGGCAAGGTGCCGGTGATCACCGCATCCTCATCCCTGCCGGAGGCGGGGGGAGATCTCGCCGTCTACATCCCCGAGCCCAGTGCCAATGCGCTGGCCGAGGCCATCAGCACCGAAATCCTTGACGCGCAGCGTCGCGCCAACTGGGAGCAGCGGATCAGCCAGGCCCAGGGCACTGATGAGCGATTGACGATCACCTGGGCCGATGTCGCGGCAACGATCCGGCAATCGGTGCTGCAGGCTAACGGAGACGGAGGCAACGCCGTGGGTTCAGGAAATGCAGGAGAGGGCATCTACCCGGTCGTGGAGCTCGGTCGCGAGTATGTGCTGGCGAGTTTGACGCCGACTCCCGATTCCGGCTACAGCGATCAGGTCATGCGTCACATGCAGGACGAGGGTTTGACACCGCTGTTGCGGCAGCCACGCGATCCGCAGGACTTCGAAGTGGTTGATGCTGCTGTCGTCGGGCACCTTGGTTCCCCTCAAACCTGGGGCGTTGAGGTGCGGCCGGGTGCGCATGCCCTGATTCGCTGCACGCGACCCGTCGATGGCCCACTGGTGGTGGTATTCGCCACGCGTTCGATGCCCGGCGTGGTGCGCATCGAAGCCACCGGCCCTGGCGGCCCGGTATTCGACCAGGTCTACCTCGGCGCAGCCCTCACGTTGCCACTAGGTGACGGGACTGCCGGTGACCCGGCCCAGGTTCGGCTCACCGTCACCGACGCCGGTGACTCCATCGAGGGATTCCTCGGCCTGCGCTCCTTCGTGATCCTGCGAAGCGATGACCTGCAGGGGCGCCTGGTTGCCGAACAGTCGGCGGCGCGTGCCCTGCGCCAGGAACTGGACTTCATCACTGGCACACGCTCCTGGCGGATCACTGCACCGCTGCGCAAACTCAAGGGCCGCGGGGCCGGCGCTTAGCGAGGGGCTCGACTACGAGGCGTCGCTAGACTTCCGGAAGGTTCACCATGGTGCTCACTGATCTGTTTCGACGCCGGGCACTGATCGCTGCATTCGCCAATCGCGACTTCGCCACTCGTTACCGATCCAGTGTGCTGGGTTGGGGCTGGTCACTCCTGCAGCCCCTGGCCACCCTGGCGGTGTTCGCCGCCGTATTCAGCATCGTGTTCCGCGTTAAGGCTCCACCGATGGGCAACGGAACCGAAGCCAACTTTGCAGTCTTCCTCTTCACCGGCATGGTCACCTGGAATCTCTTCTCCAGTCTGCTCACCTTGTCGATGACGCAACTGAAATCAAATGGAGAACTGCTGAAGAAGGTGCAGTTCCCAGCCTGGGCACCGATCCTGGGCGCCTCGATCGTGCAGTTGGTGCAGATCCTGCTGGAGCTCGCGGTACTGATTGCCATGTTCCTGTGGCTACGCAACATCGGCTGGACCTGGTTGCTGGCGGTGCCCATTCTCGTCGGCCTCGCGTTCTTCGCCCAAGGACTAGGCCTCATGCTCGCCATCGTCAATGCCCGCTTCGGCGATGTCATGTACATCGTCACCGTGGTGCTGGGAGCCCTGTACTTCCTCACCCCGATCCTGTACCCGCTGTCCCTGGTGCAGGAGCAGGCCGAATGGCTGGCCACCGTGGTGCAGATCAATCCGATGTCCTGGTTCGTGGAGTCGATGCATCAGGTGATGTATCAACTCATCGCACCACCGGCCTGGCAGGTGGGTGCGCTCCTCATCCTCGGCTTTGTCGTGTTCTGGGTTGGTCTGGTGATCTTCGATCGCACCAGTGAAGACATCGGAGAGCTGCTGTGACGAGCAACGCGTTCGCAGTCGAAGCCATCAATGTCGGCAAGCGATTCCAACGTCATCTGGATCGCCGAAATACCCTGAAGGAACGCATCGTTCGGGGACGTGCACGACGCACTGAGGATTTTTGGGCTGTTCGCGATGTCAGCATGCAGGTCCCGGTTGGCAGTGTCTACGGACTCATCGGCCACAACGGGTCCGGTAAGTCAACGCTGCTGAAGATGGTGGGCGGGATCTATCGACCAACCACCGGCAGCATCCGAACTCAGGGTCGCGTCGCCTCACTGATCGAACTGGGTGCGGGCTTTCACCCTGACATGACCGGTCGCGAGAACATCAGTCTCAACGGTTCGATTCTTGGTTTGTCACGGAAAGAGATCGCTGCTGTCACTGACGAGATTATTGAATTCAGCGGACTCAGTGAATTCATCAACGAACCTGTTAAGCACTACTCCAGTGGCATGTATGTACGACTCGGATTCTCCGTCGCCGTGCATATGCGTCCCGACGTGTTGTTGGTGGACGAAGTACTGAGTGTCGGTGACGAGGAGTTCCAGCGACGCTGCTTCGATCACCTCTCCGGGCTGCGCCGAGCTGGCAAAACCATCGTCGTCGTCAGTCATGGTCTTGGGCAGTTGGAGGCCATCTGTGACGACATCACTTGGCTTGATCACGGCACCGTGCAGCGAAGCGGGAGCGCACCCGAAGTCATCGCCGCCTACCTGCAGCGCGTCAACGCCGAGGAGGCCGCACGCAACCCGATGCTGCTCGCGCATCGGGAGGGACTGGATCCGGGTCGCGGCGGTGACGGAGACATTCGAGCCCGCAGTGCCAGCATCGTCAGTCTGAGCGGGGAACCCCTCAATCACGCTGAAACCGGCACCACCTTCGCGGTGCGCGTTGCGTTCACCGCGTATCAACCGATCCTCGGCCCGAACGTGCGTATTGCCCTGCAGCACGAAACGGGTCCCTTGGTAACCATGCTGAGTAACCATCGCATTGGGGTCGATCTCGGTGTCGTTGAGGGAGACGCGGTCGTCGACCTACAACTGGTCAACAACCCGCTGCTGCCTGGCCGTTACCGGGTCCACATCGACATCTTCGATCACACCGGCATACGTCTGCTGGACTCCTGGAATGAGGCCCTGGATTTCGCGGTGCGTAGCCAGCGAGGTGAGATCAACCAAGGGTTCGTCGAGTTGCCCGTCAATGTGACTTTCCAACCGCAGCCGGATCCATCGTGAGCGAGCCCGAAGCGCCAGAGTTGGATCCGTACTCAGTCGACCGACACCCACCCGCACTTCGACCCCTGATCCGAGTCAAGCGCCGGGCCGGCCGCGTCAAGCGGTGGATCAAACGCAAGTTCTATGAACGCACCATCGGTCGTGAGTACCAGGCGTTCATCGCCGCAACTGCCGAGCTTCCAGTGGGCAGTGTCGACAACGCCGTCACCGTGGCGGTCATCGTGCCGGTGTTCAACCCGCCGGTTGCGTACTTGAGGCAGTGCCTGGACTCCGTTGTTCAGCAGAGTGCACGTAACTGGCAGCTGGTGATCAGTGATGACGGGTCCACTGAGCCCGAGGTGCTGCGTTACCTGCAGGAATTCGCCGAGCAGCATGCCCAGGACTCGCGGGTCACGGTGCTGCATCAAGCCAATGGCGGCATCTCAGCTGCCATGAATGCCGGGCTGGCTGCCGTGCGCTGCGAGTATTTCGGGTGGCTCGATCACGACGACGCACTGAATCGCAGCTGCATCGCCGAAGTGAGCGCGGCTTTGGAGGCCGACCCGCGCATCGATCTGCTCTACACGGACGAAGACAAGATCAGTCCACGCGGGGAGCACTATGAGTTGAACTGCAAGCCGGATTTCTCGCCGGAACTGCTGCTCAGCCAGATGTACCTCTGCCACTTCACGGTCTTTCGCACCAGCATCGTCCGGGCTGAGGAGGGCTTTCGATCGAGTATGGACGGTGCGCAGGACTACGACCTTGTGCTGCGCATCCTGCCCCGCGTGCAGCGCGTACATCACATTCCCCGACCGCTGTATCACTGGCGGGCATGGAGCGGCAGTACGGCATTGAGTATTGAGGCCAAACCCTGGGCCCAGGAGGTCACCGCACGTGCCCAGCGCGAACACCTCGCGCGCACGTTCGGCGGCGGTGACGTCACACCCAGCCCAACCCAGGGTCTCAATGACGTGCACCCGCGCATCGCCGAACGGCATCTCGTCAGCGTCATCATCCCCACCATCGGCACCCCAGACCCCCGCACGGGGCAGCCACTGGTGCATGCAGCCATCGCAACGTTGCGGGCCCGCGAGCAGCAGCAGGCACTGCAGATCATCGTCGTCACCACAGGTGAACTCGCACCGATTCCCGGTGCGGACGCCCAGGTGGTCTACGAAACGGATGCATTCAACTTCGCGGAAGCGATCAATCTCGGGCGAGCCCATGCCACCGGCGATTTCCTCCTGCTACTCAATGACGACACCTCAGCCGCGGCAGATAACCCGGTCACTCACCTGATCGAACTAGGTCAGGTCGAGCACGTGGGAGCCGTTGGCGCCAAACTCACCTACCCCGACGGTCGGCTCCAGCACGTGGGCCTTGTTCTGCTGCCGGGTGGCCCAACGCACTGCTGGATCGCCAAACCGGGAAGGCATGCGGGCTATTTCGGTTCAACCCTCACGGCACGTAACTACTCAGCCGTGACGGCCGCAGCCATGCTGGTACGAACCAGTGCCTTTGATGCCGTCGACGGTTTCGATACGGCCTTTGCCCGAGACTTCAACGACGTTGACTTCTGCCTGCGCCTACAGGCAGCGGGCTACCGAGTGGCCTGGACGCCGTACGCTCACTTCGTCCACCATGAAGGGGCGACCATGGCGCGCAAGCGATCCGACTCACAGGAAGCCACCCTCTTCCAGCAACGCTGGTCCGCGACGATGCCCTGCGATCCCTTCTACTCACCGGCGCTGCACTCCGATCTACGCCGGATCTACGAGCCCCGATGAGCAGCACGGAGCACTTCACCACCCGCAGCGGTCGACGCATGCGCGTCATCGGAGAACCCAGCCTGCTCACCATGGAGCGCCTGGACATCGTGGGTCGCCGGGCTGATGAGGATCCACGCATCGCCAGCATCAGCATCGTCGCCGACGCAACGACGGCAGGTTCCTGGCTGCGCGCCACCGCCCCCGCCGGGTGCCTGGTTGTTCTGGCGGAAGATGTCGCGGATCTCACACAAGGCCTACCTGAGGACACCACGGCATTGGCTGACTGGGCACGTCGAGCCAGTGACCACGGCCTGTGGCACGACTGGTGGTGCACCCGCCACGCCGATGTTGACCGCGCCGCCGTACTCATCACCCCCGCGCCCATGGATCACCTGGAAGCTACCGATCCCAGCAGCACCCGCTTTGACAGCGGTGCTCTCCGCACGGGCCTGCCTGCCAGACAACGCACCGGACTGCAGGTGGCGGTGGACGCCACCTGGCTCGGCCCGTACCAGACAGGCGCGCAGGTACTCACAACCGCAGCCGTGACGGCCTTGGCTAAGCATCCAGGGATCGACACCATCCTGCTAACGGGTATTGATGCGCTGCCCGACTACGCACAGCAGTTGGTCGAATTGCCGGGTGTGCGTCTGCAAGGAGCAACGAGCACAGAAACCGAACAACCGGCCGACATCATCTGGTACCCGAATCAAATAGATGCTCGCAGCAACATCGCGCAGGCCCGTGAGCTGGGTAGGCGCGTCATCACGACCTACCTTGACCTCATCGCCTACGACATTCCGCGCTACCACGCCTCACCCGAGGCATGGGGCGTCTACCGGGCCCTGCAGCGCCGCATCGCCCTCAGCGTCGATGGCATCACCACGATCAGCGCAGACGTCGCCAGCAGACTGCTGCAAGAGGTGCCGCGCCTTGACCCAGAACGGGTGCGACCCATCCCGCTGGGACTTGACCACATCACAGCTGAGTCCGCGAGCCTGACTCCCCCACCGGGAATTGTTGAGTTGGCGCAGCAGCTACGCAATCGACGATTCCTCCTGGTACTCGGCAACGACTTCGCCCACAAGAACCGGGATTTCGCAATCGCGGTCTGGCAGGAGGTACTGCGGCGCGGGGTGAACTGTGACCTAGTGCTCGCCGGCCTCCATGTGCGCAGCAGTAGTTCGGCGGTGCAGGAGACGGAACTGCTCCGCACACACGTGGACCTTCGTGGCCGCGCCCATGCAGTCGGTCATGTAGACGAACCCAGTCGAGCCTGGCTGCTGGCCAATGCCTCAGCCGTGCTCTACCCCAGCAGCGCCGAAGGGTTCGGTCTGGTGCCCTATGAGGCGGCAACTCTGGGCACCCCAACGACCTTCACCAGCTTCGGGCCCCTACAGGAAATCGCCCAGCCCGTAGGCCTGCCAGCACATTGGACGGTGGAGGCATTCGCTGCCGACGTCGCCGCACTGCTGGAGGATCCGGGCGCAGCACAGACCCGAATCCAGTTACTGCAGGCGGCCATCGATCGACACACCTGGGGTGGGTTTGCGTCAGCCCTGGTGGACATGTTCACCGACACCCTGCAGCGGCCCCCGGTCCTCACCAGTGCGGTGGCATCCGGTGCGGCCGAAGCAGCGGCTCTGGCCTCAATCATGAACAGCCGCACCTGGCGCGCAACAGAACCGCCGCGCCATCCCGCACGACAACCAGCGCAGGCGCCGCTGCGCCGACCCCCTGCGTCAGCCCCACGTCAAACCGCGCATAGCCCTGATCGTCGGTCGCGACCGTTCCCAGAACCTCGTTCCCGTTCGACAGCAACTCCACCGACACACCCGCTTTCGCCTCGGCGCTACCCAGCGACCGGACAAAGACGTGCAGCCCGTCC
>CAZKFI010000026.1:7482-30176 GCA_964551975.1 uncultured Bifidobacteriaceae bacterium | reverse complement strand
GCAGCGTCAGCTGCAGCGTCACTCGGCAGCGGGGCCAGTGGTGCCGGTGGCGGATTTGCCGGTGGATCCAGGGCCATGGCGGCTGTGCGTTATGCCCTAGCGCAGGTTGGCGACCGCTACGTAGCGGCAGCATCAGGACCAACTGCGTTCGATTGCTCTGGTTTGACGATGATGGCCTGGCGGCAGGCCGGCATTTCGCTGCCGCACTACAGCTACTCGCAGTACGGCCGGGTTCGGAAGATCCCCTTGAGTCAGGCGCAACCTGGTGATCTGGTGTTCTATTTCGGCGGCAGCGTGCACCACGTCGGTCTGTACATCGGCAACGGCAAAATGGTCCATGCGGCCAATCCGCGTAACGGAGTTCTGGTCTCCAACATCCTCGGCCCCTGGTACAACCGCTACTTCACAGGCATCGGGCGCGTCGTCGGATAGGCGCTGGCTAGGGCAGTGCCCTAGCCAGCTGCTGCAATTCCCAATTGCTGAATCGTGCAAACGCTGCACGGAGCAAATACTGCACCGACCAGAAGCGTCAACTTCAAGCACAAAGTGAGAAGCGGGACGGCTCCGCTATTGCGGAGCCGTCCCGCTGTCACGCTGGGATTGAGTTGGGCCTCAGTTGTAGAGCGCAGCCACCTCGGCCTCGTATTCCTTCATGACGACATTGCGCTTGACCTTCATGGAAGGCGTCATCTGGCCACCTTCCTCTGTCCAATCCACGGGCAGAATCCGGAACTTCTTCACCGATTCAGCTGCCGAGACGGCCTTGTTGCCCTCGTCCACGGCGGTCTGGATCACGGCCACCAGTTCGGGGTCATCGACCATTGATGCGATCGTGGTGTCCTCCGGCTTCCCAACCTGCTTCAGCCAAGCGGGGAATGCTTCAGCGTCAATCGTGATGAGTGCGGCGACGAATGGTCGAGCATCACCTACGACCATGCACTGGGAGACCAACCAGTGTGCTCGAATGCGATCTTCGATGACGGCGGGAGCAACGTTCTTGCCGCCCGCGGTGACGATGATCTCCTTCTTGCGACCGGTGATCCGCACGAATCCGCGGTCATCGATCTCGCCGATGTCGCCGGAGTGGAACCAGCCGTCCGCCTCGATTGCCTCAGCTGTCGCGGTGGGGTTGTTCCAGTAGCCCTGGAAGATCTGCGCACCGGCCAGCAGCAACTCGCCATCGGGTGCCACCTTCACGCTGGCCCCAGGGAACGGCTGCCCGACCGTCCCGACTCGCAGCGAACTCGGACGGTTAACCGTGGTTGCAGCGCTGGTCTCGGTAAGGCCGTAGCCCTCAAGAATCGTGACGCCGATTCCGCGGAAGAAGTGGCCCAGACGTTCACCAAGTGGCGCGCCGCCAGACACTGCCCAGCGAACCTGGCCACCCATGGCATGGCGCAGTTTGCCGTAGACCAAGCGGTCGAACAACGTGTGCTTGACCTTCAGACCGAGGCTCGGGCCGCCATCGTCGAGTGAGCGGCTGTATTCGATTGCGACATGCGCCGCCTTATCGAAAATCTTGCCCTTGCCGTCCGCAGTTGCCTTCTGCTGCGCTGAGTTGAACACCTTCTCGAAGACTCGCGGCACGGCCAACAGGAAGGTCGGCTGGAACGACTGCAGGCCTGGGAGCAGATCCTTGATGTCCGGCGAGTGCCCCAGTCGCGCACCTGCCCGAAGTGCACCGAGCTGCACAACTCGCCCGAAGACGTGCGCGATCGGCAGGAAGAGCAGGGTGCTGGAATTGGGCGCCAAGAACACGTCCGGCATGCCCTGCACAACATTGTCCACTTCGAACATGAAGTTGCCATGCGTGAGTACACAGCCCTTGGGGCGACCAGTCGTGCCTGAGGTGTAGATGATGGTGGCGATGGACGCTGGCGTCACCGTTGCACGCGCAGCCTCGAGGTCAGCATCGCTGACCGATGCTCCCGCCTTCTTGAGGTCATCGATGACACCGTCGTCGAAGACCCACACTCGTGTCACGTCCGGTACATCGACAGCTACTTCGTTGAACACGGCGCGGTTCTTCTCGCTCTCCAAGAAGACACCCACGGCATTGGAATCACTGAGAATCCACTGGACCTGCTCAGCCGATGACGATTCGTAGATAGGTACACCGACTGCACCGGCGTACCACAGTGCATAGTCCACGAGGGTCCACTCATAACGGGTGCGGGACATGATTCCCACTCGCTCACCCGGGCGAACACCGCTTGCGAGGATTCCCTTGGCGACGGCCTTGACTTCGTCCAAGAAGCCACGAGCGGTCACGCCGACCCAGACCCCGCCGCGGTTGAGAGCGACGACTTCTCGATCGGGAAACTTCGTGGCGTTCTCGATGATGTGATCGGTCAGGCTGCCGCTGGTCGGCGGCTGAACTATGGCCGGGACGCTGTATTCCTTCAACACGTTTACTCCCTGGATCGAAACCCTGGATCTGGTACCCACCTGGGGCTACTTCCAGCGTCTACCACGACGAGCCGTTGCGCAAGGTCCCTGGCATGCTCCGTTGGTGAGCATGTCCCGGGACATCGACCTGGTGGACGAGACCTTCATCGCGGCGGACCCAGCCCGGGTGGCGGCTGCGGTGGCCGATCCGGCCCATTGGCGTATCTGGTGGCCGGATCTGACCCTCACCGTCTTCATGGATCGTGGGCTGGCCGGGATCCGGTGGTCGGCCACCGGTGCCCTCGTGGGCTCCGTGGAAATCTGGCTGGAGCCAATGGCAGACGGAGTCCTGCTGCACCACTACCTGCGGGCAGACCTGCCCGGATCTGGACGCCCGGGTACGGCCAGACCGACTGGATCTGGGCGGCGGGCGCGGGTGACGGCGGCACGTCTGCGCAGGCTCCGGGCTCAGGCCTGGAAGCGCCATGTATGGCGGCTGAAGGACGCTCTGGAGGCCGACCGGGTGGTTGGTGAGCGGGTGCCAGTGGGCGAGTCGGTGCCTGTAGGCCAGCCGGTGCCTGTGGGCGGCGGTCACTGATGCGGGTGCATATTGCTTCGGATATCCACGGGGCTGCCGAGGCACTTTCCCGGGCCGCGGTCGGAGCCGACCTGTTCATCTGCCTGGGCGATCTGATCCTCTTCCTCGACTATGACGATCCCACCCAGGGCATCTATGCCGACCTCTTCGGGCCGGCGCACACGGTGGCCTACATCGAGGCTCGCACCGCAGGGCGGTTCGATGAGGCCCGTGCACTGAGCACGGCTGCGTGGGAACGTCGAGGAATCACCGATCAGGAAGGGCGCTGGCAGATCCTGGAGTCAATGGTGCAGGCGCAGTACGAGCAGATGTTCGCAGCTATGCCTACGCCGGCGCTGCTCACCTACGGCAACGTTGATGTGCCAGCCCTCTGGCCGAAGTTCCTGCGTGAAGGTCACCAGGTGCTCGATGCTCAGACGATTTCAATCGATGGAGTCGTATTCGGTTTTGTCGGCGGTGGATTGGTGAGTCCGATGCGAACTCCCTACGAACTCACCGAAGAGGAGTACGCGGCCAAGATTGCCGCCCTCGGTCCAGTGGATGTGCTGTGCACACACCTGCCTCCGGCCGTCCCCGAACTCTGCTACGACACGGTCGCCCGGCGCTTTGAGATGGGAAGTGCCGCCACGTTGGCCTACTTGGAGGAGCACCAACCACTTGTGCACCTGTTCGGACACGTTCATCAGCCACATCGGGCCCGAGCACGAGTTGGGCGCACCGAATGCGTGAATGTCGGGCATTTCCACGGCCGGCGCACTCCCTACGCCCTGGACCTTTCTCGAACGCGAGCCCGCCGGTAGCCTGACCCTCGAGGAGGACCGGTGGCTGACCACACTGAATCGAGCATCGATATTTCCGCCCCACCCAGTCGCATCATGGCGGTGATCTCGGATCTCACCGCCTACCCCCAGTGGAGTGAAGGCATCACTGCCGTTCAGGTGCTGGAGCACACGGGTGATCGGCCATCCCTCGCGCGATTTACCCTGGACTCTGGCATCGTCCGCGATACCTACGAGCTCGCTTACACCTGGGATGACGATCGTCAGGTCTCTTGGCGACTTGTCCAGGCTGAAGCCCTGTTGAAGGCTCTTGACGGCAGCTACACCTTGAGTCCAAATCCCGATGGCAGCACGTCGGTGCGCTATCAATTGCAGGTTGATGTCAAGGTGCCGATGATCGGGATGATGAAGCGCAAGGCCGAGAAGGTCATCATCGATACGGCACTCAAGGGACTGAAGAAGCGTGTCGAAGCGACCGCAGCTCATTCTGTGTAGTGCCGACTCGGCTTACGACTCCGCTCAGCTCGCCCAAGAGGCCCTAGCCGAAGCGGCTGCGGATGATCGCTCGATCTATCTGCTGCGGCTGGGTGCCGGCTCGACTGAGTTGTGGCGAGTTCCCTGGTGGGGACTGCTGCGCCTAGCGGCTGAGGAACTCGGAGGTTGGATCGGTGGCCCAATCGGCGAGCAGCCGCCAGATCCGCGTTTGGTGCCCTGGCTTCCCGGCCTCGACGAAATCCTCGCTGCACTGCTCGCGACGCACCTGTCACAGAGCGATCCGGATGCTCTGGTCGTAGTGGACTGCGGTCCCGACCTCCTGCGATGGATGCAGTGGTTGGCCGATGCCGAGCGGGCGCTGGAACAGGCCCTGTTTGCGGCCCAGTCCCATGGGCCGATGCCGGTCGGTCTTGATGTCGATCCAACGAACCCCAGCCCCGCGCAGCTCATGGCCCAGCTGCTCAGCCAGGCTCGGCGCGCTGTGGCTGAGGCGCAGGTGCGCCAGTTGGGGGATTCACATCAACGATTCCTCGTTGCGTTGTTATCCGCGCGCGAGCATGCCGGAACGGTGACATCGTCACCTGACGCGATCACCTGGCGCCTGCCGGTGCCGTGCGTGATAGGCGAAGACGCGGTGCTTGACGTAGGGGCAGTTCTAGAGGGTGATGCTGGGCCACCGCGGGTAATCGTGTGCGTTGGGGAGCGGTGCGTCACCCTGCAACTTCCGGCGGCGCTGCGACGTGCGCGGCTCGTCGAAGCAACTCTGGTCGAAGGAACCCCCGTCGAAGGATCCACCGTCGAACCAGACGCAGATGAAGTGAGCGCTGCACCGTCCGCACTTCTGCTGCACTTCACTGCAGACCCAAAGGCCTGGTAGGAGAACGCCCTCATGAATGCAGACCAGTCGAACCCGGAAGCGTCGAGCAGCGAACCGTCGGGCCCTCACCCCGGCCCGGATCCTCGGAGCCTGCCACCGCAGGTGAGCATCGGCATGGCGATACTCACCGAGGGGCTGCAGCGCGGTCTTGCCTGGGCACGGCGATCCATCGTCGAACCCCATGCAACACACACTGATCCCAGCGAGCAGCCTGACTGCGTGCTCTGCGTTGCGCTGCTTGCGCTGCAGGGCGTCACCCAGCCATCCACCCCCGGAGAGCCACGCAGCGCTTTCAACGCGACCTCGGCGCAGCCGGTGACCAGCAGCATCACCTGGGTCCCAGTGCGGCGGGTATCTGGTTCCCCGTGAAACCTCCAGCCCCGGCTGTATCAGGTGTATCGGCTGTTTCAGCGCCATGGAGACCAGCTTGGCAACCTCGGCCAGCCACGCTGCCTGACGGGCATCAGCCGAGCGGAGCGATGGACCGTAGGCTTCGGGCGTGACTGCACCGGCCAGCATCGGTATCGACATCGGTGGTACCAAGATCCTGGCAGGCTTGGTGGATTCCGATGGCGGCGTGCTTCACCAGGCGCGACGTCAATCAGCCCGCAATGACCCCACGAGTGTGCTCAACACGGTGTGCGAGGTCGTCAGTGAACTGCGTGAGGCGACCGAAGAGTCCGTTGTCGCCGTGGGTCTGGGTATTGCTGGCCCCGTGGACGCTGCTCGATCGACGGTGTTTTTCGCGCCGAACCTGGGCTGGCCCCAGGTGCCGGTCCGAGAGCTGCTCGCCGATCGAGTAGGCCTGCCTGTCATCGTCGAAAATGATGGCAATGCCGCCGCATGGGGGGAGTACGTCGCCGGTGCTGGAACGAATGTCCAGGACCTGACAGTCATCACCGTCGGTACCGGTATCGGTGGCGGGATCATCATCAACGGCCAACTCCTGCGGGGGGCACACGGTGCTGCCGGCGAGATCGGGCACATGAACGCAGTCCCCAACGGTCGACCCTGCGGATGCGGACGTAACGGATGCTGGGAGCAGTACGCCAGCGGCAATGCCTTGGTGCGTGAAGCGCGCACCCTGGCCGCTGAACGTCGCCAGGAGGCTGGGCTGCTGCTTTCACTCGGCGACGGCACCCCGGAGGGTGTTCAGGGCGTGCACGTCACGGCTGCGGCTCGCGAAGGGGACCCGGTAGCCCTGGAGGCTTTCACCGTGGTGGGCACCTGGCTTGGTCGGGGGCTCGCTGATCTCAGTTCGATTCTCGATCCAGGGGCATTCGTTATCGGCGGCGGGGTCTCGGAGGCGGGAGACCTGCTGTTGGCTAGTGCGCGGGCGACGTTGACTGAAAAGCTCGCAGTGGGCAGGAGTCCTCGTCCGGTTCCCGACGTTCGCTTGGCAACTCTCGGCAATGAAGCGGGTCTCATTGGTGCCGCGGCACTCGCCGCGGCAACGGCGATCTAAGCCTTCCGCTCGAGATCACCGGATCGACTGCTGCAGGTTGGCGCAGCAGCGGCGCCTAGACCACGGCTCCATCCGTGCCATCGTCAATGTGACGATGCCTGTCGGGGAGTTTCACCACCAGCGTCACGAATGCAGCCAGTGCGGCGGCACCGCCGGCGGCCTTGACGCTCCAGGGCAGGTCGAACACCTGCGCGGCCAGGATCGTGATTGGTCCCAGGATCGCCCCGGCCCAGGCCAGCCGGGAAATGAGGTCGGCAGGTCGAGGAATCGGTCCGGGCTCAGGCGGTTCGAAGTGACCGTCGGAGAGCAGTTCGTCGATCATTGGATCCGTCGGCTTCGGTGTGCCGGTTGCCTGCGGTGCACTCGGCGCATCGGCAGCAGCTAGGGAAGGGTCTCGGGAAAGGTCCGCGACGATCGCCTCCCAGGCTTCCCGCTCCGAGCCAGATCGGCCAGATTCCATCCGACTACCTCGCGAGACGTCGCACGAAGTCGACACTGCCGTCGAAGATCACGTCGGCATCATGATCCATGGTCGCAACGTGGTACGAGCGCTCCAAGACCACTTCCGTCTTATCCGTCGAGGGCGTGTGGCGCAGAATCCACGCGGCGTTGGAAGGCTCCACCACGTGATCTTGTCGGCTGCGAAACAGCAGCAGGGGTTGTGTCACCTTTGAGATATCCGCCTTCACGGCACCCCAAAGTTTGGTCAGAGAGTGCGCTGCGCGCAGCGGCAGGCGGTCGTACGCGCCCTCATCGGCTCCGGGTTTGGCGATGTCGTTGGAAATGCCGGGGAACGATCCGATGACTTTGGAAATCGCGGGTAGGAGAAAGCGGTCTGGGCGCTCTGAATGCACGGCCGGATTGACCAACACCAGGCCAGAAACCTGATCGGGTCGACACTGTGCCGCACGAAGTGCCAGAGACCCACCCATGGAAAGGCCCATGACAAACACCTGGCGATGAGTGCTGGCCAACTCCGCGACCGTGCGATCCACCTCCGCGTACCAGTCCTGCCAGGTGGTGATGTTCATGTCCTGCCAACGCGTGCCGTGGCCGGGGAGGCGAGGGACTCGCACGGCCCAGCCCTGGTCGGCCAGGACCCGCCCCCAGGGCACGACCGATTTCGGGGAGCCGGTGAACCCATGGATCACGGCGATGCCGACGTCGGCCCCAGGCTGGGCGTTGGCAGTGAACGGTTCGGCTCCGGGCATCAGTGGCACGCCGCTAGTCTGCCAACATCCGTGGACCGGCGGCGAGGAGGCTAGGTGCTGTACTGGGTGCTCAAGCACTTCGTCATCGGGCCGTGGCTGCGGGTGCTCTTTCGGCCGTGGATTGAAGGCCTCGACCGCATCCCCGACAAAGGGCCGGCCATTCTGGCCAGTAACCACCTGTCGTTCTCGGACTCCTTCTTCCTTCCCCTGGTTGTGCCGCGTCCGATCACCTTTCTCGCCAAGAGCGACTACTTCACCGGTCGGGGTGTGAAGGGGTTGTTCTCGAAGTTGTTCTTCACGGGCGTAGGACAAGTGCCGATCGATCGAACGGGCGGACGCGCCTCTGAAGCTGCAATCCTCACCGGAGTTCGCATTCTGTCCGAAGGCAAACTGCTGGGTATTTATCCGGAAGGCACGCGATCGCCCAATGGCACGCTCTACCGTGGCAAGACCGGCCTAGCCCGAATGGCACTGGAGGCGCGAGTCCCAATCATCCCGGTAGCCATGGTGAATACCTACGAGATCCAGCCACCGGGCACCATCATTCCCAGACTCCGACGAGTGGGTATGCGCATCGGCGAGCCATTGGATTTCTCCCGATATGAAGGCCTGGAAGATGACCGCTTCGTGCTTCGCAGTGTCACAGACGAGGTGATGTACGAATTGATGCAACTTTCTGGGCAAGACTATGTCGACATGTACGCGTCGCGCGCCAAGGAACTCATCGCGGCCGGGGAACCGGCCGATGCTCGAGCACTCGTGGATACCCAGGCGTAGCGGCTGAACCCTTCGGCACCACCGCTTCGGGTTTACAGCGTCGCCCAGCCCAGTGAGCGCTCCACCGCGCGGCGCCATCGGGCATGTGCTGCGGGAGTGGCGATCGGATTCACCTGATCAGGTGTGAAGACCCCTGAAGATTGTCGGGTACCCACGAGGTCGTCAGGGGAGGACCACAGCCCGATGCCCAAGCCGGCAAGGAAGGCGGCACCCAGCCCGGTGGTCTGAAGTTCCGCAGACCTATCGACGGGCACTCCCAACACGTCAGCCTGCAACTGGCACAGCAGATCATTTGCGGCAGCGCCACCATCTACCCGCAGTGAGGGAAGGCGCACATTGCCCTGCTGCTCCATAAGTCGCACCACGTCAGCCACCTCGAACGCAATGGCCTCCAGGGTGGCGCGGGCCAGGTGTGCTCGGGTCGTGCCTCGTTCAATGCCGATGACCAGACCCCGGGCCGAAGGATCCCAATCGGGTGCCCCCAGCCCCGTCAACGCTGGGACGAAGACCACGCCCCCGGAATCCGGCACGCTACGCGCCAATGACTCGACCTGCGCTGCATGTTCGATGATGCCGAGGCCATCTCTGAGCCACTGCACTGCGGCGCCGGTGACGAAGACTGATCCCTCGAGGGCGAAATCACGGCGACCATCGGGGTGTTGCAGAGCTACCGTTGTCAAAAGACCGGTGGCTTCACTGGCTGGGTCCTGTGCAGTGGAGTCAGTGGGCAACTCAGACCCGATGTTCACCAGGAGGAACGAGCCGGTGCCGTAGGTGCACTTGGCAGAACCGGACTGCAGTGCTGCCTGTCCTATCAAGGCCGCCTGTTGATCACCGGCGATTCCTGCGATCGGTGCATCAATACCGCAGAACGCAGACGGGTCGCTGTGCGCAAGTCGACCGTACGAGGCAGTGATTTCCGGTAGCGCGCTGATCGGAACCGAGAAGAACTCGCACAGGTCAGCGCTCCACTGTGCGGTCTGCAGGTCGTACAACAGGGTCCGCGACGCGTTGGTGGCGTCAGTGATGTGCTCTAGTCCGCGCGTCATGCGGGCGATGAGGTACGAGTCAACTGTCCCGATAGCGACCCGCCCGGACATGACATGCGCCCAGGTCTGCGGATCGTTCTCGCGAACCCACGCAATCTTCGATCCGCTGAAGTAGGGATCCAATCGCAAACCGGTGCGCTGTCGAAGCCTGAGCTGCTCGCCGCGCGCCCAGTTCTCTGCGCACCAGTCTGCAGTTCGGCGGTCCTGCCAAACGATGGCAGGACGAGCCGCACCCAGCGTCTCGCGATCCCAGAAGCACAGGGTTTCCCGCTGGTTCGTGATGCCGATGGCGGCAATGCGGGTAGCCGATTGGGATGGTTGCGTGCCTAGGGCTGCGATCGCCTGGTTGGTGGCTGCAAGTGTTGCGGACCAAATCTCGGACAGCTGATGCTCCACCCACCCCGGTTGGGGGAAATGCTGAGGGAACTCCTGATACCCCCGGGCGATGACGTGGGCCGTGGGATCGACGACCAACGCAGTGACGCCAGTGGTGCCGGCATCCAGGGCCAGGATCACCGGTTGGTGGGTCGTCACATCCCCTACCCTGCCGCATGACCTTCTCGGTGGTCCTGGCTGATCCTCATGCGGATGAGGGGCCGCGGATCGGCGTTGCGGTTGCGAGCAAGTTCCTCGCCGCCGGCGCCGTCGTTCCGTCGGCGCGAGCCCAGGTTGGGGCGATAGCGACCCAGGCAATGGCCAACCTGCGCTATCCAGCACAGGTCCTGGACCTACTGGAACGTGGCTATGCCCCCCAACGAGCCGTGGACGCAGTGACCGAGGCCGACGAGCAATCGCAGCACCGCCAACTCTCGGTTGTTGCTGCCGATGGACGTTCGGCAACGTTTACGGGCTCCTCCTGCCTGGACTGGGCAGGTGCCCGACACGGACCGGGCTTTGCCGTAGCCGGGAACCTGCTAGCCAGTGCCCGGGTGATCGATGACATGGCCGAAGTGGCCGAACAGGTGCTCGGTCAACACGACGTCAGCCTGGCTCGACGTCTTCACGCCGTCCTTGCCGCTGGTGACGCGGCAGGGGGCGATCGTCGTGGTCGGCAAAGTGCCGGAGTCCTGGTGATCGGCAGCGCGGCCGGCTACGGCGGAGGTAGCGACGTTGCGGTGGACCTCAGGGTCGATGACCATGCCGACCCAGTCGCTGAACTGCGGCGATTGCTTGACATTCACGAACTGCTCTTTGGGCGATCTGCGGTGCTGCTGCCCATTGAGGGTTCGGTCGCCGAGCGCCTCGCGCGGGCCTTGGCCACCCTGGGCTATCCGACCGACGATCTGGAAGCATCCCTGGCCCTAGTCGCCGGTATCGAGAACCTCGAGGAGCGGCTAGCCCCCGGTGAGGTGGATCCGGTGGTCCTGGAGTTCTTGGAGGCTAAGGCGACACAGACCTGAGACGCAGCCGTGAATCGGCCGAGGGAGCGGGACTTCTCGGGCGAAACCCTCTACGCTGAGAACGTTTACATGGAGGAAACGACCCACTGTGACCATGCGGCGAGACCATGCCGCTGCTCGCGGCAGGGGCCGTGGGATTTCGTGAGTGGAGGCGAGACATGCGGGTAGGTGTCCTGACCGGCGGCGGCGACTGTCCAGGGCTGAACGCGGTGATCCGGGCGGTGGTCCGCCGAGGCGTGACCGAATTCGGCTACGAGTTCGTCGGATTTCGGGACGGGTGGAAGGGTCCGCTCGAGGGTCTGACGATGGACTTGGGCATCGCCCAGGTGCGGGGCATTCTGCCGCGCGGCGGCACGATCCTGGGTTCATCCCGCACTAACCCGGTCAAGATCGAAGGTGGCATCGCCCGCATCGAGCAAACCCTCGCTCAACTTGAGATCGATGCGCTGATTGCCATCGGCGGGGAAGACACCCTCGGCGTGGCGACGACACTCACCGAGCATGGTCTGCATGTGGTGGGGGTGCCTAAGACCATCGACAACGATCTCAACGCGACGGATTACACGTTTGGCTTCGATACAGCCGTGACCATCGCCACGGAGGCCATTGATCGTCTGCACACCACGGCGGAATCGCACCACCGGATCCTGATCTGCGAGGTCATGGGGCGTCATGCTGGGTGGATCGCGCTGCACTCCGGCATGGCTGGTGGTGCCAATGTCATTCTCATCCCCGAAGTGCCGTTCGACCTCGACGAGGTTGTTGGCTGGGTGGAGTCGCGGTTCAAGGCAACCTACGCGCCGATCATCTGCGTGGCTGAAGGCGCATTGCCGAAGGACGGTCAGATGGTCACCAAGGACGCGACATTGGATGCGTTTGGCCACGTGAAGCTTTCCGGTATCGGTGAGTGGTTGGCCCAGGAATTGGAGGCACGCACCGGGCACGAGGCTCGCACGACGGTGCTCGGTCACATACAACGCGGAGGCAGTCCCACGGCATTTGATCGCGTGCTGGCCACCCGGTTCGGTCTCAACGCCATCTCGGCAGTCAAGGACGGTGCCTGGGGAACAATGGTTGCCTTGCACGGCACGGACATCGTGCGGGTCCCACTGCAGCAGGCGACCGGGGTGTTGAAGACCGTGCCGCTGGCTCGGTATGAAGAGGCACGCACGTTCTTCGGCTGAGGTCACCTGGGCCACTACCCTGTGAACATGAGTAGCTCAGCGATCAGCTGGCCGGCGCTTCCGGCCCATCAGCAGCCACCGTGGCCTGATGGTGCTGCCCTGGAGTCAGCAGTCGACCAGCTGCGCAGGCTCCCGCCTCTGGTATTCGCCGGGGAATGCGATCAGCTGATGCAGCGACTGGCGAGCGCCAGCAACGGCGAAGCCTTCGTGCTCATGGGTGGCGACTGCGCCGAGACCTTCGCAGCCAACACCGCAGACTCCATCCGAGCCCGGCTCCAGACACTGCTGCAGATGGCGGCGGTGCTCACCTATGCGACGTCCATGCCGGTCATCAAAGTTGGCCGACTTGCTGGGCAGTACTTCAAGCCGCGATCCAAGGCCATTGAAATCCGCGATGGTGTGGAGTTGACCTCGTATCTGGGCGACGCGGTGAACGATCTCACCTTCGATGAAGCTGCTCGTAGGCCTGACCCATTTCGTTTGGTGCAGGCTTATCACGCGTCGGGGGCGGCACTCAATCTAGTTCGAGCATTCACCCAGGGTGGCTATGCCGACCTTCGCCAGGTGCATGCCTGGAACCAGGATTTCGTGCGCGACTCGGCAGCCGGTCAGCGCTATGACCTGATCGCCGGACAGATCGATCGCGCCCTGGCATTCGTGCATGCCTGCGGAGCCGACCCGGTGGAGTTCCAGCGAGTGGAGTTCTACGCGGCGCATGAGGCGCTGTCCATCGACTATGAACGCGCCTTGACCCGGATCGACTCACGCACCGGCCTGCCCTATGACGTCTCGGGGCATTTCCTTTGGGTGGGGGAGCGCACCCGGCAGTTGGACGCGGCTCATGTGCACTTTGCTGCGACGATTCGCAATCCTGTTGGCGTCAAAGTTGGACCGACGGCCGATGCAGACGATGTCCTCGCCCTGTGCGAGCGTCTCAACCCCGAACGCGTCCCAGGACGCCTCACTCTGATCACCCGCATGGGTGTGGGCAAGGTGCGCGATGTGCTCCCGGGCATCGTCCAGAAGATTGACGCGTCCGGTATCCCCGTGGTGTGGGTGTGCGATCCCATGCATGGCAATACCCGTGAGGCTGCATCGGGCCATAAGACCCGACTCTTCGATGACGTCGTAGGCGAGGTCGAAGGCTTTTTCGCCGTGCATCGCGATCTCGGCACGTTTCCCGGCGGTATCCACATCGAGCTGACGGGCGATGACGTCACGGAGTGCATCGGTGGCACCGCGGGTGTGAACGAGGGTGACCTGGGGCAGCGATATGAAACGGCCTGCGACCCCCGGCTGAACAGGGAACAGAGCCTTGAGTTGGCATTCCTGGTCGCTGACATGCTGATCCGGCACGCCTCGGCGCGCTAGTCGCGAGTGGTTCGGCGCGGGGCAACCGACTACATGCTGAACTATCAACAGGTGCCTCTGCCGGGTGGCGTTCTGACGGTGATCAGTGAACCGTCCAGTGATGCCGTGGTGTTCGCGACGTTTCGGGAACCCACCAAGGAGCTTTCCCAACTGTCCTCGCAATTGCGCAGGCGAAGCGTGCCGTCCATCAGAAAGGCGCTGGAGGCGTATGCCGATGGCGACCTGACTGAAATCGACGCCATCGCCGTGCAGCAGCCAGGTTCGCAGTTCCGTCAGCAGGCCTGGTTGGCGATGCGCGAGATTCCGGCGGGTGAGGTGATGACCTACGCGCAGCTGGCCGCTCGTATCGGTCACCCCGGTGCGGCGCGCGCGGCTGGGACTGCCTGTGCGACGAATCAGATACCGATCTTCATTCCCTGCCATCGTGTGGTGGCGGCCCGTGGCCTCGGTGGCTACGCCTTTGGCCTCCCGGTCAAGCAGCAACTCCTGGACCATGAAGGGCGGGTGCAGTAGCCAGAATGACGATTGCCTGTCACATGGCTCACCGCAGTCCTAGGCTGGAATAGCGCCAGCAGCGAGTCATTGCGCCAGGCTGCACGTGGGTTGACGGGAGAAGGGCACGGTAGGCATGGCAACGCTGGGCATGGCAACGCTGGGCAGGTTGAATCGGGGCAAAGTTCCGGCGATCGTCGGTGTCATCCTCGCAGCAGTGGCACTGTCCACTGCCGCCTGTTCTGGTGCCACGTCCGATGGAGTGCAGGATGCTGGTGCCTCTTCCCTGGTCACATCCGCACCCAGCGAACCGGCCACCACGCCAACGGCGGCCACGGCATCCGCCAGCTCCTCAGCAATGGCAAGTGCAACTGCGGCCACCGGTTGGACAGTAAGCACTCTGCCCGGCACGCCCTTCGATTGGGCTGGCGAGCGCTGCGGGTACCCGAATGTCGTTGCCTTGCCGGCGCGGTCAGCTATCCAGGCCGTGGAAGGCACCTGGGAACTCCAGGGCAAATCGACCATGAGTGGGTTTCCTGTGACCGCTCGGATCGTCATCACGGCCACGGACGGGGTGGTGGCACTTGGCGAGGTGCCTATCGATGACGAAGAGGTAAGTGACCGCGTTGCATTCGGCAAGGCCACTTGGACTCAGGAGCAGCAGGGCACCATCGATGGAGTGGCCATGACATCGACCAGTGGCGGCGTCGGTGAGTGGCAGTACTTTCCCAACGGTGACGTGCGTTTCAACTTGCAAGCAACGCAACCAGTGGTGGTGACCGTGGACGGTGAAGTTGTGACGTTCCCGATGCAGTGGCCGGAATGGAAGCTGAGCGATATGACCTGGAAGGCGCAGGGCTGCGCGCCCTAGCCCTGCTACTCGATATCTAGCTGCTACTAGATGATGGTGATCGTCACCGTGCTGCCGGCGGGAATGTCTGTTCCGGCGGAAGGGGATTGACCAATAACCCGATCAAGCCGCGTCGGGCCATCCTTCTTGATCTCCACCTTCAATCCGAGTGCCTCAAGTTCCGCGACGGCCTGTGAGCGACGCTTGTCGATGAGGTTGGGCACGGTGACGGGCGGCGGACCCTTGGAGATGATCAGCTCCACAGCTGTTCCACTTGGAACTGTGGTTCCCGCTTTGGGTTTGGTTCCGATGACCTGACCTGCTGGCACGTCGGTAGTGAATCGCTCAGTTATCTGGATCTGAAGACCGTCCCGCTCCAATATGTTCCGAGCTGCATTGGCCTTACGCCCTTCGAGATTAGGGATCTCAACAGGTTCTGGACCCTTGGAGATCAGCAACTCGACGACGGTTCCCGGTTTGCTGTTCGTCCCGATGCGCGGATCGGTCGCCGCAACCATGCCCGCTGGGATTCGGTCGTCGTAGATTTGCCTCGAACTTCCAACCTTCAATCGTTGATCCTCAATGGCGGTCGTTGCGGCGGAGGCATCAAGGCCGCGTACGTCCGGCACCTCATAGCGTTCTGGACCAAGCGAGACGATGATGGCAACTGAGCCACCTTCTCGCACATCTTCACCACCCAGTGGATCAGAGGCAAGCACGATGCCCGCGGGTACCTCCTCGCTGAACTCTTCACCAGAGATCACTGCCTCGAGGCCAACGCTGGCCAGGATTCGTTCGGCCTGCTGCTGGTTTTGGCCGACAACTTCCGGCGTTGCAATCGTGCGAACGCTCGTCAGGTACCACGCGCCCAGGCCCGCGGCCAACAGCAGCAGGATTGTGACCGCAGTGAAGAGGCGCCAACGTCGTCGAGGAGGCAGGTAGGTGGACTGGTAGTCAAGCTGTCCCGTGGAGCGTCGCCGGCTGGAGTCTTGCCGGGCATCGGATCTGCGTTGGGTATCGGGTTTGCGTTGGGCATCGGATGTGCGGCGGGCATCGGATCTGCGTTGGGGATCGGATGTGCGGCGGGCATCGGATCTGCGTCGCGCATCTGAGCTATTTTCGGTCGACCTGTCGTTGGACGATTTGCCCTCAGTGACCACGACCGTGGTGCGACTGGCGGCCAGTGATTGTGGGGGTGGTAAGACTTTGCGCACTCTTCGCACTGCCGCAAGGAACTGTGGAGCTCCCTGATACCGCTGTTTGGGATTGCGGCGAGTTGCCGTCAGGACCAGCTCATCGACTGAAGGATCAAGGTCGTTGACCAGAGATGATGGTGCTTGCACGTCGGCGTTCACATGCTGGTAAGCCACAGCAATGGGACTTGGTCCATCATGTGGCACTTTGCCGGTGACCATCTCATAGAGCAGGATGCCTGCGGCATAGACATCGGAACGCCCATCAGCGTCACCACGTTCCACCTGTTCTGGCGATAAATAGGCGACCGTGCCGATGATCATTCCGGTCGTTGCACTGGTGTCACCGGCAGTCAGAGCTCGCGCTAGGCCGAAGTCCGCAACCTTGACCCGTCCGTCATCGGCGATCAGGACATTTTCCGGCTTGATATCTCGATGAACGAAGCCTGCGGCATGTGCAGCGCCGAGTCCTTCGAGGACCGGTTCCAGGATCACCAGTGCCTGCTCTGGGGCGAGTGGGCCGAACTCGACGAGAACGTCGCGCAGGGTTCGTCCTGGTACGTACTCCATAGCCAGGTAGATCAGGCCATCGGACTCACCTTGATCGAAGACCGCAACGACGTGAGGGTGAGCCAGCCGCGCAGCAGAGCGTGCCTCTCGACGAAAGCGGGCCACAAAATCAGGGTCCTCCGCCAGGTGACGGTGCATGACCTTCAGGGCGACGATCCGATCCAAGCGTAAGTCGACGGCCTCATAGACGGTCGCCATCCCGCCGCGCGCCAAGCGGCGCCGCACCTGGTACCGCCCATCGATCGTCTGCCCCACGAGTGAGGGCGCAGCCGGCGGTCCCATTTCCAGCAGTCTAGGTCGCGGACCGCAGATTCTGCGTCATCCCAACGCCAGGAGAGCAGCGTCCAGCCGCTCCTGGGGGGTGACTCCGCGGATCTCATATGGGGCGGCTGGTAGGGCGGTAATGAATTCGGCGAGCAGGTCGTCGACCACCTGTCGCATGCGTGGCCCATCGCGTTGGCCAGTGTCGGGAACCCAGGGCAGGTCTGGGCGACACCACAGCACCCTGTCCGCGTGTTCAAGGTGTGCCCGAGCCATGGCAAGCAGCGAGGAATCACCGAAGTAGGCCTGGGAGTAGACCGCCGTCATGGCCGCCGCGGGGTCGTAGATCGCCCAGGAGACCCCCAACTGCCGGGCGCGTCGCTCACGCCCCAATTGGCGTCGAAAGATCCCGAGCTGTTCGTCCTGCCGCGGTGGTCTGCGGTGCCAATCAACAAACTCCCGCAGCGCCTCACTCACGACGAAGCCACGAAGGGTTTCACCGAGCGCCCAGGCGAGCGTGGACTTGCCGGTGCACTCCGCACCGATCAGAGCCACGGTAGAAGTACCACCCATTGCGGTCATCCTACGAGCGTGGGGGAGGATACAAAGGTGGAGCGGTTGTCGTACGTCGGAATCCTGCTGTTCGTTCTCGTGGGCTGCCTGTGGCTGGAAGTGGTCTTGCGCACCCATGTATTACGTCGCTGGCGCCGTCTCCTGCTCAGCATGATCGCCCCATTGGCGGTCTTCTTCCTATGGGACGTATACGCCATTGCCTCTGAGCACTGGTGGTTCAACGAGGCGCGCATACTCGGTTGGCGATTGCCCGGTGCGGTTCCAATAGATGAGGTGTTGTTCTTCCTCGTGATTCCGCTCGCTGCGATCCTCACGTTGGAGGCGGTGCGCTCTGTTCGGGGATGGAGTGTGGGGGATGAGCCACCACAGGTGGGAGGATCCACGTGACATTGCAACTCACCTACACCCAGCTCGGCGTTATCGCCGTGCTTGTGGTGGTCGTGCTGGATCTGTGGGTGGCTAGAACCCGATTGGTGACGCGCCGTGCCTTCTGGGTGGCGTACGCGATCATGCTTTTCTTTCAGTTCATCACCAATGGCATGTTCACTGGTTTTGGCATTGTGCGCTACTCAGACGCGGCAATCATTGGCGGAACCTCGCCCTCGGAGGGTGCCCCACCGTTCATCGGGGATGGTCGGCTCTTCTTTGCTCCCGTCGAGGATGTGATGTTCGGCTTCGCTTTGATTCTGCTTGCCCTCATTGGGTGGGTGTGGTGGGGCCGCCGCGGGGTGCAGCCCACGCCCTTGGCGGGTCCGCCGCTATGGCGGTTGGGCTTACGCGCCAAGGGGCCGAGTAGGGCGAGCTCGAGTAGGGCGAGCTCAAAGGGCTAGCGCCGCGCGCGGATGGCTCGCACCCAGGCGGGCCCGGCAACGGCGAGTCGCCGCCGCATGGGGACCTTGGCTCGGTGGGTGAAGACCTCGTAGTCGATGCGCTCAACCTCGTCGACTATGCCGCAGTACAACTCTCGAGCAGCTTCTATGCACGGTTGCGAGGTGGGATCCAAGAGGGCAATCCCAGGACGTGAGCGTTCCTCCAAATCTTTGACTCGCCGCACCTGCGCTCGAAGGGCTTCCTTGATTGGCGGCGTTGCAACGCGCTGCTCCAAGTCTGCTCGCGTTACCCCGTACTCGGCTAGTTCGTCCAAGGGTAGGTAGACGCGGCCGCGGTCAAGATCCTCGTTGACATCGCGAATGAAGTTGGCAAGCTGGAAGGCAACGCCCAGATCCTTGGCTCGCTCAATTGCCTCGGGGGATCGAGGTTCGAGAATGGGCACCATTTGCAGACCGATCACGGCAGCTGAGCCATAGACGTATTCATAGAGGTCGTCGTATGTCTGGTATTCGGTGACCGTGAGATCCATCCGCATCGAATGCAGAAACGCGACGAAATGTTCATTGGGAATCTGCCACCGTTGCACTGTGTCGACCACGGCTTGGCAGATTGGATCCTCTGAATATCCCCGCTGGAGATCCGTCAGAAATGTGTCTCCCCATTCACCGAGCCACGTCGCCTTTTCCTCATCAGACAGAGTCGAATCCAGATCGTCGACGATTTCATCTGCATACCGGGCGAAGCCATACAGAGCATGGACGTAGGGTCGCTTGGCTGGTGGAAGCAACAGTGTTGCGAGGTAGTAGGTCTTGCCATGTGCTGCATTGAGCTGGCGACAGCGTTCGTAGGAATCACGCAATTGCGCATCCTGGATGCCGGCTGCGTCCAACTCCCGAGCGCTCACTTGGCTATCCTGCCATCGTCTCAGGTATTGCAGTGCTGACGGTGGGCCCTAGCGGCGCGCGCGTGACCGGTAGCTCCGGTCGATTCCCGTTACGCGTTCCGCAGCAAGCCGCCCAGAGACAAGCACCATGGGTACACCCACTCCTGGCTGAGTTCCAGAGCCGGTGAATACGACGTTCTCACCCCAGAGATTGCCGGGCCGGAACGGACCTGTCTGCATGAACGAATGAGCTGAAGCAAATGGGGCACCGCGTTCCATGCCACGTTCCGCCCAGTCCAAAGGAGTCGTGACATGCTCGACCTCGATGGCCTCAGCGAAGCCGCGGTAGCCGCGCTCTTCAAGTACGCGCAGAACCTCATCGCGGTAGGCCGGTCCCTGCTCACGCCAGTCGATTGGCGCGTCCAGATTCGGGGTGGGGAACAAGACGTAGTAGATCTGCTGGCCAGGTGGTGCCAGATCCGGATCAGAGTGGGTTGGGTTCGTCACCAACAGGCTCGGGTCAGACATCAGGCGCTGCTTGCGGATCAGGTCGTCGAATACGCCCTTCCACGACCGACCGAAATGAATATTGTGATGCGCAATCTTTGAATACTGTGCTGAAGAGCCAGCCAGAAGTAGGAAGCAGGACGGCGAGTAGTTCAGGCGGCGCACAGACCACGGCTCAACCTGGAGTAAATCTCTGTAGGCAACCGGCAGGTCGGGGTTTAGGACCACCACATCAGCAGGGATTCGCCTTCCGTCCGCTGTGTGAACCGCCGTTGCGCGGTCACCCTGCCGCTCGACCTTGGTGACTGTCGTGTTGTACTCGAATTTCACGCCGTGCTTGGCAGCTGCCTGCGCCATGGCAACGGGGAGCGCATGCATCCCACCCTTCGGGAAGAACACGCCGGCAACGGAGTCCATGTAGGCGATGACGGCATAGATTGCAAGTGCGTCATAGGGAGAAAGCCCCGCATACATAGCCTGGAACGAGTAGATCCGCTCCGTGCGCGGATCCTTCAGGTACTCGCGTACCTTCGGTGCCAAGCGCCGAAACCCACCCAACGCCACGAGTCGCGCGAGGTCCGGAGTCAGCAGGTCAAAGGGTGAGTCGATATTGCGATCAATGAAGTCCTTCATCTCGTATTGGTAGAGCTTGGAGACGAAGTCGACGTAGCGTCGGTAACCAGCCGACTCCTCGGCTCCGATGACCTGAGCGATTTCCTCAGCCATCTCATCCACATCCGCATGGACGTTGAGCACCGAGCCGTCTGGGTAGAACGCCCGGTAGAGCGGTGCTACCGGCTCCAAGGTGAGCCAGTCCGACATCTCTTCGCCGAGAGCATCGAAACAATCGGCGATGAGATCAGGCATTGTCAGCACTGTGGGGCCGGTGTCTACCTGGTAGGTGCCGGCAGCTCCCTGCAACTGAATCCGCCCAGCGCGACCCCCAGGAACTGCCTCACGTTCCAGGACAGTGACCGAACGACCGGCTCCGGCAAGGCGCATTGCAGCCGATAGGCCGGCCAGGCCTGCACCCACGATGACCACGTTGTCGGTCGGACCGGCCACGGTGCGTGGACCACCAATGGGTAGCCAGCGAGTGATCTGGTTTGTCGTCGCCATGCGGCTTCACACCGTCCTACGGGTTGCGGCATAGGCGAGGTCACGAAGGACCTCACGAGCTGCCGGTTGAATAGCGGGGCTTTCCAACGCTTCGAGGGCTTCAGTTAGGCGAGTGTCGATCAGCGCTTCGGTATCGGACAGGGCGTCGGTGTCTTCGATGACTGCACGTAACTGCTCCAAGGCCTCTGCACCGAGAGCAGGATCACCGAGGTGGGTGCGCAGTATGGAAGCCTGCGCGGGTGTGGCTCGTTCCGCAGCAAGTGCCACCAGCATGGTGCGCTTGCCTTCGCGCAGATCGTCACCGGCGGGCTTGCCGGTCTGTTTTGGATCACCGAATACCCCGAGGACGTCATCGCGAAGTTGGAATGCCTCACCCAGTGGCAGGCCGTAGGCGCTGTAGGCCGCCATGATGGTGGGTGACCCACCGCCCAGCGCCGCTCCCATATGTAATGGACGCTCGATGGTGTATTTCGCCGACTTGTAGCGCACTACACGCAGAGCGCGCTCCACTGAGCCACCTCCGCGGGCCTGCTCGAGAAGATCGAGATATTGGCCAGCCATAAGTTCGGTGCGCATCTCGTCGTAGATGGACTTTGCCTGCCCGAGGCTGGTGGGAGTCATCCCGCAGGTGAGCAGCAGTTGATCGGCCCAGCTCAAGCAGAGATCGCCTAACAGAATCGCGGCACCAACTCCGAAGTTCTCAGGTGAGCCCAGCCATGTTTGATCCCGATGCAGGGCAGCGAACCTTCGATGGGCTGCCGGAAGACCACGGCGGGTGTCCGACCCATCCATCACGTCATCGTGGATGAGTGCGCAGGCCTGGAGGAATTCCAAGGACGTAGCCGCTCGCATTGCCGCGTCGTCCAGTCCTGGATCTTCATGCGGTGCAACGTCGACGGCACCGCGCCAGCCCCAGTATGCGAAGGCTGGGCGTAGTCGTTTGCCCCCGGCCAGCATGGCGGCGAGTGCATCGCTGAGCGGAGCCAGGTCGGGGCTTACATTTGCAAGGAGCAGCTGTTGCTCGTCACAATCTGCTGGACGCGCTCGCGGAGGTCGGCGGCATCCAGACCACTGGGTGTTGAGTTCGCCGGTGCCACATTACTAGCGTAGTGAGCATTCCCGGGCCTCGCAGCGGGTGCAAATGCCGCGCCAGCAGAACTCACGTAGTCTTTACCAGTGCCTGCACATGCCCTTCAGTCGGAGCGGGCGACGCTCGGAGCGACGCTTGCGAAGGGTGAGCGCTCCTTCTCATTCGAGCTCTTTCCTCCCAAGACCGATGAAGGCGAGCAGCAGCTCTGGCAGACGGTTCGTGAACTTGAAGCCCTTCGGCCAAGTTTCGTTTCGGTGACATACGGCGCTGGTGGCTCGACACGTGACCGCACGGTGCGCATTGCTGGGCAGATTGCTGAACACACCACGCTGACGCCGGTAGCTCACCTCACCTGCGTGGGTGCCAGCGTCGAGGACCTGCGATCCGTGATGGCCCAGTACGCCGCAAGCGGCATCAATACCGTGTTGGCCCTGCGCGGCGACCCGCCTGGCGGCCTCGGACAACCTTGGCAGCAACACCCTGGCGGCCTCACTCACGCCGATGAACTCGTGGCCCTGGTGCGCTCCCTGGGTACCTTCAGTGTGGGGGTTGCGGCCTTCCCGGAAGGCCATCCCGAGTCACCTGATCTGCAGACCGATGCGCGTGTGCTGGCCGCCAAGCAGGATGCAGGAGCTGAATTCGCAATCACCCAGTTCTTCTTCGAGACGCGCGATTACGTGGGTTTGCGCGAGCGTGCGGCAAGACATGGCTGCACGATGCCGATCGTTCCC
>CAZKFI010000026.1:5912-7444 GCA_964551975.1 uncultured Bifidobacteriaceae bacterium | reverse complement strand
GCTTCGCGGCCCTATCGGGTGCGGCCTTTCCGACTGATCTAGCTGCGGATTTCGCCAGGGTCAAGGATGACCCAGCGGCAGTGCATGCGCTTGGAGTCGAGGTAGCCGTTCGGCTTGGCCAGGAACTCCTGGCTGAGGGTGCACCTGGCTTGCACTTCTACACACTCAATCGTTCGACCTCGACGCGCGAGGTGTACCACGCCCTGGGGCTTGACCAGCCGGGCCAATGAGGTCCGCCACGATCTCCGCGCCCATCCCCACCAAGGGGAGTCCTCCCCCCGGGTGTGCCGAACCTCCCACGAGATACAAGCCCGGGATAGGGGATCGATTCGCCGGCCTGGTGAAGGCTGCACGCGCACCATTGCTGCTCGTGCCGTAGATAGCCCCGCCCGGCGACCAGGTTTGCTGCTCCAGGTCGGCGGGCGTTTGCACCCTTCGCCAGAGCATGCGGTGGCGAAGGTCCATCCCTCGCTCGGCCAGACGGGCCAGAACATGATCGGCGTAGCTCTCGGCGAGACCCGCTTCGTTCCAGTTGATGACTCCGTGGCAGGGCGCGTTCACCAGGATGAACCATGACTCGTGATCTTCGTCGGGTCGCATCGCCGGGTCATCGGGTACGCAGGCGTAGATCGTCGGGTCGTGAACCGGTCGCGGTGATGATCCGAAGATGTCGTTGAATTCGGCGTCGTAATCCTTCGGGAACCACAGATTGTGATGCGCCAAGTCCGGGGTACGCCCGCGAACCGCAACCAGAATGACAAATCCAGCCAAGGATTCGGACCTGCGCCGGAGCATTCGTCCCAATCGTGCCGTTCGCGAAGTGCGGACGAGCTGTGAGTACACCAACCTGGCGTCGGCATTGGCGACGACGATGTCGGCATCAATAGAACTGCCATCCTCGAGGAGAACTCCTGCAACACGACCATGAACGAGTCGCAGTTGCTGCACGGGGCTGGCGAGATTGATCTGCACTCCTCGATCGACACATCGCCGTGTCAGCGCCTCCGCGAGCTGACCAAGGCCACCTCCGATATGCCAGGCGCCAAAGGTCTGCTCGACATACGCGATGGTGGCGAGTACAGCGGGGGCATGCCGGGGATCGGAGCCTGTGTAGGTCGCGTATCGATCCAAGATCATGCGAAGCCGTGGATCCCGCAGGGTGCGTCGGCCGAGTGCTCGCAGTGATGTAAACGGCGCGATCGTGGCAATATCGCCAGGTCGTCGTGTGAGCGCGGCGATGGTGCGCCAGCCGTCGATCGGGGACTGTAGGAAGGGTTCACGCGTCGCCTGCCACATGGCACCGGCCCGAGCCATGAGTGCTCGCCAGTCCGCGCCTGCCGCATTGCCGAAGGCATCGGCCAGTGCCGCGGCGCATTTGGTCGGATCGGCACCAGGCAGTACAGCCTGTGAACCGTCGGTGAATGCATAACGAAAGGCCCGTTCTACCGGCTGGAGATCCACCTCACGCTCAAGGGCGATACCTGTTTTGAGGAAAAGATCGCGATACACCGCGGGCAGGGTGAGTAACGAAG
>CAZKFI010000026.1:0-5902 GCA_964551975.1 uncultured Bifidobacteriaceae bacterium | reverse complement strand
TCCTGTCGCCAGGTACGGAGCTTCCCCCCGGTGTGGTCTGACTGCTCGAATATGGCGACGTCATGGCCCAGCCGCGAGAGCCGAGCGGCGGCTGCTAACCCACCCATGCCGGCGCCAATGATGACGACCTTGCTCATCCGAGCCTCCGGCCTTTCCAGGTGTTCTGTCCTCGTTGATGCCGAGACCAGGACAGCGCATTGAGACCGATAAATGCAGCGATGGACACCGGGTGCAGGAGTGCATCGGGGAACTGACGTTCACCGGTGCGATTGGCCACGGCCATCCGTCCAGCCACTCCAGCAAAGTAGCCGACAGTACCCACTATCCGGGTTCCTGGATCCTTTGCCGTTATCGCCAATACCGGCGGCACCAGGTACGTGCCGGCGAGCAGGGTGTTGACCGCGATAGATCCCAGTGGGCCACCGAAGGCCGCCCAGAGTGACTTCGTGTAGCCGTCCACCATCGACGATCCTGATTCGTACATGCGACAGCGCGCCATTGCGAATCCGTCGACGACGTTGCCGCGCAATCCCGCGCCCTTGACTTCGCGCATCAGTCCAACGTCCTCCAGCACGTTGTCATGGACGCACTGGTGCCCACCGATCTGTCGGTAGGCCGTTGCGTCAAACACCATGCATTGACCGTTAGCGGCAGCCAGTGATGGCCGCGGGGAGCGCTCCGCCTGTTCCAGTGGCAATGTGCTCAGCCAGGACCAGACCAACAATGGTTGTACGAGTCGCTCTGGCCACGTCAGCGCGACCTGGTGCGGATAGGGAGAGATGAGTGAGTAGCCGCCGTTGCGCAACAGTTGCGCCGCTGCACCTATGGCCCAGGGTTCCAAGACCACATCGGCGTCAAGAAAGACCAGGATCGAACCAGTTGCCTCTTCGGCCAATCTCGCGCAGGCCCAGGGCTTGCCTAACCAACCTTCGGGGGGCTCGGTGTCGCTGCGCAGGACACGTAGACGGGTATCGGAGTAATTCTCCAGTACCTGAGGCGTGTCATCCGTCGAACCGTCATCGAGAACAATCACCTCGAGTTCGGGTACACCGACCTGAGCCAGCACACTGGATAGCGTTGCACCGATCCGAGATGCCTCATTGCGCGCAGGAATCAAGACACTGATGCGTTCATCGCAGCTCGCAGGAACGGGTCGTCGCAGGTGGCGTTGGTTCACCACGGCATGAGCTGCCAGCAGTGCCGCATTGGCCGCACCAACGGTTGCTACGACCCGAGCAAGGCGCTGCCCCACACCCCTGCTCATCACCACTGTGGCTGGGACCAGATGCGGTACCAGAACGGAATCATGACCAACCCCATGCAGATGCCACCCCAAATCGCCACACCTGGACGATCGAAAAAGACGAGATTGGCAAGTACGTTCGAAGCGAAGATCCAACTCAGCATGAACCGCGGCGCACCATCGCGGGCCACGGTTTGGGGCAGGAATGACAGCAGCAACATAAGCACGAACGAGGCGAGAAACCACCCAAGGAAGTTCTGCAGGGGAATATCCGGGATTCCAGGCAGCGTGTAGGTCACCAGGCGCCAGGTCCAATAAGACTCACCCACCATCTGTGGGTCCAGGAAGAGATCCCAGGAGGCAAGGAGGAATCCGCCGACGAGAGCCACGGCGAGCTCCGTGCGAACCAAGCGTTGCACCGCCAGCAGGCACGGGTAGGCCATCATCGACCAGGCGAGGGGGATTACAATGGGCACACCGAGTATCTGCACTCCGAGCAGACTCGAATAGATGTAATCCCCAAAGGGGAATTGGGTCCTTGTTCCTATGAACTCGATTCCCCAGCCGAAGATCAGGGTGATCAGTAGGTAGACCCCAGTCCACCCCAGACCCCTGGAGATCACAGCATGCGACACAGTGCTTAAGAAGAACGTCACTACCGTCGCAATCGAGAGTAAGACTCGATCCGCTGCTCCAGCGAGTACCCAGAGAATCTGACCCAGGACCGTCAAACCGGCGAAAATAAAGGGGAGCGTCCACACCCATCCACGACGGCCTTCACCGGAATCTCTGCGTGGGCCGGCATAGATCCGCTCACTCACCCTCAGCAGTCTACGAGGCGGTTACCCTCACCACATGGTTGGTGATCCGTCCCACTGGAACGCGATCTACCAGGACAAGAGCATCAACGACGTCAGTTGGTTCGAGGGGGAACCTGCCACATCGTTGCGACTCATCGACGATTTCGCCGGACCGCCGGGAGCGGCCGTGGATGTGGGTGCCGGTCGGTCGCTGCTGGCCATTCGACTTATCGAGCGGGGCTGGCGTCCGGTCACGGCGGTGGACATCTCCGAGGTCGCACTCGTTCAGTTGGCTGCCAGCGCGCCAGCGGATGCCGATCTCAACATCGTCACCTCAGACATCCTGTCGTGGCAGCCTGCGGAACATGTGACGCTGTGGCATGACCGGGCCGTGTTTCATTTCCTTACCGACGTTGACCAGCAGCGCGCCTACGTGAATCTGGCGGAAGCCACCGTCCACCCTGGCGGCACGGTGGTTTTGGGCTGTTTTGCCGCGGATGGTCCAACCCAGTGCTCAGGTCTGGACGTCAGTCGCTATCAACCAGGCGATCTGGCTGCCATATTCGGCGCGAACTTTTCAATGCAGCACAGTCTTCAGCAGGACCATCACACACCGTGGGGCGCAATGCAGCGATTCACCTGGGTGGTCCTGCGTAGGCAGGATTAGCGACGGAGTACTAGTCGCTGCTCGTTAGGAATGCCTCGAGTTGCTCAATCTCTTGCTTCTGGGTCGTGATGATCGCACTCGCCAGTGTGGCCACCCGGGGGTCCCCGGAGTCGACCACTGGCTCGGCCATGGCAATAGCGCCCTCGTGATGTTCGATCATCGCCTCGGCGAACTTCCGATCGAAGTCGGTTCCGGATGCCTGCTCAAGTGACTGAAGGTCCTCATCGGACAGCATCCCGGCCATGCCGTGGCCACCGTGGGCGGACATAGCCTCGTCGGCGCTGAGGGTCGGTGCCTGCCATTCGTCAAGCCAGGCGGTCATTTCGTCGATCTCCGGTTGCTGGGCTCCCTGAATCTGCGCAGCGAGGTCCTTGATCAGGGGTGCGTTCGCGCGGGTCGCGGCCAACTCCGCCATCTGCACCGCTTGCTCGTGATGCGGAATCATCATCTGGGCGAACATCACATCATCCGCAGACGCCCCACTGCTTCCGGCCGGCGCCGGGGCCGCAGTGTCATGGGATCCGCATGCCGTCAGCGTGATCAGGAACACTGCGGATAGGGCTGCCATGAGTGAAATCGAACTCTTGCGCATACGTGTTTCTAACACTGAACACCCTTCCCCGCCATGCGAGCGGACCTGGTGTGTTACGTCAGGGCGGTGTCATTGGCTGGGCGACCCAATCCACGGCCCATGCGTCGCAACGAGGTGCGAAAGCCCTTCGCCGCTGCCGCACCCACGGGCCGTGCCAAAAACTGGGGTAGCCAGGGCACCCGAATGTCCTCAATCCAATCAACGACGCAACTTCCATCGGTCAGTGCTGTGACCTTGAGATACACCTCGCCGGTCAAGATCGGTCCGATCTTGACCACCGTGACGGTCATGGCAGCGGGATCCATCGCGGTGACCTGCATGCGATCGGGGAGCGCGAGTGGGCCGATGCCAGTGGTTGCCACGAAGCGCGTGCCGACGCCTCCGTCACCCTCCAAGATCTCCACCCGGGTCAACGGCACCCACTCGGCATGCCCGGGCCAATCGACTAATGCTCCGAAGACCTGTTCCGCCGGGAAAGGAAGATCCTGTTGGACGGAAAAACGCACCTGTGCCATGGCCCACCTCGTTCACCGAATGTTGTAACGCAAATCTCTCACGGGTCAAGGCTCCCCGCGCGGTGGCAGTGCTCATCAGGCTGCTGCGGCCCATAAGGACTGCCACCACCTAGCACTGCCAAACGCGAATGCTGCAGGCGCTAGGCGAGCGAGCGCAATGCGGCCACCACGGCCTCCGGTGCTTCAATCGGTGCCAGGTGACCACAGCCGGGGACCACTTCTATGCGAGCCCGAGCGGCGCGCTGAGCGATTGGCATGGCCGTGCGCACTGGGTACTGGGTGTCACATTCACCCATCATGATGGTCGTAGGTACTTCCAATCGTGGTAGGGCATCCTGCAGTCCCGGGAATCGAGTCAACGTTGTTCGGACAGTTGTTATTGCTGCAGCCGGATCAAAGCTGCGAAACGCATCCACGAATGCGTTGACTCGGTCTGGATGAGTAGCGCGAAATGACGGGGTCAACATGGCGCGAGCCACGCCTCGACCCCAGAACCGTGTTGACCCCAGCAGGCGAGTGCCGATCACCTGCGCGCGATGGCCACCGGTACTGGCTGCCATCGGTGTGTTCATCATGAGTATGCCGATAACTCGGTCCGGTGATTGAACACCCAAATGCGCGGCAACCTGACCACCCCAGGAACACCCGGCGACAACCGCACGCTCAATGCTGAGCGCATCGAGAACTTCCACGACCGCCTTGGCGTACTGCTCCGGCTGCACATCTGCCTGAGGGGCATCACTTTGACCAAAGCCCGGACCGTCGATCCGCAACACACGCCAACCCTCGGCCAGTTGTTGACCTACGAGGTCATACAGGCGGTGATCGGAAAATACCGATGGCCACAGCACGACAGGTGTCCCGGATCCCTCATCGGCCAGTGCGAGTGTGCCTACAGCGGTGGGGACCTTGCGGTTTATGGCGGTCAGCATCTGCTCGCGCGATCTACGTGGGTCACGATTGCGGGGCTCCGTAGTGCGAGAGCACGTCGTCGAGAATTGCCGGCCAGGGAGTCGGCTCCAGGCCGAAGGTGTCACGGGCGGCGCTATCGTCCAGGACGAACGGTCGATCACGCTGGTACGCGGTCTCACGAAGTTCACGAATAGCAGGAGAGACGACGCCCAGCATGGCGACGAGCGCAGGGGATAGTGATCGCACCGGAACCTGCGCGACTCCCGCGTGATCAGCCAACTCGTCAACGACTTGCCGTTGGGTGCGCGCAGGATTGGTGGGCACATGCCAGGCCTGACCCCACGCCCGCTCGTCTGAAGCAACGATAACCAGCAGGCGGGCCACATCCGCAGGAAATGTCCAACTGTGGGGTTCGTCAACGCTGCCGAGCACAGTCACCGGCCGTCCGCGCAGGATTCTTGGGACAACGCGGCTGGAAGCGATCAGTGATTGTTCACCGGCGATGATGTAGTCCGAACCGCGCACCTCGGTGGCCCGGAGCTGCCCCGCATCATGGCGTGACTTCGCGTCGCGCCACATGTCGGCCCGAACTCGCCCCTTTACTCCTGTTGCGGCAAGGGGTAGGGATTCGCTCAATGGGCCATCCACTGGTCCGTATCCGTACAGATTCGAGCAGGTTGCTAAGACCGCACCAGTGCGCTGCGCGTAGGACAGGAATGCCTCCGCCAAGGGTGGCCAGTCCTTGACCCAGCGGTGATAGGCGGGGTTGACGCAGTTGTAGATAGCGCTGGCGTCGGGTGCGGCAACTAGGAGTGCTTCGAGTGACGCGGCGTCTGCCGCCCGTCGATTAATGGCCGGGTGAACTGGTCCAGAACCGCTCCGCGTGAGAATGACGACCTGCTCACCCTGCTCAGCGAGGATTTCTGCAACGCCAGAGCCAACGGGACCTGCTCCAACGACGAGATGTGTTCCCATGTCATGCTCCTTGTCTGTCAGACTTCACGAAGGCCGAGTCGGGCATGCAAACGACGCAGTGGTGCAGGAGCCCACCAGTTCGCGTTGCCCGCGATCCGCATGAACGCCGGGACGAGCAGAGCACGTACGACGGTTGCGTCGAGCAGGATCGCCACGGTGACGGCGAAGCCCAGCTGCTTGATGTTGGTAGCCGAACTC
>CAZKFI010000025.1:16400-31101 GCA_964551975.1 uncultured Bifidobacteriaceae bacterium | reverse complement strand
CCGGGATCTGATCGTAACTTGTAGCGTCCATGAACACCCAGTCGTCACCATCCCGGTAGAGGTACTGCATCTCCCGCTTGTCGACGTTTGCGGTTTCGACCTTGACTCCGGCGTTAAATGTCTTGTCCACAACCTTTCCGGACAAGACATTCTTCAGCTTGGTGCGCACAAATGCGCCACCTTTGCCGGGCTTCACATGCTGAAACTCGACCACCGTCCAGAGCTGACCATCGAGATTCAACACGAGGCCATTCTTCAGGTCATTTGTGGTTGCCACCGAACGTCTCCCTCTTCGAACTGAACTCTTGGGCCAAGGGTATCGATGCCACTCAGGACTTCATGACGCCTCGCCCACTGGGCGAATGCCAATGTCCACCTCGACTTCGACTAGGGACGTGAGCACCTGTGGGCCATCGCCCGTTACCAAGAACGAGTCCTCAATCCGCACGCCACCCACACCTTGCCTATAAATCCCTGGCTCAATCGCCATCACCATGCCCGTCTGGACGGTGTGGTTGCTGCCACCGGTGAGCATTGGAGCCTCATGAATCTGCAATCCCACCCCGTGGCCAAGGCCGTGGTGCATCCAACCCCGGTATGGACTTTGGTCCAAGATCTCGCGTGCTGCCTGATCCAATCGGTCAATGGGTGTTCCGGGCATACACGCAGCCACAGCCGCTTCGCGTGCCCGCTGCACGACCTCTTGCCAAGCGGCGTCCTGTGCTGTCGGCGCAGTAGCCACGCTGAACGTTCGGGTCATATCCGCGTGATAGCCGGCTACAAGAGCTCCGGCATCAATCACTAGGAGATCCCCGGCCTCAAGTGGGCGATTACTCGGCTGATGGTGCGGCACCGCAGAGTTCGGGCCCGCCGCCACGATCGAAGGAAATGCACGATCCTCGGCACCTAGCTCCCCGAAGAGCGCCTCCAACCGGCGCGCAATAGCTATTTCGGTGTCACCGACCCGAATAATCGACGCGATGTGCGTGAATGCCTCAGCAGTGATCTGACAGGCCCTACGAAGTGCCATGACTTCGTACTCGTCCTTGATAAGGCGAAATTGCTCTACGAGAGCTCCACTTGTTGTGATGGGAAGATCTTTGGAGAGTGAGTTGATTACTCCGTACGGCAGTTGCTCCTCTAACAGGACGGCGCGGAGCCCTCGATCGCTGCAGACTTCTATGAGTGTCGGTATGCACCCACGGGCAGTTAGGACCTCACAGTTGGACGCCACGCTCCTGGCACGTTCGGCGTATCGACCATCAGTGCAGAGAACGTCAAGACCATCTGGTGCGATGAGCACCGCGGCGTTACTGGACCACAGCCCAGTGAGGTAGTAGACGTTGGGCGGTGTGGCGGCAATGAACGCAGCTCCGGCAGGCCAACCCTTGGCGACGTGGTCGCGAACGACATTTCGTCGTTCGAAGAACACACCTTCAGGAGGCACGTGAGAGCGCGATTGCCTGCAGCGCCAAGCGATAGGAGTTAACTCCGAAGCCTGCAATCACCCCAAGTGCCTGCGCAGCCGTGACAGATTGATGCCGAAAGGATTCGCGGGCCGAGATATTAGTCAGGTGAACCTCTATGAGATGCCCGGTCACCATGGCGCAAGCATCGCGGACGGCCAGCGAGTAGTGGGTGAATGCTGCGGGGTTCAAGATCACATCAAGACCACGGTCCGCTGCCTCATGTAACCAGGTAATAAGTTCACCCTCTGACTGAGTTTGTCGCACCTCGACAACCAAGCTCAATCTTGTAGCTTCGTCTTGGCATGCGGCTACGAGATCAGCGTAGGTGTGCGAGCCGTACACCTCCGGCTCACGTGTGCCGAGACGGTTGAGATTCGGGCCATTGAGAATCAGAACGTCCATAACTCGCCCAGCCTACGCCGGTCTAGCGTGAAATCGCTGAATAGGCGGCACGAAGTGACTCAGGGTCGGGATCGCGCCAGGGCTGCGGATTGCCCAGACCGTGGAGGACGACGAAACGCAGTGAGCTGCCTCGGGTCTTCTTGTCGCGTTGCATGGCCTCAAGCAACGGTGCCCACCGATCGCCGGGGTAGCTCAAGGGGAGTTCGAGGGCTCCGAGGAGCTCACGATGGAGAGCGACACCTGCTTGATCAAGAAATCCCCCGGCATGTGCGAGTTCTGCGGCAAAAACCATCCCAACGGAAATGGCTGCGCCATGACGCCAGGTGTAGTGTTCGACGCGTTCAATGGCGTGACCGAGTGTGTGCCCGTAGTTCAGGACTTCTCGGCCTAACTCACCCGGAGCCACGCTCGAGGCGATCTCTAGGAAGTCGTCCCCTACCACTGCCGCCTTCACCGCTATCGCGCGCTCGATCAACTCGCGCAGCACTGGCGACGTTGGATCAGTTGCCGCTGCACCGTTCGATTGCAGCAGCGAAATGATGTGGGGATCACAGGTGAGGCCAACTTTGACGACCGCGGCCATGCCGGACTGCAGGTCAATCACCGGCAGAGAGTCCAGAAAGGTCAGATCGCAGAGGACACCGACAGGGCTGTAGAAAGCACCAACCAGGTTCTTTCCGCTTGCGGTATTGATACCAGTCTTGCCCCCAACGCTGGCATCAACCATGGCCAGCAATGTTGTGGGTACTTGGACATAGCGAACACCACGTAGCCAAGTCGCTGCAAGGAAGCCCGCTAGATCTGTTGCGGTTCCGCCACCCAGCCCCACGATGGCATCGTTGCGAGTGAGGCTCCAACTCCCCAAAAGTTCCCAACAACGCTCGAGCACCGCCACAGTTTTTGCCTGTTCCCCATCAGGAACGGGAAGGACGTGCGTTTCATACCCGGCGTCACCCAAAGCATCGCAGGCGTCAGATACCTTCCGTCGGGCATGAACGGTGAGCGTTTCTGGGACGACGATTGCGACACGGGATGCGCCAGCAAGCAGTTCGGGGAGCAGACCAAGGATTTCCCGCCCTACCCGCACCTGGTACGTGCGCTCAGCCTGCACCTCAATCTGGCTTGCGTTGGTTATCGACGAGTTCGTCATAAGCGCTCCGCGTTCCGCAACCAGTCAATGATCTCCTGAGCGACCTCCCCTGGATCGCGGTCGTCTGTGGCAATCTGCATCTTGGCCAATTCACGGTAGATGGGCTCCCGTTCGGCCATGAGGGTAATCATTCGAGTCCGTACATTCCCTACCAGCAGAGGACGCGGCGCCTGCATACCAACCCTGCGACTTGCTACCTCTGCCGATATTTGAAGCCAAACGACGGGCTGATCCTTCAGGACCTGTCGCGTGTGTGGATCGAGTACGGCACCACCTCCCAGCGAAACGATGCTTTGGGGCTGCTCGATCGCTGAGGCCACGGCTTGAGCCTCAAGGCGTCGAAAGAATGGCTCACCGTCTTCGACAAAGATTTCTGCCACGCTGCGGCCTTCGTTTTGCTCGATCGCCTCATCGGTATCTATCAGTGTCGCCCCGGTGATGCTTGCGAGCAGTTTGCCGACGGTGGACTTTCCGGAACCGGGGGCGCCCATGAGTACCAGCAATGGGCCAGATTCGCTCATGACCCAAGTGAATCGTGCAGTGATGCCTCAGATACCCAAGATTCCTGTCCCGCCAACCCCGCGTTGGCCAGTCCAGCAAGATACCCAGACAGATTGCGACGAATCTCAACGATACTGTCGCCGCCAAATTTTTCGAGCAACGCATCAGCCAGAGTGAGCAGCACCATGGCTTCGGCCACCACTCCGGCCGCTGGTACTGCGCAGACATCCGATCGCTGGTTGATTGCCTGCGCAGACTCGCCGGTGGTCACATCTACGGTGCGCAGAGCACGTGGAATTGTGGAGATTGGCTTCATTGCGGCGCGAACGCGCAGAGTCTCACCCGTGGTCATGCCGCCCTCTGTGCCACCGGATCGGCCAGAAGTTCGTCGCAATGCTGCTCCATCGCGGACAATCTCATCCTGGGCTTGTGATCCACGACGTTCAGCCAAGAGGAAGCCGTCACCAACCTCTACGCCTTTGATGGCCTGAATGCCCATGAGGGCACTTGCCAGTCGCGCGTCGATTCGGCGGTCACCATGCACATGGCTGCCCAGCCCCGGCGGTACTCCCAGGGCAACCACCTCGACAACACCACCCAGTGTGTCGCCCTCTCGGTGAGCGAGGCTAATTTCCTCCTGCATCGCAAGGCTGGTTGTCGGATCCAAGCAGCGCACGGGGTCGGCATCGATGCGCTCTCCATCATCAGCGGTGGGTACCTGGCCATCGGGGAGGGCGACCGGGCCGATACGCACAACATGGCTCAGAACCAAGATCCCAGCCGCTTGCTCCAAGAATGCCCGAGCGACGGCACCGAGTCCTACCCGGGCTGCTGTCTCACGGGCACTGGCACGCTCCAGTATCGGGCGGGCATCTTCAAATCCGTACTTCTGCATGCCCACCAAATCTGCATGCCCGGGACGTGGTCGAGTTAGCGGCGCTGAGCGTGCTAGGCCAGCGAGAATTTCGGGATCCACAGGGTCCGCGGACATGACGGTCTCCCACTTGGGCCACTCCGTGTTGGCGATCTCGACTGCGACAGGCCCCCCCATGGTGCTGCCATGGCGCACCCCGCCGAGGATTCGAACGACGTCCTCTTCGAACTTCATCCGGGCGCCACGTCCGGCCCCTAGTCGCCGCCGAGCGAGGTCACGGCCAATATCGGCCGTCGTAACGGAGATTCCGGCGGGGAATCCTTCGGCAATGGCGACGAGGGCCGGGCCATGGGATTCACCGGCGGTAAGCCAGCGCAGCATTGCCCCATCCTTTCAGATCTGCTGCAGTCCCTACAGGATCAGCGGGACCACCATGGCGAGGCGTCGATCAGGCCCACTATGGCTACTGCGCCGAGGAGAAATGGCCCCAAGGGGATGGGTGTCCCTCGGTTCGCACGACCACCTAGAAGAAGCACTGCTGCCCAGCCGGCTCCGAGCACAAATCCAAGGACCGTTCCCCAAAAGACGGCCCACCATCCCAGCCAGCCCAAATACAGACCCGTGAAGAGACCGAGTTTGACGTCGCCCATACCCAGTGCCCCGCGACTTGCGAGGGCAAGGGCCAGGAGTGCCGCAAAGGTTACGAGGCTGCCCAATACGGCGTGCAGCATGCTGTGCCAGTTCCCAGTCAAAGCGGCTGTCGCCGACATCGCTAGTGCAGCACAGGGGACGGCGAGCAGAACCAGGCGATTCGGTAGCCGGTGTTCTCGCGCATCGATCCAGCCCAGGGGTAGCGCGAATGCGAGGAACACGATCCAGGGCAGAACAGACATCTGTATCCCCCGTTAGCCAGGCTCTAGGTGATCAGTGCTTCACGCATCAGCTGAACGGAAGGCCTTTGCCCGCTCATCAGCTCAACCTGCTTCACGGCCTGCCAAAGCAGCATCTCCAGCCCGCTGATCTGGAAGGCGCCTAGCCAAGCTTCAGCCAGGGCGCTGGGCCAAGGGTTGTAGGCCACGTCAAGCAGGACGCTGTGTTGTGGTTCGGTACCGAACAGGTGCAGCAACTGCGCACTGCTCGGCCCCGGCAGGGTGCTGATGCACAAATCAACCCCGTCTAGCGAGGCGGGAAGCTCTTCAAGTGGGGCTAAACGAACATCAGCCAGTCCCGCACGCTGTGCAACTTCAAGGACCTGCAGACTGGTACGAGCGTTTCGCGCACAGATGCGTAACTGTGTGATACCCAAACGGGCCGCTGCAACGGCTGCGCTGCGTGCAGTGGCGCCAGAGCCCACAATGAGCGCCGTGCCGGGGAAGCTATTCCCCAGCCGCTGTTGTGCACCAGCCATGGCGGCATCCTGTAACGCCAACTGGATAGCTGTCACTAGGCCATCCACATCCGTATTTGCGGCGAACCAGCCGTCAACGGAGCGGACCAGGGTGTTTGCGCACTCGGTCAGTTCCGCGGTCTCTTCACGCGCGGTGGCGATTGCCCAGGCTTCATCCTTGAGAGGCATTGTGAGAGAAAAGCCGATCCACTGCGGACCACACCCTCCTAGGAATTCAGCAAGCCCACCCTCGGGTACCTCGATCGCGTCGTATTGCCAGTCGATCCCTAATGATCGATAGGCAGCACGGTGGAGGGCAGGTGAGCGGCTATGCGAAACGGGGGATCCAAGCACCGCTGCTCGAAGCCGCAGGTGATCGCTCAGGAGCCTTCTCCCTTGGCGGCTAGATAGTCCTGGAACTGCCGCTTCAGCTCCAAGAATCGGTCGTATGACTTAGCGAAGCGTGTCTCACCAGTATCTGGATTCACCGTGACGAAGTACAGCCACTTCCCTTTGGCAGGTGCCAACGCTGCCTCTAGGGCTGCTTCACCTGGTGAATTGATCGGCCTCGGGGGAAGCCCCGGGTATCGGTAGGTGTTGAAGGGTGAATCAACCTCTAGCTGTTCGGCCGATAGCGTGAGATCGTCCACTCCCAGTGCGTAGCCCACCGTGGAATCCAGTTGAAGCGGCATACCCTGCTCAAGACGGTTGTAAATGACTCGTGCCACTTTGGCGAAGTCCTGTGGCTTGGATTCTGCTTCCAGCAGCGATGCCACGACAACCACCTCATACGGAGTTAACCCAACACTCTCGGCACGGTTTTCTAAATCGACAGTTGTGCTCGCCTGATCGAACCGCTGAACGAGCGTTGCAAGTACCTGCGCCGCCGTTTCATCCCCAGCAAGGTCATACGTGGCCGGGAACATGAAACCCTCCGGGCGGTCATCCGCCCATTGCGGTAACCCAAGCTCACCAGGGTTCTCCAGTGCTTGAGTGAAATCCTCCATAGGCAGACCGGTAGCCGCTTGAGCAGCGTCAACGGCCTCCTCTAATCGCAGGCCTTCCGGAATGACGAGTCTGGACTGCATGCGTGATTGGGGATCCAGCATGAGCGACAGGGCCCCAGAGCCGGACATCTGACGCAGCAGGGTGTAGCGGCCGGGACCAATTGTTTGCGCTTCGGGATTATTGGCTGCCGCGTCAAGGAATGCCTCAAGGGAGAGCACCACATCGTTCTCAACCAGGCTCTGACCAATTTCCCGAAGGGAGTCACCACGAGCGACCACCACAGTGGTCTCTCCGGTACCTGGTCCTGGGTAATCCTGGACATCACCCACTTGCTGAAACAGGAGAAAAACGGCACCCACTGTGGTGACCGCGACGAGCAGTAAGGCGACCACGGCGATGATCCGTCCCGGCGCCCGGCGATTAGGAGATGGAGGAAGCGGCTCAGCGGAAAAGAATTGATCCAACTGGGTCACGACTCTCCCTTAGATCGATGCCGCTCACGAGTGAACTGCCGCTCACAATCGTCAAGGCTGATTGCCGGGGCACCATCCAGGTACGACTGCAAGACGATTATGGCTGACGCGCTATCAATATCCGCACGTGAACGGCGTGTGTTCTTTCCCGCCGCTCTGAGGGCCTGCTGTGCCTGCAGTGAACTCAAACGCTCATCAACCAGCAGCACTGGCAGGGAAATCTCCTGGGATAGGAGCCGGGCAAGTACCAAAGTCTTTTCAACCGCGGGGCCAATGGCTCCGCGCAAACTCAACGGCAATCCTACGAGTACCGATTCGGCGTCAATCTCCTCAACAATGGCGCGCACGGCGGCACAAATCGTGGCGCTTGGGTCTGAATCTGCTGGGTTCAGCACGATCGCTGGACGCCCCACCGCCAAGTTCGTTCCACCGGACCTGATGGCAACGCCTACACGCACATCACCAGGATCCAGACAGACCAGGCTCCTGCTCGTACTCTCCTTGGTCAACGCATCGACCCTTAGGTGTTGCTGATCTGCCGCATCATCGCCTGGAACCCGGCCGCCAAGGCAGCTGGCTGTTGGCTACCGCCTTGAGCCATGTCTGGCTTTCCGCCTCCCTTGCCGCCACCAGGCTCCAGCACGGCCTTGAGCAGTTGATCTGCGGAAACTCCCGCGGCAACTGCCGCCGGTGTTGCAGCCACGACCACCGCCAAGCGCCCCTCCGACTCAGCTGCACCGGCTACTACTGCGGATTGCGGCAGGACCTGACCGCGGGCCTTCATCACGAGTTCACGAAGATCGCCAGCTGCGGTCCCCGAGGGCGCCTGGAATGTCCACACCTGAACTCCACCACACAGCGTCGGCGATCCGAGCAAATCGTCCAGTGATGCGGCGAGCTGGGCTGACCGCAGGTTGGCAAGGGATCGTTCCGCCTCCTTCAGGGATCCCAGGAGCCGCTCTATCCGATCGACCATCTCGTCACCAGGAGTCTTCAGGATTTCGGCAAGACGTGACACCAGGATGTGCTCCCTGGCGAGGAACTGATACGCATCAGTGCCAACCAGTGCTTCAATGCGCCGCACACCAGTTCCGATCGAGCCTTCTGAGAGAAACGTGACCACACCTAGCTGTCCAGAACGCCGAGCGTGCGTGCCACCGCACAATTCGTGAGCCCAATCCCCGACTGACACGACTCGAACCTGATCGCCGTACTTTTCGCCAAAGAGGGCCATCGCCCCCATCGACCGTGCTTGTTCCTGGTTCATGATCTGTGCCTCAACATCAAGGTCATCCATGACAACGCTGTTGACCAGACCTTCGACTTCGCTCAGCACAGGCCGAGCTACCGGGGTCGGGCTTGGGAAGTCAAAGCGCAAGCGCCCAGGGGCGTTCTCGGAACCCATTTGCGTCGCGGTGTCACCCAGCCGATCTCGAAAGGCTCGATGAATCAGGTGCGTGGCGGTGTGCGCGCGCGAGATTGCCCGGCGACGCTGAACATCCACACATGCGGATACTGCAGAACCAGTGGTGACATCGCCCGTGGTGACTTCACCGCGGTGCACGACCAGGCCGGGTACCGGCGCTTGCACGTCGTAGACCTGGATGACACTTCCGTCTCCACCAAGGATCCGACCATGATCAGCAAGTTGCCCGCCGGCTTCTGCATAGAAGGGCGTGCGATCCAAGATGACTTCCACGTGCGCACCCTGGGGGGCAGCCGCCACCGTGGCGCCGTCATGGAGAAGTCCGATGATGCGCGCTTCGCTCATTGTTTCGTCGTAGCCGGTGAATGCGGTGGTACCACCTGAAGCGAGCACTTCTCGATAGGCAGTCGTTGCTGATAGCCCTGCCTTTCGATCCCGAGCATCGGCTTTGGCCCGCTCGCGCTGCTGGGCCATGAGCGAACGGAAACCTTCTTGATCGACCTCCAAGCCTTGCTCCGCTGCCATTTCCAGGGTCACATCTATCGGGAATCCATAGGTGTCATGGAGCGCAAAGGCCTCCTCGCCAGGGAGCCTCTTGAGCCCGGCATCTCGGATTCGACGAACAGCCTGATCGAAAATCGTTGTGCCAGTCCGCAACGTCTGCAGGAACGCAGCCTCCTCGCTCACTGCGATCTGGCGTATGCGGGATGCTTCATCGTTGAGCTCGGGATACTGCGGAGCCATGGTCAGGATCGTGCGATCGACCAACTCCCCTAGCGTTTCCTGTGGAGCCCCGAGAAGGCGCATGGTTCGCACCACGCGTCTTGCGAGCCGACGCAGTACATAGCCGCGACCCTCATTCCCTGGCAGCACACCGTCCCCGATGAGGAAGACACAGGTTCGTGCGTGGTCTGCTACGACGCGGAGGGCAACATCTGTGCGCTCGTTATCACCGTACCTAGTTCCGGAAAGTTCACAGGCACGATCCAGGATTCCTCGTGTCGTATCGATCTCGTAGATGTTGTCTACGCCTTGGAGCAGAGCAGCCATGCGCTCAAGGCCCATTCCGGTATCGATGTTCTTGGCAGGCAACTCGCCAAGAATTGGGTAGCCCTCCTTGCCCGGGCCATCACCTCGCGCAAACTGCATGAAGACGAGATTCCACACTTCGAGGTAGCGATCCTCATCAACAACCGGGCCACCAGGCTTGCCATACTCTGACCCTCGGTCGTAGTAGATCTCAGAGCAGGGCCCACAGGGACCCGGAACGCCCATCGACCAGAAGTTGTCGGCCTGACCGCGGCGTTGAATCCGCTCAAGGGGCACACCAACCTTGTGATGCCAGATATCGGCGGCCTCGTCATCATCCAGGTACACCGTCACCCAGAGCCGTGCCTCATCGAAGCCATAACCACCATCGGCCTGCGAGCGAGTCAGTAGTTCCCAGGCGAAGGGAATTGCGTCTTCTTTGAAGTAATCCCCAAAGGAAAAGTTGCCGGCCATTTGGAAAAATGAGGCATGTCGGGTTGTTTTCCCGACTTCCTCGATGTCTAGGGTCCGCACAACTTTTTGCACGCTGGTCGCACGTGGATACGGGGGTGGGGCTTCGCCTAGGAAGTACGGCTTGAAGGGCACCATCCCCGCATTCACGAAGAGCAGCGTTGGATCATCCAAGAGCAGCGACGCCGATGGGACAATCTGATGATTCTTCTCGGCGAAGTAGCGCAGGAAACGACTACGGATCTCGGCTGACTCCATTACGGGTGACTCCCCTGCGATCCATTGAGCACTGTCCGACCAACCTGAATTGCCTTGCCGGCGGAGATGCCGATGCGACGGCTGCTCTCGATGACCCCTTGCTCACGGATTTGCGCCGTCCACGCAGCCCCTCGGCGAGCGAGGAAGACTCCTGTAAGCACTCCCAGACCGAAATAGACAAGCCGGCTCATAGCGGTATCTAAGCAGGGGCATCGGTATGTGAACCGTCTACCGATCCACGGGAGTCACGGGAGCCACGGCGAAGCTCGTTGAGCCTGGTGACCAAGTCAGTCCAGCGCGCCTCAAGGCCGCGCCGTGTTGGTCGATAGTACTGACGCTCCACCAAGTCATCCGGAAGATACTGCTGATCCGTCACACCATCCGGCTCGTCGTGCGGGTATCGGTAGCCCACAGCATGGCCCAGCGCACTCGCACCCGGATAGTGTCCGTCGCGGAGCCAGAGCGGCACTGGCCCGTTGAAGCCGGCACGGACATCAGCCTGCGCCTGGTCAATGGCAGTGAGGACCGCGTTCGACTTGGGGGCCAAACTGGTGTGAATGGTGGCCTGCGCCAGGATCAACCGTGATTCGGGCATCCCGATGACCGCAACTGCCTGCGCAGCTGACGTAGTCACCGTAAGGGCGGTCGGATCGGCCATCCCGATATCCTCACTCGCAAGGATCATCAATCGTCGCGCGATGAAACGCGGATCCTCTCCGGCCTCCAGCATGCGCGCCAAGTAGTGCAGGGCCGCATTCACGTCACTTCCTCGCACGCTTTTGATGAAGGCACTAATGATGTCGTAATGCTGATCACCTTGACGGTCATAGCGCGGAGCGGCATGCAGCACTGCCCGTTCAACATCAGTCAGGGTGATGGTGGCATCCCGCTGATCCTGGCTATCCCGCGTAAGCGCAGCAGCTTCAAGCACGGTCAAGGCCTGACGAGCATCGCCCCCACTCATGCGAACGAGATACTCCAGAGCATCATCAGACAGCGTCACCCGTCCGTTTAGCCCACGTTCATCGGCTACTGCACGTTCGATCACCTGCCTGACGGCTGTTGCGTCTAGCTCCTCGAGTCGCACCAGAAGGCTCCGAGACAGCAGCGGCGCGATGACCGAAAAGCTCGGATTTTCCGTGGTCGCCGCTATGAGGGTCACCCAGCCGTGTTCGACAGCTGGCAACAGCGCATCCTGCTGCGCTTTGGAGAATCTGTGCACTTCATCTATGAACAGCACTGTGTGCCGTCCATACAGGTCTCGACCGCGGCGTGCCTGTTCTATGGCCTCGCGAACATCTTTGACTCCAGATGTCACCGCAGAAAGTTGCACGAATTCACGCTGAGCGACGCGCGCCGCAAGGCGAGCCAGGGTGGTCTTTCCGGAGCCGGGCGGGCCCCAGAGGACCAGCGAGACCGCGTTGCTCCCCGACTCCAGAAGACGCCGAAGCGGCGCGCCCGGGGCAAGCACTGCCTCCTGCCCTACGACCTCGTCCAGGGTGCGGGGTCTCATGCGATCCGCCATCGGTGCTTGCCAGGTCAACGCCTGTTCATCGAAGAGCGTCACGGGCTCACGATAGGTCAGGAGATCAGGTGGCATGCTGTGCCCTTGCATCCGTTCTGACAGTCACCGACTCATCCAGGCCGCTGAGTCACCATCCAGGAGCAGTAGCGGTCGTGTTCCGTGAACCCAGCGCGTGAATACACCGCCGCCGCTGCTGCATTTTCTGCGTAGGCCTCGAGAATGACGGCTTCATAGCCATCCAGGATGGCGAAGTCAACGACGCTCTCCACACAAAGCGCGGCATAGCCGTGACCTCGGTAACGGGGTTCAGTACATACACTAACAATCTCCGTTGCTCCATGGTGCGCCCGAATCTGCCCGGCAACGGATATGAGATGCGTGCCAACCTCCACACCGACCCAGCGCAGGAGGCGTGGATCCCCCGGGAAGACGTGCGCGGAACTCGAATGCGCCAGCAGAGGCCGGATACGCGGATCCACCGGATCCAGCACCACCGCACTGTTCGTATCAGCGGTCCTGACGGCTCTTGTCGAGCGTTCGCGCGGGATCAGTTGGTACCAGAGTGCCCAGTAGCCGTAGTCCAGGTCATTTCCAGTGTTGCGACCAGGCCACGTTGCCCATATTTGAGGCCAGATGTTCGCCTGGCAGGTTAGCCCGTCAATTTTGTCAATTTGATCAATTTGGTCACTGTTGTCGTGTGCCAAATCCTTGACGATTTCGTTAACTGTGTCTGCATCATGACCGAGAACGGTTACCCAGCGCTGGCCCTTGGCATCGACGCGGAGCCACCCGATCTGCTCACCTTCACAGACTGCACTGATTACGCTTGACGGATCGACACTCCAACGCACCATCGCGTCCCGGGGTTTGGCCTGACGCAGAACCTCGTACGGGGTCAACGCAGCAGGTGACGATGACGCTGCAGTGCCTTGGTGACAACCTCGACGTCATCCAAACTGTTGTAGAAGTGCGGGCTAATGCGCACATTCCCGTCACGGCAGCTTGTGATCACTCGGTCAGCTTCCAACGCGGCAACCAGGGCGTGGTCGTCAGTGGCCGCAACCGCAAGCATGGCACCGTGCCGCTCCTGCGGCGTGACAACGGTGGCTCCCACCTCGATGACCGCACTGCGTAGCGCATCGTGCAGTTGTGCGGTGTGCTGCCAGGCCTGCTGCTGCCCGACTTCGAGAAGTAAGGCCAAGCCGGCCGCTGCTGGATACAGGGAGGGAACGCCCGGCGTACCACCCTCGAATCGACGCGCGTCGGGTGCCGGGTCGTAGTGATGAATATCCATGGCGAAAATGTCGCGAGCAGCAAACCACCCGGTGATCGTCGGAACGTAGTTCATCGTCGCCGGACTCGCGAGGGCGAAGCCCACACCGGGTAGTCCCAGCATGTACTTCAGCACTCCCCCGACGAGAAAATCGGCCCCCAGGGATGGGAAGTCAATGGGTACTGCACCGACAGATTGATAGGCGTCGACGAGAACCGGCACGCCCCGAGCATGAGCGAGATCGATGACCGGTTTCAGATCGATCATTGCACCGTTTCGGTAGCACACATGCGTAACAGAGACGATGGCCGTTTGGTCGTCGATCGCCTGCTCAAGGGCTTTCATATCCAAGGCGAGGTCTTCGGTGGATGGCACGTGTACAACTTCGACGCCCTGTCGCTCCCGTGCGTGCCAGATCTGACCGATCGTGGGGAATTCCAGCTCCGTCGTGACCACTTTCGATCGCTTTGGATCGGTCAAAACTGCAGAAGCGATCGATGAGACGGCTGCTGAGGCCGAAGGCGTGACGGCGACCTGGGCTGTATCGGTGTTGAAGACTTGAGCCAGGCGGCGACGCACTTCGTCCTGCCGCGCCACCCAAGTGGCCCAGAGGGAACCATCCCTCTCAAGATCGTCCAAGTAGCCGATCACTGATGCGCGAACCTCATCGGCCAAAGCGGCCATGGAGCAGCTGTTCATGTAGGTCGTGTGCTCGAAGATCGGGAATCGCTCCCGAAATCGCAGCATGTCATCGCCCAAGGTATGCCCTCCGCAGCTCCTCATCGCGGGCCAGCTGTTCTGCTGGTCCAGTCAGGACAACGCGACCGGTTTGCAACACATAGCCGCGGTCAGCAACGGACAGGGCCATGTTGGCATTCTGCTCGACAACCAGCATGGACACGCCCTGAGCGTGGAGGTCGGCGATCATCTCGAAGGACTGCTCGACGAGTTTGGGCGAGAGGCCCATCGAAGGTTCGTCCATCAACAACAGACGTGGCTTCGACATCAGGGCGCGGGCGACGGCAACCATCTGCTGCTCTCCGCCGGAGAGTGTTCCAGCCATCTGGTTGCGACGCTCCGCCAATTTCGGGAACAGCGTGTACATGGCCTCTACGTCCGACTCTGAGACAGTTTTTTGGGTGAATGCACCCATCTTGAGGTTCTCTAGGACCGACATGGCGCCGAATAGTCGCCGATTCTCGGGAACCACGGCGATGCCGCGACGAATGCGTTGCGCCGGCTTGTGGCTGGTGACGTCTTCGCCATCGAAAATCACCTGCCCGGTCTTCGGGGACACAAGGCCCAGCACCGTCTTCAGAGTGGTGGACTTTCCGCAGGCATTACCCCCCAGCAAGGCCACAAGTTCACCCTGGTTTACCTGGAGCGCGACGTCCTGAAGAACGTGCATCTGTCCGTAGTAGGTGTTGATGCCACGCAATTCCAGGAGTGGCATCC
>CAZKFI010000025.1:0-16390 GCA_964551975.1 uncultured Bifidobacteriaceae bacterium | reverse complement strand
GGTCCTCAGTCATGGTGCTCACTTGCGCTGACCAGTGCCGCGACCAAGGTAGGCCTCGATTACAGATGGATCGGTGGCGACACGTTCAAAGGAGCCCTCGGCAACCTTGACGCCATGGTCGAGTGCAACCACTCGGTCACTGATGCCTTCCACCACGTGCATATCGTGCTCTATGACAACGATCGTGTAGCCACGCTCTTGGCGAAGACGGCTGATCGTTTCGGCCACCTCATGTGTTTCCTTAGGATTCATTCCCGCTGCAGGCTCATCAAGGAGCAATACCCTGGCCCCGGTTGCCATGGCACGAGCGATTTCCAGTCGGCGTCGATTCGCATAGCTGAGCGAGTACGCCGGCTGATCCAGTCGGAAACCTTGTAATCGCGTGCCAAAGAAACTCAAGCAGTCTGTGACCCGTTCGAGGTTCTCGCGCATCTCCCGCCGAGCCCTAGGAGTGGAGAGAACTGAGTCCAACAGCGTCGATCGAGTTCGTCCATACATTGCGGCCAACAGGTTTTCTCTCACCGTAAGGTTCAAGAAAAGCCTGATGGACTGAAAAGTCCGGGCGATGCCTTTATCCGCCACCTTCTCCGGCGTCAGGCCGGTGATGTCCTCACCGGCGAATCGCACCTGACCAGATTCCGGTGTGTAGACACCGGTGATGACGTTGAAGAAAGTGGTCTTTCCGGCCCCGTTGGGACCAATGACACTGACCACCTCCCCCTGCGCCACTTCGAAGTTGAGCTCCGACAGGCTGGTGAGTCCACCAAACCTCTTGGTGATCCCCTCCAGTTCTAGCAAGGCTGACATCACAGCACCTCGACCCGTGGCTTACCCAAGAAGCCCTGCGGGCGCACGGCCATCAGCACCACAAGCAGGGCACCCACCAACAATTGCCGCGTGACACTAGGTTCGAGCATCAACCGGACTTCCCAAGTGAATATCGCGAGCCAGGTCACAATCGGCAGAAGGATAAGGCGTGTTCTCCTGCTCACCGTGGTCAACCCTGCAACCGCCACGATCAGCAGGATGAACGCGATATTGCCCCAGAGAACGCGATTCTCCGGCATGAAGACGGCAGCCCCCAGCACTGGAGCGAGAGGCCCCGTAGCCCATTCCTGAGTGGTCAGGTATGGCACCCGCAATGCAAGGAAGACGCCGTTCATCAGCCCCGTGAACGCCAGTAGCGCGATCAACTCGATCGCTATGAGCTTCCATGTGCGAAGGAGTGCACCCAGAGCCACGAAAAGCACAACGAAGAACAAGATGTTGCTGATGTCGGGGAACCGCAGCACCTCGGGCAAAATCACCATCACTGCAGCTCCGATGAGCACCCCCGGAATACTGCCCAGTCCGCCGAGAATCAAAGCTGCGTAGATCGTGATGAGCAGAGGCAGTTCAAATGAGCTGGGGAAGACACCTTGCTGAACGGAGGCAAGGATGCATCCGGCGAGACCCGCTATCGCTGAGCCCACAGTGAAAGCGAGAAGTTTCAGGCGGACCACCGGCACGGTCATGTGTTGGGCCGCAAGGGAATCCTCACCCAGACTGCGCCAACCTAGGCCCTGTCGTGAGAGGTGAATTCTTCGCGTTGCCACCACGATCAAGAAAATCAGGAGCAGGATCAAGAAGTAGTACGAGACATTGGAGTCGAAGGTAAAGCCGAAGGCTGATATTTGATCCACACCGGCAATGCCGTTTGCGCCCCCTGTCAGGTCAATCGGTTCGCTCATCCATGGGAACTGCACGGCATCGCTGGAGACCATGAGTACGACGAACATCTGGCCGAAGAACAATGTGGCGATCGCCAGATAGTCACCTGTGAGTCGTCGTGAAGGAAGTCCGAGCACAAAGCCAAACGCTGCGGTGGCCAAGACCACAATGGCTATGGCTAACAGTGAGGGCAGATGAATGCCGAATTGATCACTCGACAACATGGCGTAGCCGTAGGCGCCGAACCCATAGAAAGCGACGAAACCGAGGTCAAGCAGATTCGCATACCCCACCACGAGATTAAGGCCGTAGGCCAGCAGGAGGAATAAGCCGAGGTTGATGCCAATGCGCAGTATGTAGTCGTTCTGGATTCCCAATGGGATGAGGACAGCGATAACCAGCGGCACACCCCATCGGATCCAGCCCGGCAGTGATGTCCAAGCCCAGACCAAGCGTCCGGTCAGATTTTCAGGTCGCCCAACACGCTGACCATGTTGAGCTACCCACTCGTCTGTTCCGATGCCACGACCGCTCGTCGGCTCATCGAGCGCGTCCGACCGATCCCTTGGTGTGGTGTCGTCTGCCATGGTCTACACCTTCTGCAAGGGCGCTCGGCCGAGGATGCCACGCGGGCGAACGATGAGGAGGACAACCAGGATGAGAAATGCGAGGAAGTCGGCGTACGTTGGGTTCAGGTAGCCCGTGACCATCGCCTCGACGATCCCAAGAATGAAACCCCCGAGCATGGCACCTGGAATCGATCCGATGCCTCCGATGACCGCCGCAGTGAACCCCTTCAGACCGGCGAACACCCCCATGTACTGGTCGATCGGATACAGCAGCAGACCAGACATGACACCGGCTGCACCAGCAAGAGCGCTTGCAATGCCAAAGGTCCAGGCAACGGTGCGGTCTACATCGACACCGTTCATAACTGCCGCATCTTGATCGATAGCTACGGCGCGCATCGCGCGACCGAGTTTGCTGCGATTGACCAGCAGCGAAAGACCGATCATGAGGAGAATGGCTCCGACCACGACCATGATTTCGGTCGGATCAATGCGAATGCTCCCGATCTGGATCCCGGATCGCAGGTCGATGAACTGTCCGGTGTCATACAGGCGCACTCGAGCACCGAAGAGCAGGAGTGCCGCATTCTGCAGGAACAACGAAATGCCCAACGCGGAAATTAGCGGAGCTAGTCGACTTGAGCGACGTAAAGGACGGTAGGCAAACCGCTCAATAGCCACGCCGAGCAAGGCACTGCCGCCCATCGACACCACGAACATCAGCAAGATCATTACGGCCGTTGGGACGACTGCCGCCGCCGGCCCGCCGAGGGCAATCATGGTGTAGAAGCCGAAGAAGGCGCCCATCATGTACACCTCGCCGTGCGCGAGGTTCAGGAACTGTAGGACCCCGTAAATCAGTGTGTATCCAAGTGCGATGAGGGCGTAAACGCCACCCATGACGATGCCATTGGCGAGTTGCTCGCCGAAGTACTCCATCGTCCGCCTTTGGAAGATTCGGGGTGTGAAGGGTGAACTCGATGGGGGCCTTTCGGCCCCCATCGAGCATCACACTAGGAAACGGTTACTGGAGCGCCAGACTCGTCGATCTGGAAGATGTAGAACTTCGCTCCCGCGACATCGCCCTTTGCGTCGAACGCGATGTCGCCGCCCAGGATCGATCCTGCGATGTTGGTATTCGGCAGCTCGGCCAGCACGCCGGCGCGATCTGCAGACATTCCAGCTGCCTCACAAGCGCGCTGCGCGGCCTGCAGGATTGCCTGCGTAGCCACGTAGACCGGAGGTCCGAAGGTTCCGAAGTCGCCGTACTGCTCCTGGAAGCGCCCAGCCACATCAGCAGCGGCCGGAATGCCCTTGATGTCAGGGGCAAATGCGGAGATGTACGAGCCCGGTGTCTTGAAGTCGGCCGAGAAGGAGCCGTCAGAGCCGAAGACGATGGCCTTCTTGCCGGCCTTGATCAACGACTGAGCAACCTGCTCGGACTTCGCAGCAACCTGGAAGGTCACGAAAACGACGTCGACATCATCGCCGACCTTGGAAATCACATCGTCGTAGGACTTCTTGTCCTCAGCGACTGCGATGACCTCGTTGGTGACGCCAGCGGCCGTCAAGGCATCCGAAACAGACTTCGCGATGCCAGTGCCGTAATCGGTCTTCTCCTCGATGATCACGACGTTCTTGGCGCCAATGGTTCCCGCGATGAACTCAGCATCGGTTGGGCCCTGCACTGCGTCCGTCGGCACCACGCGGAAGAAACCGGGGTTGGCGCCGTTGGTGAGATCGGGGTTCGTGGCAGACGCTGACACGTAGCCGATACCCGCCTCAGCGAAGGTCGGGCCCACGGCGTTGACTTCCTGGGACCCGGCGGGACCGACAACACCGATCACCGCGGTGTCCGATGCGATGGACGTGGCCTGCGTGCTCGCCTGGCCAGCATCGAGTTGGGTATCGCTCTCAACGACGGCGTAGGTAGCACCGTTCGCCGTGTTGAAGTCGTCGATTGCCAGCTTGGCGAAGTTCAACTGCTCCTGGCCGATTGACGCGGCGCCGCCGGTCAGCGGGGCCATGACGGCAATGTTGCCACCGCACTGGACCGCTGCGGCCGCCGTAGCTTCAGCCGCGGACGGGGATGCCGCCGCGGAGGATTCGGTGCTGGTGGTGCCGCCCGCGCAGGCTGACGCCACCAGGGCTAGCGCGGCGAAACCGCTCGCACCAGCGATGGTACGGATCTTCATACGTTCTCCTGTCTAGAAGGAACTTCAGGGCGCCTTTCTAGCATCGGGCCCCAATCGGTCGCCGTTACGCAAACGTTACTGTCCAATTCCCACATGCGTCGAGGTCGAACGCGTGCTTTCCGCCTAGTGCAACCTGCTGCCGCGGTAGGTATTCACGATGTTCCAGGTCGTCGAAACTCCAAAAATGTTCCACGTACTTGACGTCTCGAGTACTTACTCCTGCTTGCTCGCGGGCTTTGCGTCAATGCCGGCTTCGCGACGCTGCTGTGGGGTGATTGCCGTGGGTGCTCCGGTGAGGGGGTCGTGACCCGCACCGGTTTTTGGAAATGCGATGACGTCTCGCAGCGAGTTCGCGCCCGACAGCAGCATGCAGATGCGATCCCAGCCGAAGGCGATGCCGCCATGTGGGGGTGGACCAAACGCAAATGCATCAAGGAGGAACCCAAATTTCTCTTGAGCCTCATCCGGCGATAGGCCAAGGAGGGCGAAGACGCGTTGCTGCACGTCAGCGCGATGGATACGGATAGAGCCGCCGCCGATCTCGTTGCCGTTGCACACGAGGTCGTACGCCCATGCGAGGGCCTGGTCCGGTGATTCCTCGAAGTTATCGATCCAATCGGCGTTTGGCGAGGTAAACGGATGGTGCACTGCTGTCCAGCCGCCGCCTGGAACATCGGCATCGGGTTCGAACATCGGCGCGTCAACGATCCATACAAAGGACCACTGGGTCTGGTCTGCCAGGTCCAAACGACGGGCAATCTCTCCGCGCACGGCGCCCAGCAGTGACTGACCCTGCACCTTCTCCCCCGCTGCAAAAAACACGCAGTCACCCGGTCTGGCACCACAGACCTCCGCCAGACCAGCACGCTCAGCATCGCTGAGGTTCTTGGCGACTGGCCCTCCCAGTTGACCGTCCGCATCTATCGTCACGTAGGCCAGTCCCTTGGCGCCGCGTTGCTTGGCCCACTCCTGCCAGGCATCGAACTGGCGGCGCGGCTGATCTGCACCGCCAGGCATCACGATGGCGCCGACGTAGGGAGCCTGAAACACCCGAAAGGCGGTAGCCGTGAAGTACTGCGTGAGATCGACCAACTCCAAGTCGTAACGCAGGTCGGGCTTATCACTACCGAACCGCCGCATAGCCTCGTGGTACGCCATACGCGGGATGGGGCCGATCTCGATGCCGAGGATTTCTCCCCACAGCGCCCGCACGATCGCTTCGCCCACCTCCATGACGTCCTCTTGCGTCACGAATGACATTTCAATATCGAGCTGGGTGAACTCCGGTTGGCGATCCGCACGAAAATCCTCATCGCGGTAACAGCGTGCGATCTGGTAGTAACGCTCGAGTCCGGCAACCATGAGCAGTTGCTTGAATAGTTGCGGCGATTGGGGCAGCGCGTACCACGTTCCCGGTTGCAGCCGCACCGGGACAAGAAAGTCCCGGGCTCCTTCAGGTGTAGAACGAGTCAACGTCGGAGTTTCGACTTCGACGAAGTCGCGTTCGTTCAACAACTCTCGGGCAATGCGATTCGCGGCTGCTCGCATTCTCAGTGCATGCGCCGCCCGCCCGCGCCGCAAGTCTAGGTAGCGGTATCGCAGACGGATCTCGTCTCCGACGCTCACGCGATCATCGATGGGGAACGGCAAGGGGGCAGAAGTGGAGAGCACCTCGACTTGGTTCGCTACCACTTCGATCTCACCGGTGGACAGCTCGGCATTCTCATTTCCAGATGGCCTGCGCTGAACCGTGCCGGTTACCTTGATGCAGAACTCATCGCGAAGTATGTGTGCGGTGGCTGCATCCGCCACCACGACCTGGACTATCCCCGATGCGTCCCGCAAGTCAACGAATGCGACGCCTCCGTGATCGCGGCGGCTGGCTACCCAGCCAGCCAAGGTGACCTGCTGACCGACACTCGCGGCCGAAAGATCGGCGGCGACATGGCTACGCATCACGAACGTGACCCGCCCTTCTGGAATACGTCATCAAAGATTCGCCTGCTGTACTTCGGCTTGGTCGTCTTCACATGGTTCGTCTTTGCGGATCATGATCTTCGTACTCTCGGAGTCATGGAGTATCCGCGAAGACGACCCTAGGCCACCGGTCGTCGTCATTGGGAGTCCAGGAGTCGGAGGCAGCGGCAACCTGCTCCCCCGAGCGAATGTCCTTGACCGAGTCGGGTGCCTGATCCGTGGCCGGGAACCATACGTAGGGGATCCCGCGACGCTCGGCGTGACGAATCTGCCGTCCTACCTTTGCTGACGTTGGAGAGACCTCGGTGGGGATACCCCGCTTGCGTAGTTCCCGCGCGATCGCGGCACTTTCGGAACGCGAATCCTCCGACCACACGGCCACGAACACTGCCGATGGCACCGCTCGACTGGCTCGGATCCGCTGCTCGGCAAGGATGAACGACATCAGTCGGGTCACGCCTAGTGAGATGCCAACACCAGGAAATGTTGTTTTGCCGTCGCGAGCCAACTCGTCGTAGCGCCCGCCCGACGCGATGGAGCCCACATTGGCAGCGCCGCCCAAGACAGTCTCGTAGACGGTCCCGGTGTAGTAATCCAGGCCACGGGCGATGCGCAGAGCGGCGTAGATCGAACCTGGCCGTTCCTCGTTTCCAGCTCGGACGACGGCTGCCAGCTCCTCCAGCCCTACGTCAAGAAGTGGATCCTGAACTCCGAGTTCTTTTACCCGTTCAACAAAGCTTTCATCCGCTGTCTCGATCGCAGAGAGTGCCAGGCACGCCTCCGCTTGCCTCGATGTCAGGCCAAGGCGCTCAACGAGGGTGACTCGGATCGATTCAGCGCCGACCTTCTCCAACTTATCCATGCACCGCAGGACCTCGACAACATTCGAGATGCCGATGCCTCGATAGAAACCCTCAGCAAGTTTTCGATTACTTACCAAGAGTTTGGGGTCTGGTATCGGCAGCTGTGCAAGAAGTTCGAGCATGACTAGCGCCAACTCAACGTCATGATGGAAGGGCAGGCTCTCCTTACCGATAACGTCGATATCGGCCTGCGTGAATTCGCGGAATCGTCCTTCCTGCGGACGCTCACCTCTCCAAACTTTTTGTATCTGGTATCGACGAAACGGAAAGTCCAGATCGTGGGCATACTCCACCACGTAGCGAGCAAGCGGCACCGTCAGGTCAAAGTGAAGACCAAGCCCTGGATCGTTCTCATCTCCGGCTGTGGCTGCCCGACGGAGTGCGTACACCTCCTTGGCGGTCTCCCCACCGGACTCAAGGCTGCCTAGCGGCTCTACGGCACGAGTTTCGATCGATGCGAACCCATGGAGTTCGAAGGTCCGTCTCGCGCGATCGAGAATTGCCAACTCGATAACACGTTCATCAGGCCGGAACTCGGGAAACCCGGACAGTCGAAGAGTCACAGCGCGACCCTAAAGACCTCGACGCTGGGTGTTCGATGCTCGGCCTGCGTTTCGATCACCGGGCTCCAGACCAGCCAGGAATGGATTGGAGCGACGCTCAGCGGCTATCGATGTTCCCGGACCATGGCCGGGCAGAACCACGCAGTTGTCTGACTGCGTCAGGATGACGCTTCGCAGGGTCTCAGTCATGGCTACCGAGTCCCCACCCGGTAGGTCAGTGCGTCCAATGGAACCGGCGAAGAGCACGTCTCCGCTGAGCAGAACGGGGCCGGGCTTGAGGTCTTCCGCATTGCGATAGACCAACGACCCTTCGGTATGCCCGGGAGCATGGAGTACATCCCAGGCCATCCCAGCCAGATCCAATCGTTCCCCGTCCTTAAGCTCGCGAATGTCCTCCGGTTCGGTCAGTTCCAAGGCACCTTTGGTCATTGCTCGTAGTGCGTCGGCGACGCCAGGAACGCTAGTGCCCACTGGGTCAGCGAGACGGAAGCGATCCGCATGGTGGATGTATGCGGGAATGCCGTACCCGGCAGCTACCGGGGCGACTGACCACACATGATCGACATGGCCGTGAGTGAGCACAACGGCAATCGGCTTTAGACGCTCATCCCTGATGATCTCCTGTAGGCGATCTACAGAGTCCTGCCCCGGATCCACCACGATGCACTCCTGACCACGTCCAGCCGCGATCACGTAGCAGTTGGTTCCCCAGGAACCAGCCGAAAAGCCCCGCACCAACCCTGTAGTCGTGGCCACCGCATCACCGGACACTGCCTCAGACTAGTTGCGTCCACACCCTGCCGGGTCCGGGCTGGTTTAAGCCGCTGGCTACACTCCCGGCAATGTCCAGCAATCGTCGGCAACGTGACCTGGCCCGAGCCAAATACGAGCGTCAGCAAGCACGTAGGCTCCGAACGGCCCAGCGTCGCAGGGTGCAGCAACGCATCGTGGCTGCGGCCGTGGTGCTGGTTCTGGTCGGCGGTGGGGCAGCCTGGTACCTCATCGGGCGGTCAGCTGAACCGGCCACCAACCCCGCCGAGGCGCAGGCCGCTGCGAGCGCGTTGGCAAGCGCCATAGGCGCCTCCCCCCTGGCCTCCCCAACACCGACGACTCCCGCATCATCGGAGGCTCCTTCCGCGGCACCGATTCAATGCGCCTCCCCTGCCCCAGTTCGACCGGACGACCTCAGCTGGCCCTCCGCGCCGCCCGTCTCGCCGGGGGGTGGAACGATCACCCTTGCGACGAACTGTGGCGACATCGTGATTGAGACTCTGCCGCAGGCTGCACCGGCGACAGTCTCCTCTGAGATTTTCCTGACCGAAAACGGCTTCTACAACAACACGACCTGTCACCGTCTCACCACCGAGGGCATTTTCGTACTGCAGTGCGGCGATCCGACCGCCACCGGAAGTGGTGGACCCGGGTACACCGTCAAGGACGAAAACCTGCCCAGCGCGGATGGGGTGAACTATCCAGCCGGAACCGTGGCGATGGCCAACGCTGGACCCAACACCTCCGGTTCGCAGTTCTTCATCGTCTACGCCGACACCACGCTCCCACCGGCGTACACCATCTGGGGCAAGGTGGTCTCAGGCCTAGACATCGTTCAAGGCGTTGCTGAGGTCGGGGTAGCCGGCGGTGGGAGCGACGGTGCTCCCGCACAGGCGATAACGATTACGACAGCGACGGTCAACTAGCCTTGAAATCAGGCTACGGTTGGTCAGTTCGAGGCGGTGGGCCCACGAGGCACGAGGCCTGGGCCATAAGTCATAGGGCGCTAGGCATAGGGCAGGTTGAGATGACACGAGCGGTGATGCAGGTTCAGGGAGTCGATCATGTCGAATGACTCCGCTACCTCACCTGCTCCAAGTCCGTTGCTGCTTGCGCGGCGCCCGATGGTCGAGGCGCAAGCCTCAGATGATGACCTGCAGAATGCAATGCAGCATGGTCGCGTCACCGATGACGGCTCGGTGTACCTGATCGCTCCCGAGGGAGAGGTCGTGGTTGGCCAGTGGGCGGCGGGACCACCAAAGGACGGATTAGCGTTTTTCGCACGAAAGTTCCTCGACCTTAAGGTCGAGATTGACCTCATGGTGCAGCGGCTCCTTGATGGCAAGGCTGCTCCAGAGCAGGCACAAGCGGTCCTGGACCGCGTTCGCCAGGCAGTTACTTCGCGAATGTTCGTTGGTGACGTCGCCGTGCTCGAGCGACGGTGTGCTGATCTTGCAGATGCCATCTCCCGTGCTCGGGCTCAGCGCCAAGAGGCCAAGCAGGCCGAACGCGCGGCGGCCCTCGCATCTCGTGAGAGTTTGGCACAGGAGGCAGAGTCCCTGGCGGACTCCACCGCATGGAAATCCACCGCCGAGCGCTTCAAGGCAATGGTTGAGGAGTGGAAGGTGCTCCCCCGCGCCGACCGCGGCTTGGAACAGGAGCTTTGGCGCCGGATCAGTGCAGCCCGCACGGCATTCGAGAAGCGTCGCCGAGCACACTTCACCGAACTGGAGTCGGTGCGCAAAGAGGCGTTATCAGCCAAGCGCGCCATCATCGCCAAAGCCGAAAGTTTGGCTGTGTCGACAGATTGGATCGGGACGGCTCGAAAGTTCCGAGACCTGCTGGGTGAATGGAAAGTGGCTCCACGAGGCTCGAAAGCCGACGAGGATCGCCTCTGGAAGCGCTTCAAGGCTGCCCAGGATCAATTCTTTGCTTCCCGCACTGCCGCTGAGTTGCAGGCTGATGAGGCACTGCAGGGCAATATCGCTCCCAAAGAAGAACTGTTGACCCAGGCTGAAGCCCTTTTGCCGGTCACCGACTCGCGGGCTGCGAAAAGGGCTCTGCGCAGCATTCAGGAGCGCTGGGAGCGCCTGGGCGATCTCCCCCGCTCGGACAAAGACCGCCTCGAGGGTCGTTTGAAGCGCGTGGAGGAGGCGGTTCGCAAGTCGGAGGCGGAGTCTTGGAAGCGGGGCAATCCAGAGACCCGAGCTCGTGCCGAGTCGACGGTCCAAGGGTTCATGGATCGCTTGGCCCGCCTGCAAGCCGAGCGCGACGCGGCCGTTGCAGATGGCCGCAACGCAGAGGCGGAGAAGCTGGGCGCCGCCATCGAACAAACTACGCTTCTGCTGAATGCGGCCAAGGCCACTGCCACAGACCTCGGTGGTCAGATCTAGCGTTACACGCGCGCAGCTGACCCGACTCACGTCAGACGCGGTATGCGTCGAATACGCCGTCAACACCTCGCACCGCATTGAGCAGCGAACCCAAATGCTTGGTATCAGCCATCTCGAAAGTAAACCGAGAGAGAGCAATTCGCTCACGAGTCGTGCTCACCGACGCACTGAGAATATTGACATGCATATCCGATAACGTTCGCGTGACGTCGGAAAGCAACCGCGCCCGGTCCAAGGCCTCCACTTGGATATTCACCAGGAACACACTGTTGGCAGTGGGTGCCCAGGCGACATCAACTAAGCGGTCTGTTTCCAGCATGAGACTCTTCACGTTGGAGCAATCATCCCTATGCACTGATACGCCGGAACCCCTCGTGACGAATCCGAGCACGGCATCGCCGGGCACCGGGGTGCAGCAGCGAGCAAGCTTCACCCAGACATCGTCCGCCCCTTGGACAATGATTCCCACGTCGCTACTGGTGCGCGTGGTGGCGATTCGGGTGGAACCTGAGATGACCTGTTCAGAGACGTCTTCTTCTACTGTCTCTGCTTCCCGAGACGCATCAACCAGCTTCTGCACAATGGAGGCCGTGCTAATACGCCCGTCCCCGACCGCCGCGTAAAGCCCGCTGACATCACCTACGTTCAACTCAATCGCAAGGGCGGCCAGCGCCTGATTCGTCATGAGTCGCTGCAGGGCAAGGCCTTGACGTCGCATCGCTCTGACGATGGCATCCTTGCCGGTATCAATTGCCTCTTCGCGACGTTCCTTGGACAGATAGGCCTTGATCTTGTTCTTTGCGCGTGCGGACGCGACAAAACTCAGCCAGTCCCGACTCGGACCTGCACCCTCAGCCTTTGACGTGAAGATTTCGACTACGTCGCCATTCGCCAGCCGAGACTGCAAAGGTACGAGCTTGCCATTCACCCGTGCCCCGACGCATCGATGCCCAACTTCGGTGTGGACGCAGTAGGCGAAGTCAACGGGTGTCGCGCCATCCGGAAGGGCTAGGACATCACCCTTTGGCGTGAATACGAAGACTTCAGATGACCCCAGGTCGTACCGTAGGGAATCCAGGAACTCGTCGGGATCCTCCGTTTCTCGTTGCCATTCCACAAGCTGTCTGAGCCAACCCAGGTCGTCCGGACCTCCCTTGCCATTCACCGAAGTCTGCTTGTATCGCCAGTGGGCGGCGATGCCGAATTCGGCTGCACGATGCATGTCGAAGGTACGTATCTGGACCTCTACCGGCTTACCACCCGGGCCGATGACTGTGGTGTGCAAGGACTGGTACATGTTGAACTTCGGCATAGCAATGAAGTCCTTGAAGCGGCCTGGCACGGGGCTCCATCGAGCATGGATGACGCCGAGAACCGCATAGCAATCTCGCAGGCTCTCCACCAGAATTCGTACTCCAACGAGGTCGTAAATCTCGGCGAAGTCTCGGCCGCGGACGATCATCTTTTGATACACGGAGTAGTAATGCTTAGGTCGGCCTGTCACCTCCGCCTTCACCTTCGCCGCTCGTAGATCATCTTCGATCTCGGAGATCACCGCTGCCAGCGAGCGATCACGCTGGGGGGCGCGCTGACCCACGAGGTTGACGATTTCGTCGTAGATCTTGGGATGCAACGTGGCGAAAGCTAGATCCTCAAGCTCCCACTTGATCGTGTTCATGCCCAGCCTGTGGGCAAGAGGGGCGTAGATCTCCAGGGTCTCGCGAGCCTTCTTGACCTGTTTCTCCGGGGGCATGAAGCGCAGAGTTCGCATGTTGTGCAGACGGTCAGCCAACTTGATGACCAGCACTCGGATGTCCTGAGCCATGGCCACAACCATCTTCCGAACGGTTTCGGCCGCTGAGGTCTCCCCGTACTTGACTCGGTCTAGCTTGGTGACACCGTCAACCAGAGCAGCCACTTCGGCTCCAAAGTCCTCCTGCAGAGCCTGCAGCGAGTACTCAGTGTCTTCCACAGTGTCATGAAGCAAGGCCGCCGCAAGTGTTGGAGCCGTCATGCCCAGATCAGCCAGAATCCCCGCTACAGCCAGCGGATGCGTGATGTAGGCCTCGCCGGACTTGCGCAACTGATCTCGATGCAAGTACCGAGCCATTTCATAGGCCCGCTCAACGAGACGAGGATCCGCCTTTGGGTGGTAACGCCGCAGCGTGCGCAACAGCGGATCCAACTCAGGGTGGGTCGTGCGCTGCAGGCCAGCAAGACGAGCGATCCGTGATCGAAAACGACCCGGATCGGCATCGGGTGCAATAAGTCCAGCGACCTCCTGCGTCATCGCACCCTCCCCTGGCAGTCTAAACGCCTAAAGGTGCATGCGAGATCATCAGCGCCCCTTGCGGCCCCGTTTGCCGGCCTTGCGCTTGGGCTGCTGCCGCACTGCCGGCCCAGTGGACACATTGCCGGCTGCCACTGTGCTCTCCTCCGGGTCCGCAGCGGCCCCTGAACCGCCCCCGGCGCCACTTGACGACACCGTGGAACGGTTCTGACGTCGAGCTCGAACTCGGGCGGCAAGTGCACGGATCTCCGGCTGCCGGTTCTTCAGCTGTACCAGGAATGGTGTGGCGATACAGATCGACGAGTACGTACCTGCTGCCATACCGACCGCAAGGGCCACCGCCAGATCGAGCAACGTTCCTGCCCCAAGCAGGCCAGCACCGACGATGATGATGGCCAATACCGGCAGCAATGCCACAATCGACGTGTTGATGCTACGCACGAGCGTCTGATTCACAGCAAGGTTGGCGGCCTCTTCGTAGGTCTGTACCGATTGACCAAGGATGCCGCGTGTGTTTTCTTTGACCTTGTCGAACACCACAACGGTGTCGTACAAGGAATAGCCCAAGATCGTGAGCACGCCGATAACGGTGGCGGGCGTCACCTCCAAGCCGGTCAATGCGTAGATGCCCACAGTGATGACCAGATCGTGGGCCAGAGCGACGAGCGCCGCAACAGCCATCCGCCATTCAAAGTAGATCGACAGGAAGATCGTCAGCAGCAACAGGAACACGACAAGGCCCTGGAGCGCTTTGCGGGAGATCTCGCCGCCCCAGGAAGGTCCAACTACCTGGACTTTAACGTCAGCTGCACTGATCCCGCAGGCCCCGGCTAGTTCATCGGCGATGACTTGACTGCGCTGCGGGGTGAGTGATTCGGTCTGCACCCGGATGCTGCCGTTACCGGTTTGAGTGACGATGGCCTGCGCGCCCGTTTCGGCTTCCGCAATCCCACGTGCAGTCTCAATCGAGCATTGGGCATTCGGCAGTGAGTAGTCCGCACCACCACGGAATTCAATACCAAGGTTGAGTCCGCGGACCAATACCGCTCCGACGGCAACGATCAGAATGATTGCCGAAACGATGTACCACAGGCGCCTGCGGCCGACGAAGTCGAAAGAGATTTGACCGCTGTAGAGGCGCTGCGCAACCCCGATCTTCTTGCCCTCGGTTGCTTCCTGCTGCGTCTTCATCGCTTGGCCTCCGTGCGTTCCTTCTTGACACTTGCCAGCGGCAACTCACTTGCACCGGCCATGATCCGATCCGGACTTAGGCCAGTCAGCTTGGATCCTCGCTGCATCCAACTTGTCCTACCGAGGAGCACAGTGAGTGGATGGCTGAACCAGAAGGCCACCAAGATGTCAATGACGGTCGTGAGTCCGAGGACGAAAGCGAAGCCCCGCACCCCGCCAACCGAAAGGAAGTACAGCACCACTGCCGCCAGGATGGAGACGAAGTCAGCAGCCAAGAGTGTGCGTCGCGCACGTACCCAGCCGCTATCGCACGCCTGCCGCAGCGTCCGGCCATCTCGAATCTCATCGCGTATTCGCTCGAAGTAGACGATAAAGGAGTCCGCGGTGATACCGATGGCGACGATGGCGCCTGCCACTCCGGCGAGGGTCAGCGTGAGGCCAACGGTCTTGCTCAACACCACGAATGCCAAGTAAGTGAGACCGCCGGCGATAACCAGCGATAGGACCGCGACCACGCCGAGCGTTCGGTAGTACAGCAGCAGGTAGATCATGACCAGCCCGAGACCCAGCAAGCCGGCGATGATGCCTGCGCGGAGTTGATCATTGCCGACCGTGGGTGACACCGACGTAACGTCGACAGGATCCAGGGTGACCGGCAGTGCACCGTACTTCAGGACGTTCGCTAGGTCCTTTGCCTCCTGCGCCGTGAATTGCCCCTCAATCTGCGCTTGGCCGCCCAGGATGGGCTCATTAAATCGAGGTGCGGAGACCACCACGCCATCAAGCACGATCGCGAAGGCGTTACAGGGCGCAGCGCCCGTGTCGCACTCGGGCAGACCGGTGAGGCGTGTCGAAGCCTCTGCGAGCGCCTTGGCGCCCTCGGAGTCGAATTCCAGGGAGACCACCCAGCCGACCCCGTTTTGGGGCAGCACGGCCTCAGCTCCGCTGACGTTGGTGCCCTTGATGAACGCCGGCTCGAGGCTGTACTTGGCTGAACCAGTTTGGTCACAGGTACCGAGCCATTGCGTCGGGTCATCGGGCGTGCCTCCCGCCCGGGCCTCCGGCTCCAAGCAGTCAAGGGTCAGCAGCTGCTCCTGGAACGCCTGCGAGTTCTCAGGTGCTTGCACAATGGTGGTGGTCGGGACGAAGGTCGACGTCGCAGATGGCGAGGCACTTGGCGTCGCCTCGGCACTTGGTGACGCTCCTGCTGACGCGGATGCGTCTGCTGATGCCCCCGGAGAAGGCTCGGCAGTGGGTTCGGCGGTGGGCTCGGCGGTGGGCTCTGGCACATCCGGTGTCGGGTCGACGGCAACCGGACTCAAGATCGCGTAGACCGGCCGAAAATCGAGCAGTGCGGTGCGCTGGACCAGGTCGACGATTCGGTCCTGATTCACTCCAGGCACCGAAACGACGATCGCTGCGTTGTTTCCACTGCCTTGAGTGGTCACTTCGGCCTCAGCTACACCGAGACCGTCGACGCGCTGTCGCAGGATGGTCACCGTCTGGGCCAACTGCTCCTCAGTGATGACCGCGCCCTCCTGCACAGGCTTCGGAATCAGGATGACCTGAGTGCCTCCGCGCAGATCAAGACCGAGGCGAATCGCGTTGTCGGTGCCTGGCCAAAACGCCCAGACCCCCAGTCCCAGGGTGAGGGCGACGAGGGCAAGGAGCAGCCGTCCCGGCCGCGACGCAATGACTTGAGCCATGGTGGAACTAGTCGGTCTTGCGGGTGCGGGTCGTGCGCTTCACAGGCTCTGGAGTCGCAGGCAACGCCTCCACAATGCGGTTGATCGAGGCCGGCACTGCACTGACCACGACGCCCTTGGCAATCTCCAATTCGACCGCATCCGGTGAGACGCTCCGCACCG
>CAZKFI010000024.1:17920-31777 GCA_964551975.1 uncultured Bifidobacteriaceae bacterium | reverse complement strand
TGCGACTGTTCCAGGTGGAGTTAGAACACTACGAGAAGATCGAGGGTGTTCCGCTCTCCACGGATGGCAAGGCGAACCGACTCGCCGCCCTCTTGCGAGGCAATCTCGGTCTGGCTATGCAGGGTCTCGCAGTGGTCGCCATGCTCGCCGGCTATGACGTTGATCGCAGCATCGGACGGATCTTTTCCTACGACGTCACCGGCGGACGTTACGAGGAACATGACTATCACGCCATTGGATCTGGATCGTTTTTTGCACGAGGTTCGCTCAAGAAGTTGTACGACCCCAACAGCAGCGCACAGGATGCGGCCCTAGTCGCCCTGCAGGCGCTTTATGACGCCGCCGATGATGACAGTGCAACCGGAGGTCCGGATATCTCCCGTCGGATCTACCCGGTCATTGGCACGGTGACACAAGAGGGCGTACAGATGATGGATGAAGAGGCGACGGCGGCACTCGCCGAAGTGGTGGTCTCCCAACGGCGGCAGCGCCCAGACGGCCCATGGGCGCAATCAGGAGAGTCACGATGAGTGTGCCCTTCTATGTGTCTCCGGAGCAGGTCACCAAGGACAAGGCTGATTTCGCGCGAAAAGGCATCGCCCGCGGGCGAAGCGTCATTGTCTTGCAAGTGGACCAGGGCATCCTCTTTGTTGCAGAGAATCCGTCCCGCGCACTGCATAAAGTCAGTGAGATATACGACCGCATAGCCTTTGCGGCCGTTGGAAAGTACAACGAGTTCGAAAATCTCAGAGTCGCCGGAGTTCGACTCGCTGACATGCGGGGCTACGCCTATGACCGCCGAGACGTGACCTGCCGCAGCCTTGCCAATGCCTATGCGCAGACTCTTGGCGCGATCTTCACTGAGGCCCAGAAGCCCTACGAAGTGGAGATCGTGGTGGCTGAGGTGGGGATGACCGCAGTAGACGACCAGATCTACCGCCTCACCTTTGACGGTTCCGTAGCTGATGAGCACGGGTATGTCGCTATGGGTGGGCAAGCTGAGGCGATCACTTCTGCTCTGGCTGCAGATTGGCAGGAGAACATGCCCCTGGATCGAGGAATTCAGCTGGCAGTTGCCCTCTTGGGCCGGCTTGGGGCCGAGGGGGAGCGCAAGCTGGAGTCAGGGCAACTTGAGGTGGCAATCCTTGATCGGGCCCGGCCAAGACGAACATTTCAGCGCATCAATGGCACGCGCCTAGCCTCGATACTTGCCTAAGCCATCGGGGGGTAACAGCCCCTTATAGACAGCCAGACACGTATGGTGGTCGTGTGCAGCGAAGAATATTCGGCATCGAGACCGAATACGGCGTCACTTGCACTTTCCGTGGACAACGTCGGTTGAGCCCCGACGAGGTCGCCAGGTACCTCTTCCGTCGGGTGGTGTCCTGGGGGCGCAGCAGCAATGTCTTTTTGCGAAACGGATCTCGCCTCTACCTTGATGTGGGGAGTCACCCGGAATATGCAACAGCGGAGTGCGACAGCATTCCGCAACTGATTACCCACGATCGAGCCGGTGAACGTATTTTGGAAGGCCTCGTGGTCGATGCGGAGCGCCGCCTACGCGACGAGGGCATCAGCGGGGACATCTACCTTTTCAAAAACAACACCGATTCGGCGGGGAACTCCTACGGATGCCATGAAAACTACCTAGTCGAGCGCAGCGGTGAATTCGCCCGTATGGCTGACATGCTGATTCCGTTTCTCATCTCACGTCAGATTCTGGTAGGCGCGGGAAAGGTTCTCCACACTCCGCGCGGTGCAGTGTATTGCGTGAGTCAGCGTGCGGATCACATCTGGGAGGGAGTCTCCAGCGCGACTACCCGATCACGACCGATCATCAACACCCGCGACGAGCCGCATGCCGATGCCGACCAGTACCGACGGCTGCACGTGATCGTCGGTGATTCGAACATGAGCGAAACAACCACTCTGTTGAAGGTTGGTAGCGCAGAACTCATACTTCGCATGTTGGAGTCAGGGGTCATCATGCGGGATCTCTCGCTGGAAAACCCAATTCGAGCCATTCGTGAAATTAGCCACGACGTCACCGGACGTCGCACGGTACGCCTGAACACCGGTCGAGAACTCTCTGCTTTGAACATGCAGTGGGAGTACTTCGAAAAGGCTGCAGACTTTGCCGAGCGCCGAGGGCTCACTGAAGACCCAGTTATTGGCCGCACCCTTGAACTCTGGGGCCGCGTCTTGAAGGCGCTGGAGGGAGATGATCTGAGTGGAATTGAGCGGGAAATCGACTGGGTCATCAAGCTGCGCCTATTGGATCGCTACATGGAAAAGCATGACCTCTCACTTTCCTCATCGAGAATCGCCCAGCTCGACCTCGCCTACCATGACATTTCACGGGAACGCGGGCTCTTTTACCTCCTAGAACGGCGTGGTCTGGTCGAGCGAGTGACCCGCGATCTCGACGTTTTCGAAGCGAAGTCCGTACCGCCACAAACCACACGGGCCAAACTGCGGGGCGACTTCGTGAAGCGAGCCCAGGAGCGTCATCGGGACTTTACGGTGGATTGGGTGCACCTGAAACTCAATGACCAAGCTCAGCGGACGGTGCTGTGTAAGGATCCATTCGCGAGCGTTGATGAGCGTGTCGAACGGCTGATCGCAAGTATGTGATCGACGGCAACTAGCATGCAGGTATGAAATCGCGCTCCCTGCTGAAGGCCGCAACGGCCTGCTCCGTTCTAGGCTTGCTCCTCACTACTGCAGCCTGCTCAGGGGGTGAAACCTCCACAGTCGACGAAGGCAGTGCAGCAACGGCAGCGGTGACCACCTCCAACTGCGCAATTGGTCCTCCGGGGACTGCCGAGACGACTGCGCCAGCCGGTGCCGTGGTCAGTCAGGGGCTTTGGGTGCAGTGGGACGGTGACACGGCCCCCATCATGTCCGTCAGTGACGATGCTCCCGCAGTCAGTTCGCTGGTTGTAGCAGATCTTGTTGAAGGTGATGGAGCCGCCGTCGCTCCCGGTGGCAACCTGACGGTGAACTACTGCGGTGTCGGGCTGTCCAGTGGCGAAATCTTCGACTCCTCCTGGACCCGTGGCGAACCAATCTCCTTCCCGCTCGATGGTTTGATCCAGGGTTGGATCGATGGGCTACCGGGTATGAAAGTCGGTGGCAAGCGAGTCCTGGTGATTCCAGGTGCCTTGGCTTACGGCTCCACGCCCCCTCCGGGCATTGAGCCCGATGAGACGTTGGCCTTTGCCATTGAATTGATCAGCGCCAGCTAGGCCAAACTCCTCATCACACTGGGGTACACGCGAGCCTCAGCCGACCGGAAAACTTCGAAAGGGTGTCATTGTGAGTACAGCAGAGCGTCCAGAGATCGAGCCAATGGACGGTCCTCCACCAACAGTTCTGGTCATTGCTGATCTTGTTGTCGGTGAAGGTGCCGAGGCGAAAGCCGGGGATCGCGTTCGTGTGCATTACGTTGGCGTGGACTTCGAGACCGGTGAGGAGTTCGACGCCTCGTGGAATCGTGGCGAATCGATCGAATTTCCCTTGAGCGGCCTCATTGCCGGGTGGCAGGAGGGGATACCGGGCATGCGCGTGGGTGGCCGACGTCAGTTGGTGATCCCCCCCGATCTTGCCTACGGACGTAGTGGTGGTCACCGGTTGGCTGGACGCACGCTCGTGTTCGTCATCGACCTTCTTGACGTGCAGTAGGACGTCAGACTCGCGAGGTGCCATGACTCAGGTGAGGATCGACCGAACTGAGCGTCTGCTCAATTTGGTCATCTGCCTGATGGCGGCTCGGACCGCCGTCCATCGTGCGGTCATCCGTCAGCGGATCCCGGGTTACCCCGATGGTGATGCGGCCTTCGAGCGCATGTTTGAGCGTGACAAGGATGAGTTGCGCGGGATGGGTATCCCGATTGAGACAGTGACAGATGCCCATGGAGATGTTCTCGGGTATCGAATTGAACGCTCTGCGGCTCAATTGCCATCTATCTCCGTGACTGCGGCAGAACGCGCAGTACTCGTTGTGGCGGCGAGTCTTTGGGACACCACCCTGGCCCGGGCCACCGCCGTGCTCGGGATCCGCAAAATCGAAGCGGCGATGGCGGATAGCGTGCCTTCGTCGGACGACGCACCGGGGGAGGGATCGGTATCCGAGGAACTCTTGGAGGCTCCGGTTTTTGCGCCAAGGCTCTCATCTCACGACGCTGCGCTTATACCCTTGATTGCGGCCCTTCGGTCATCAGTACGTGTGGAGTTTGACTACCGCAGCGCTGGTTCGGTTGAAGTCTCTCGTCGAAGGATCGATCCATGGGGGGTTATCGCCGATCAAGGTCGGTGGTACGTGATCGGGTTCGATGATGACCGTGATGCCCCACGAGCATTTCGCCTATCCCGCATTCGAGGGGAAGTCCAGGTGCTAGCGGTTCCACAACAGCACAGAAGACCGGCTGACCTTGATGGTGATCGCCTACGCGCCATGCTGACCCCGGGTGCACCGGAGGGCGAGGCCAGTGCTGAAGTCAGGGTGAAGGCCGGGCAGGCGGTACGACTTCGGCAACTCTCCAAGGATGGGTTTGACCAGTCGCATGGCACCGGGGTGCTGTCAGTTCGGGCACCAAGTCGGGAGCACCTCCTGGAGGTGCTCTGTTCATCCGGCAATGGCGCCGTGGTCTGCGGCCCAGCAGACGTCCGGGAGGAAGTCGAGCGGGCACTTGCTGCCGTGCTAGCCCGGCATGAGGCTCCATCATGACGACGCCCACAGCAGCTGCGCGATTGAGTCGATTGATGGCTTTGGTGCCATGGCTTATCCAGAACGATGGTGTCACCATTGATGTCGCGGCTGCGCACTTTGGTGTTCGGCCGGAGCAGCTGGAAAAAGATCTGTGGCTCCTCATCGTCTGCGGCCTGCCTGGGTATGGACCCGATCAACTCGTCGATATCCAGTTCTGGGATGACGGCATACACGTGATTGATCCGCAGGTGCTCGACCGTCCACTTCGCCTAACAGTCGAAGAGGCAACCGCGCTCATTGTCGCCGTTCGACTCCTGGCACAGGTGCCCGGCACCCATGATCGAGATGCGCTGATGACCCTCACGAGCAAGCTTGAGGGAGCCATTGACCTGCCACATGATGTGCCTGTCGTCCTAGATGATGCTGATCTGCAGATCGTTTCGGTGATCCAACAGGCACTGCTGCACGGGTATCGGCTGCGGATTCGATATGCAGGAGCCGCCGCGGATGCCGTGACCGAGCGGCAGGTCCGGCCCCGCGTGATGCTGCCGGATGCAGTGCCACCTGCCCTCCTGGCAGATTGCGAACTCGCAGGCTCCACGAGGACATTTCGCGTCGACCGCATCCTTTCGGCGGACATCCTGGCGCCACAGTCCGCTGCACAAGCTCACCAGGACCCGGGCCTCGAAGGGCTCGAGATGGCCCCGGAGGACCCGGGAGAGGGCCTTGGAGCAGCAGCTGCTGACGCCACCCTCGCCGCCCTCGCGAGCGATGAAAGGACGCCCTCGGGTAGGGCCATGCTGCTGCTCGATTCCGAATTGCGATGGGCAGTGGACGTGTACGGCATGACCCCCCTTTCCACGCGGCCGGATGGGCGGATCGAGGCGGAACTGGCCTACTGGGACCCGGTGTGGGTGATCCGATTGATCCTGGGCCTTCAGGGGGCCGCTGAGGTAATCGGGCCCGCGGATCTGCGGGCTGCGGTGGCAGATGCAGCCCGCCAGGCTTTAGCCGGTTACGCTGAGCGTGCAACCGGGCCGGTCGACACGAGGTCCTAAGGTCCCAGTAGACGACAGGGAAGGATGTGGAGATGTTCTCTCAACTCCGCGGGTGGGAATGGCTGATCATTGTCGCGTTGATCCTTCTGCTGTTTGGAGCCAAGCGGCTGCCTGATGCGGCCCGGGGTCTCGGCCGATCACTGCGCATCTTCAAGGCCGAAACCAAGGGCTTGGCCGAAGACGGCAAGGGTGCAGCCACCGGTTCGAAGTCAAACCCGGAGCTGCCGCAGCAGGCCGCCGCTGAAGGTAAGGCGGCCGCCACCACCAAGGACAGCGTGGAGGGCTAGAACTCCGCCGCGCAGCGGGGCAACGTCGATGACCAAGGTGGACCGGGGCTCTGCCATGCCCCTGACCGAGCATCTGCGCGAGTTGCGCAATCGCTTGGTGAAGTCCGGTCTTGCCGTGCTAGTCGGCATGGTTGTCGGTTGGGTCTTCTATCCACAACTATTCGCACTGCTTTCTGCGCCCTTCGATGCGGTGGTGGCGCAGGCCAAGTCCGAGGGTCGAACGGTCATCCTGGCACTCACTGGAGTCGCGGATCCCTTCGTACTGCAACTCCAGGTAGCTGCAGTTGCCGGCTTGCTGTTGAGCAGCCCCGTTTGGCTCTATCAGCTCTGGCGATTCGTCACCCCTGGCTTGCACCGCAATGAGCGTCGCTGGGCAATCGGATTTGTCATGGTTGCTACCCCGTTATTCGCTGCCGGGGTGCTCCTCGCGTACACGGTGTTGCCGCTTGGGCTGGAGATTCTGTTCGGATTCACCCCCGAGGGTGTAGAGAACATCGTGTCAGTGGATCGCTATCTGTCCTTCTTTTTACGCACAATCATCGTCTTCGGTGTCGGGTTCTTAGTCCCACTGCTGCTCGTCCTGCTCAACTTCGCCGGAATCCTCAGTGGTCAGCGATTACTGTCCTGGTGGCGCTGGATCGTCATCTCCGTCGTACTCTTCGCTGCCATCGCGACACCAACAGGTGATCCAATCAACCTCGTTCTCCTTGCCGGGCCCATGCTTGTGCTGGTCACTTTGGCCATTGGTATCGCGCTCATCAACGATCGAAGGCGTGCGCGACGGCAGAGTCCGGATCAGGCAGCATTGGCGGATCTTGGAGACGACGAGGCATCTCCAGAGCCACTGCCCAGCCCCGCACCCGAGTTGGATGTCGACGGGCCACATAGTGATGACCCTGTGCCGGAAGACATGCCCGCTGCCGGGGAGGATCGCAAGGAATGAGCAGGTCCGGCGTTGTGCACCTGATCGCCAATGGGAGCGCGGGTTCCGGACATGCGGTGCAGCGCGCCCGCCAGGTGCAAGATCTCCTGGTACAAGCTGGGCTACTGGCGACGGTCGTCACACCGACAAGTGCTGAAGAGACATCGCAGGCTGCCCGAAACGCGGTACTCCAAGGAGCAGCTGCAGTCGTAGCCTGCGGTGGTGACGGGACCCTGAACCGTGTTCTCCAGGGAATACTCCACAAGCACGAAAGGGAGCACGACCACGAGCACCGCGTACCACTTGGACTCATTCCCTGTGGTACCGGGGACGACAATGCTCGATCGCTGGGGATCCCTGCCGAACCGGCGGATGCCGCGCTAGCACTCCGGGATGCTCTCCTGGCGAACACGTTGCGCACCGTGGATGTCGCCCGAATCCGAACCGATGAGGGGGAGGGGTGGTATCTGGGCGTTCTATCAACCGGATTCGATTCCAGTGTCAACGAGCGCGCCAATCGCCGATCGGGTTCCAGCTGGCTGCCAGGTCGCCTTCGGTATGTGATCGCAATGCTTGCGGAATTGGGCACCTTTAGACCAGTCGACTACCACCTGGTCGTTGACGGGCACATCCGTACTGGCCAGGGAATGCTCGTTGCTGTCGGCAACGGTGGTAACTACGGGGGAGGCATGCGAATCTGCCCCACTGCGATCTTGGATGACGGAATGCTCGAAGTGACGTGGGTGGATCCCGTTTCCAAGGCGGCCTTCATCCGAGTATTCCCTCGGGTGTTTGCCGGAACCCACCTGCAGCATCCTGCGGTGCGCTCCTTCTCCGGGTCTCGCATCACAGTGGCCGCCCCGGGGCAGGTGGCATACGCGGACGGTGAGCGATTCGGCAGTCTGCCGGTGGAGATTGAGGTCATTCGCGGCGCACTGGATGTCGTGGGCGCCACCGCTACCGCACCTGCGTAGCCTGCAGGTATGTCCTCACCCGCAGAGCGTTACGCGGCCGCGCTGCGTCGAAGAACGGCTGGCCCCGCAGAGGACACCGAGGTGCAACTTGACCGTTTCCGGCGCGCCTATTCTTTTCCACTTGATGCATTTCAAGTTGATGCCTGTCGAAGCTTGGAGTCCGGCCATGGAGTTCTGGTCGCTGCTCCCACGGGGGCTGGCAAGACGGTTGTAGGCGAATTCGCCGTACACCTAGCTCTGGCCGCCGGGCGCAAGTGCTTTTACACCACGCCAATCAAGGCCCTGAGTAATCAGAAGTACCACGACCTCGTCGAGCGTTATGGCAGTTCAGACGTTGGGCTCCTCACCGGAGATGTCTCCATCAACGGAAATGCTGCAGTGGTGGTGATGACAACCGAGGTTCTGCGCAACATGTTGTACGCGCAATCCACGACGCTGCATGGACTTTCGTATGTGGTCATGGACGAGGTGCACTACCTCGCTGACCGATTCCGTGGAGGTGTGTGGGAAGAAGTCATCATTCACCTACCTGACGCCGTTACCGTGGTGGCTCTTTCGGCCACAGTGAGTAACGCAGAAGAGTTCGGCGAATGGCTGGCGACAGTCCGAGGTAAGACCGACATCATCGTCGATGAGCATCGTCCCGTCCCGCTATGGCAGCACGTCATGGTTGGTCCGCATCTACTCGACCTTTTTGCTGATGGCGATAAGTCCTTGGTCAACCCCGAATTAGTTCGCATTGCGCGAGAGGAAGCGCGCCGTAATCAGATGTACCCCAGGCAACGCGGCCGCTCGCGGGGCGGTATGCGGAGCGCTTCGACGCCTCGCCGAAGTCAGGTCATTGAGCGCCTCGAGCGGGATGGTCTGCTTCCTGCCATCATCTTCGTGTTCAGCAGAGCTGGTTGCGATGCTGCGGTGCAGCAATGCTGTGATGCCGGTCTCCGTCTGACCACTGCCGAAGAGCGCGCGAGTATCCGCGAGGTCGCCTTGGCTGCGACACGAACCATTGCCGACGAGGACCTGCAGGCCCTCGGGTTCAGTGAATGGCTCGATGCGTGGGAGCGTGGGCTGGCCAGTCATCATGCTGGGTTGCTTCCGGGGTTCAAGGAAGTCGTGGAGCAATGCTTCCAAGCAGGGTGGCTCAAAGTGGTCTTCGCAACCGAGACCTTGGCCTTAGGAATCAATATGCCTGCTCGCTCAGTGGTCCTTGAGCGGTTGGTGAAATGGAACGGTGAGACTCATGTTGAACTGACTCCGGGCGAGTACACGCAGCTCACTGGACGGGCCGGGCGACGAGGCATCGATGTTGAGGGCCACGGAATCGTCGTGTGGCACGCTGAACTGGATCCACGCGTTCTCGCGGGGTTGGCATCCACTCGCACCTACCCACTGCGATCAAGTTTTCAGCCGTCGTACAACATGGCGGTGAATCTGGTGGAGAGTCTGGGAGCGCATCAGGCCAGGGAGGTACTAGAAACCTCCTTCGCCCAATTCCAGGCTGATCGAAGCGTGGTCGGACTTGCAACGCAGATTCGTCGACTGGAGGAGGCCGCTGAGGGCTATCAGGAAGCCATGTCCTGTCACCTCGGTGACTTCACCGAGTATGCGATGCTGCGTCAAGAACTCAGTGTGAGAGAACGTGGGACAGCCCGCGAAGCGAATAGTCGTCGACGCCAGGCGGTTAATGCGGCGCTGATGGATCTGCGTCCAGGGGACATCATCTGGTTACCTACCGGCCGCCGTTCAGGGCCGGTGGTTGTTCTCCAGGTGCCGCAGACCAGTCCGGGTGAGGATCCACGGCCGATGGTGCTGTCGCTTGAGCGTCAGGTTCGCCGAATTTCCGCACCCGATGTGCCAGTGCCGGTGCACGCGCTAGCCAGACTTCGAATACCCAAAGGCTTCAATGCCAGAAACCCTACGCACCGGCGGGACCTGGCGAATAGTTTGCGCCTGCGTGCGGCTGAACTTGAGCCACCACATCGACAGCGACAACCGCGCGGTGAGGATGAGGAGGTCACCGCACTTCGAGCTCGATTGCGTCAGCATCCATGTCATGGGTGTTCCGATCGCGAGAGTCACGCTCGCTGGTCCGAACGCTGGCGCCGAGCCAACCAGGAGATTAAGGACCTCCAAGAGCGAGTGTCGGGACGAACGAGTTCCATCGCACGACGCTTCGACCGAATCTGCGAAGTCCTTGTTGAGCTCGGCTATCTGCGGCTCCAAAAAGACTCACTTACGGTAACTGACAGTGGGCGCATACTGCAGCGCCTCTACAGCGAAGCGGATCTGTTGATCGCCCAGTGCCTGCGTGAGGGAGTGTGGCGCGATCTCAGTGCACCGGACATCGCTGCCGCCTGTTCCACGTTGGTTTTCGAGGGACGTGGCGCCGCAATGGATGAGGCGCCACGTATTCCGAGTCAGGCAGTGGAAGCCACCTTGCGGGAAATGCTGGCTATTCAAGGCATGCTGCGTGATGCAGAGGCACGTCAGGGTCTAGCGGTCACACCTGATCTGGATGCTGGATTTGCCTGGGCGGCCCATCGTTGGGCGAGCGGCGTGAGCCTAGGCAAGATCCTGGTCGCCAGCGACCTATCGGCTGGCGATTTTGTGCGCGTCACCAGGCAACTGGTGGATTTGCTCGGGCAGATCGAGCAAGCCGTGCAGCAGGCAGACGCCGGTGACGAGGATCCTCTAGCGCAGGCAGTGTCGTTGGCCAAGGCCGGGCTGGCCCGAGGCGTGGTCTCGTACTAGCGGGGGAGCACCGCGTAGGACGCCACTCCCCATTCGGCTTGCAGTTCGGACAGGGCCTTGGTGTCCCGAGGAGTTGACGGCAGAGCAATGTCGGCAGGCACGGGTAGGTCCCGGACGAGACGTACCACGGGTGCAGCCGCCCGAATGCTCTCTTCGTGGCCGAGGAGTAGGCCAGCCAACCTCGGTGTCAGGGGTTTCACCGGGTTGGCCGTGGCGGCCAGAATCCCGTCGAGGTCACCGAACGCGTCAATGAGGGCCGCTGCCGTTTTGGCCCCGATTCCTGGCACGCCGGGCAGGCCGTCGGACGGATCACCGCGCAGAGTGGCGAAGTCGGCGTACTGGCGGGGGGCAACACCAAACCGAGTCACTGCTGCCGCTTCGTCAAGCAAAGGCCACGCATCCATTCCTCCTGCGGCTGTGTAGAGCAGGCTCACCTGACGCTTGTCATCAATGACCTGGACGAGGTCGCGATCACCGCTCACGACGATGACAGGACCAGATTGCTTGCTGGCCAGGGAGGCGATGACATCATCGGCTTCGTAATCCGGGTGACCAGGTCGTGCTATTCCGAGTGCATCCAGGAGTTCCGCGATCGCCCCGATCTGCGGTCCTAGTGTGTCCGGCTCGATTTCACCATCCTCTTCCGGGTCAGCAAGGCGGTGGGTCTTGTAGGAAGGAATGAGCTCTACTCGCCAGGCAGGGCGCCAATTCATGTCCCAGCACGCGGCCACGCGATCAGCACCCGTCCGTTGCACGAGGCGCTGCAGGGTCGTGAAGAACCCACGGATTGCGTTGTGCGGAAAGCCGTCAGGTGCGGTCATTGACTCTGGCAGGGCGAAATACGCGCGGTAGTACAGGGAAGCGGAGTCTAGGAGCAGGGCGGGTGCGGCCATTGGCTGATTCTGCCGGGTACACCCGAGCGGGCTGATTCATGGCGATTACGGTTGACCCGTGGTGGCGAATCAGGCGGCAGTTGACCATGTGTCTCTACGTAGGCGGCTCACCCGGGCGCAGCAAGCGGCCGATGCCGCTGGGGTAGACGCCCTGTTGATAACCCCGGGCCCGGATCTGCGGTACCTGATCGGCTACGACGCCGTTGCTCTTGAACGCTTGACCTGTCTGGTGGTTCCTACCCGCGGTGAGCCCGTACTGGTACTGCCAGCGCTTGAAGTGTTGGCAGCACAGGCAAGCGGCGTCGAACAGGCGGGAGTCCACCTGGAGTCCTGGCAGGAGACCGACGATGCCTGGGAGCGCGTCGCCGCTCAGATTCCTGATGCCCGCGTTGTCGCGGTCGCGGATCACATGTGGGCCATGCAGGTACTGCGCGCCCGCGAGGTCATGCCTGCGGTAACCCAGCGTGCCGCTGGGCTGGTACTGCAGCAGCTACGCATGGTCAAGGACGCCCAGGAGATGGAGTTCTTGGCCGAGGCAGGTAGGGCGATCGACTGGGTGCATGGCCAGGTTGCGGCCCTCTTGGCACCTGGACGCACCGAACGTGAAGTTGGTGCCGACATCGCCGAACTGATCTTGGCGGCCGGCCACTCGCAGGTCGATTTCGTCATTGTTGCCAGCGGCCCGAACGGCGCCAGCCCGCACCATGCGGTGTCTGATCGCATCCTGCAGCGAGGAGATGCGATTGTCGTCGATATCGGAGGAACGATGCCCTCCGGTTACTGCAGTGATTGCACAAGAACGTATGCCATCGGTGATCCAGGTCCACAGTATCGCCAGATGTATGCGGTCTTAAAGGCAGCGCAGGAAGCGGCTGTGGCTGGTGTATCTCCCGGCACACGCTGTGCGGCGATTGATGCCATTGCTCGCTCGCAGTTGGCCGCTGCTGACCTTGGTTCTTACTTCATTCACCGAACTGGCCATGGGATCGGCCTGGAAACCCACGAAGACCCGTACATCGTCGAGGGGAACGAGCGTCCACTGGAACCAGGTATGGCATTCAGCGTCGAGCCCGGCTTCTACCTTCCAGACCGATACGGGGCTCGGATCGAAGACATCGTGATCTGCACCATCGACGGATCGATGGTGTTGAACAGGCAGCCCCGCGAACTGGTGTGCGTGTAGCGATCGTGGTGAAGCCTCTCTTCGGCTGGCCGTTGGCGTTGGTCTGCGCACTTCTCGGGGGCCTGGCTCTCTGGAGTGCGTTCCCGCCTCTGGGATGGGGTTACTCGGCTCCGTTCGGCGTCGCGCTTATCACGGCTGCTGCCTACCGATCAACGATTCGGCGCGGTCTGGTGGTGGGTCTTCTCGCGGGTTGGGCTGCCTACTTGCCGATGCTGGCCTGGCTGCAGGTGGTGGGTCCGGATGCCTGGTTTCTTCTGTCCACCCTGTGCGCCTGCTGGATCGGCCTTGTCGGCGTGGGTACAGCCTTAGTCACTCGACTTTCGATCTGGCCGCTGTGGGTGGTTGCGGTCGCTGCGCTGTGGGTGCTGAGCGAGGGGCTGCGGAGCCGGATTCCCTGGGGCGGGTTTGCCTGGGGGCGCCTCGCATTTGCTCAGGCGGACACGATCTTCGGACCGCCGGCTTGGGTGCTGGGGATGGTGGGGGTAAGTGCGATTGTTGCCCTGTTCGGGGCCGTGATCGTTGCACTCTGCGTGGGGCTGCGCGAGCGACGTCGTCACACGAGGCTCGCGGCGGCACTGGTTATCACCGTTGGGATCTTTGGCCTCTTCATTATGCGAGTGGTCAGCACGCCCAGCTCACCTGCGAATGATACGAGCACTACCAACCCTACGAACACTTCGAACACTGCCACGATTGCAATCGTCCAGGGTGGCACACCGCAATTGGGCATGGGAGCGATGGACGTACGTCGAGCCGTCCTAGACAACCACGCCCTGCAGTCCCTGAAGCTTGGCCGGGCAATCGAACAGGGTGCGGTGACGCAGCCAGATTTCGTGCTGTGGCCCGAGAACTCCTCAGACATAGACCCCTACCTTGATGCCCAGGCAGCCGAGGCCATCACGCGGTCGGCTCAACTAGTGCGTGCACCGATCCTGGTAGGAGCAGTGCTTGAAGTGCCTGAAGACAGCACGCTGATTCGCAATGCTGGGATCGTTTGGGACCCTGTCACGGGTCCGGGGGAGCGCTACATCAAGCGGCACCTGGTGCCTTTTGGGGAATTCGTTCCCTATCGCACGGT
>CAZKFI010000024.1:0-17910 GCA_964551975.1 uncultured Bifidobacteriaceae bacterium | reverse complement strand
CCAGTTCATTGATCGGCTCGATCGCGTCTATCGCGATTTTCAACCAGGGGAGCTGCCGGGCAATCTCACCGTCGCGGGTGTACCCCTCGGACTGGTGATCTGCTTTGAGGTGGCCAACGATGACGTGGTTCGTGACGTCGTCGTTGGTGGGGCAGAGGTATTGGCAGTGCAGACGAACAACGCCACTTTCGGTGGCACCGCGCAGCCCGATCAACAATTGCAGATTGAACGTATGCGGGCCCTGGAGACATCACGGTTTGTGCTGGTCGCAGCAACCAGCGGTATCTCAGCAGTAATTGATACCTCTGGAGCAGTCACGCAGCGACTCAACGAGTCGCAAACTGGCTTTCTGCTGGCGCCTGTACCGTTGCGAGTGAACGTGGTTCCAGCCATGGTTATCGGTGGTTGGCTCGAGTTGGTCTTTGGACTCTTCGCTGTCGGGGCCTTAGTCGCGGCATTGCGATCTTCCTCACGGAGGGATCGCGATCAGGCCGGTGCCGCCGATCAGACACGTACAGTGGGCTAATGCCCGAGCTTCCCGGTCTAGGTCGCGCAGTTGTGGTCATCCCGACCTACAACGAACGCGCCAACCTTCCTGTCATCACCACCCGAGTCCGGGAGGCTGTACCTGACCTGGACATCATGGTGGTTGATGACAATTCCCCTGATGGAACGGGAGAACTTGCCGACGCCCTAGCTAGTGCGGATCCGGCAATCTCGGTTCTGCATCGCCCAGGCAAATCCGGGCTCGGTCGCGCGTACCTAGCCGGCTTCGACGAGGCACTCTCCCGCGGATATGACGTGGTCGTCGAGATGGATGCCGATGGCTCGCATCAACCGGAACAACTGCCGCGACTCTTGGAGGCTCTGCCTGAGGCAGATCTTGTCTTGGGGGCGCGCTGGGTACCGGGTGGGGGAGCCGTCAACTGGCCGAAGCATCGGGAGTGGCTCTCGCGAGGTGGAAACTTCTACACCCGCATGATGCTTGGCGTGCCACTCCATGATGCGACCGGCGGATTTCGAGCCTTTCGGTCGTCAACGCTACAAGCCCTAGATCTTCATGAGGTGGACTCACAGGGTTATTGCTTCCAAGTAGATCTCGCGTGGCGAGCGGTACAGCGCGGTCTACGCGTGCAGGAAGTGCCGATAACCTTCATTGAGCGAACCGCAGGCACAAGCAAGATGAGTCAGCGCATCGTCGCCGAGGCCCTCTGGCGCGTGACGGTCTGGGGCATGCAGAACCGCCTCGGGATCAAGAAGGCCTAACCCGTCGACGTCTGCAGTGCGTAGACCAGTTCGCCGATTAGGCTGACCGGCGAGTCGTCAGTGCGCCACCATGGAGCAGGTCAAGACGCTCCTGAAGGAGTTCTTCCAACTCAGCGATACTGCGGCGCTCGAGGAGCATGTCCCAGTGCGTGCGCGTGGGGCGTACAACTCGGTCAGCCGGTTCGGCGACTTTGGCTGAGGGCCTATCGATGGCCGCCGTGGCCCCGCAGCGGCAACTCCACTCACGCGGTACATCCTCAGCCTCTGCGGCAAAGGGTACGAGCGATCGATGCCCAGCTGGGCAGCGATATGTCACATAGTGACGCTCGGCCAACTCAACACCTTCATCGCGTTCGTAACTCACCCATCCCAATCTGGACCCGCGCATGGACTCGGCCATCGCATACTCCTTCCTGGTTGCCGTGCTTGGTTGCTCTACTTGGTCCTGCAGTTGGACCTTGGACGCCGCAGACGCGAATCTGGTTCCACGTCCAATTCCTGCCACTGTTGCAGGTTGTGGCCGCGGATGCCCGGTCAGCAGGCAACCTGTGGACCAATGGGCCAAACCGGTACTTCTGGGGGTTCCTGAGAAACGCCGATAAGGTATATTATGTCAGATAATCCCGGGAGGGTCTAGACGGATGCCAGCGCCTCGATCGGTGGACAGGAGCAGACCAGGTTCCGGTCGCCGAATGCCCCATCGATGCGCCGCACAAACGGCCAGACCTTGGCCCGCCGCAACTGCGGAACTGGGTAGGCCCCGAGTTCGCGTGGGTACGGCAATGTCCAGTCACCAACGAGGCATTCAGCCGTGTGCGGAGCCTGGCGTAATGGACTGGCTTCCACGTTCCATTCACCGGAGGCAACACGGCTGATCTCTGCGCGAATGGAGATCATCGCCTCGATAAAGCGCTCGACCTCAGGCAGGTCTTCGCTTTCCGTAGGTTCCACCATCAAGGTACCGGCAACTGGGAATGACATGGTGGGCGCGTGGAACCCGTAGTCCATCAGGCGCTTGGCGACGTCGTCCACGGTAACTCCGGTCTCCGCGGTGATTGACCGCAGATCCAGGATGCATTCATGGGCCACGAGTCCTGACTGGCCGGTGTAGAGCACGGGATAGTGCGGCGCCAGTCGTTTCGCCACGTAATTCGCTGTAAGGATGGCCACTTGGGTCGCCTTACGAAGACCATCCGGGCCCATCAAGCGGATATAGGCCCACGGGATTGGCAGGATTCCGGCGCTACCCCAGGGTGCCCCGCTCACCGGGCCAACTCCCCCGTCGGCAAAACCCATTGCCGCCGGACCGCACTCAGGGCGCAGTGGGTGATTGGGTAGGTACGGTGCCAAGTGTGCCCGCACGGCAACAGGCCCCACTCCCGGACCTCCGCCACCGTGCGGGATACAGAAGGTCTTGTGCAAGTTGAGGTGCGATACGTCGGCTCCGAAACGCCCCGGCTGCGCAAGGCCGACGAGGGCATTGAGGTTGGCGCCGTCGACGTAGACCTGGCCGCCAGCATCGTGTACGGCGGCGCAAATGTCCTTGACAGCAGACTCAAACACTCCGTGCGTTGACGGGTAGGTGATCATCAGCGCGGCAAGTTTGTCGCGATGCTCTGCGATATGAGACTGAAGGTCTGCGAGATCGACGTTACCGAGCTCATCGCAGCGCACGACGACAACGCGCATCCCCGCCATCACTGCGCTGGCAGCGTTGGTTCCATGCGCGCTACTGGGTATGAGGCAGATATCGCGATGGTGGTCACCGCGCGCATGGTGATAGCCGCGAATCGCCAGCAGACCTGCGAACTCACCCTGGGATCCGGCATTTGGCTGCAGGCTTACTGCGTCGTATCCAGTGATATCTGCAAGCCACGCTTCCAGATCTCGAATCATCCGTACGTAGCCATTCGCCTGGTCTACGGGTGCAAAGGGATGAATGTTGGCGAAGGCCGGCCAGGTGATGGCAGCCATCTCGGTCGTGGCGTTGAGCTTCATCGTGCATGAACCCAGGGGAATCATCGACCGGTCGAGCGCAACATCCCGGTCAGCCAGTCGCCGCAGGTAACGCAGCATGGCCGTCTCACTTTGATATCGGCTGAATACCGGATGTGCGAGATACCCGGTTGCGCGTCGCAGCGCGCTGTCCCAGCGCGGCATGTCTGCGAAGGCATCGACTGGCTGCGTGAGCGCTGCCTGCGGTGTGGGGGTGTGTGTGACGTCCGCGTAGGCGTCTAGCAGGGCCTGAATCTCCCCCAGGCTGGTGCATTCGTCGGTCGTGACTGAAACCGTGTCCTCGTCCACTTGACGCACGTTGATCCCCCGCAAGCGTGCGCTCTGCTGAAATGCGGCCGCCGTGCCTGGCATTGACCAGCGCACGGTGTCGAAAAAGCCATCAGTCGGTCGCTGGGCGCCGGCTTTGTCGAGTCCCTCAGCCAGTGTGACCGCCATGGCATGTACCCGTGCCGCCATAGCCCGCAGACCGCTCGGACCGTGATACGCCGCGTACATCGATGCGATGACGGCGAGCAGCACCTGCGCTGTACAAATGTTGCTTGTCGCCTTCTCGCGGCGGATGTGCTGTTCGCGGGTCTGCAGAGCCAATCGGTAGGCCGGATTGCCATCTGCGTCGACGCTGACCCCAACCAGGCGCCCTGGCAGCGTTCGCTCCAGACCGGCGCGAACGGCCATAAAGGCCGCATGGGGACCACCGAAGCCCATGGGCACTCCGAAGCGCTGGGCGGACCCGATGACCACATCGGCACCCAACTCACCCGGCGGAGTGAGCAGGGTCATGGCCAACAGGTCTGTTGCGCAAATAACCGTGATGTCCTGGGCGTGCAGCAACTCGATGGTCGACTTCATATTCCAGATGCGCCCGCTGGAGCCGGGATAGCTCATGAGGGCTCCGAACACCCCGGTCAGCGGGAGCTCCGGATTCGGCAGTTCGCGCACCCGGATTTCGATCTGGAGAGGCTCTGCTCGGGTGCGCAGTACGGCCAACGTTTGCGGATGGGTATCAGCGTCAACGAGGAAGACCGACCCCTCCCCCTTGTGTGCGCGCCAGGCCAGAGCCATGGCCTCCGCTGCGGCGGTGGGTTCGTCCAGCAGAGAGGCGCCGGCGATCGGCAGCCCGACGAGGTCCTCGATGACCGTTTGGAAGTTGAGGAGGGCCTCGAGGCGCCCCTGGGCGATCTCCGGCTGGTACGGGGTGTACGCCGTGTACCAGGCCGGATTCTCCAGGACATTGCGCAGAATCACTCCTGGTGTCCGGGTTCGGCAGTAGCCCAGACCGATCATGCTGGCCACGATCTCGTTGGCGTCTGCTAGCAGTGCCAGTTCCGCAAGAACTTCATGTTCAGCAAGCGCAGCGGGGGTTGCCAGCGGTTGATGGGACTGGATTGATTCTGGGATTGCTGCCGCTGTCAACTCGTCCAGTGATGAGTAACCGAGTGCGTTGAGCATCGTGTCGATAGCAGCTTGATCAGGGCCGATATGCCTGCGGGTGAAATCTAGGTCAACAGCGGTATCAGCGGGGTCGAACACCGGTGCAACATCAGACATCGCGCATCGCCTCCAGTCGGGCCACGGGACATTGGGGCCACGGCGCGACTACCGGACGGAAGTCGCCCCGCTCCCCCTCTGTTTCCCGCGCACTGCGCGACCTGAGAGCTTCACCGGCTGTGGCCGGCTTGCACCGTCGGTGGAGGAAACCTCATTTCCAGAGGTGCCTTCCCCGGACGGTCCTGGTGCCTGAGAGGTTGTCGGGGAGATTGCTCCTTCGGCGGCCCACGATGGCTTCGTGGGCACTCTCCCGACCGGGGTCGATCAGCAAGAGCAGCCTACTGAAGAAGCTGAGTTCAGCCAGCGATCCGACGGGCGCGACGCGCGGCGAGCTCGTCGCCGATGACGTGTCCGTTTTCACCCAGAATCAGTTCATCAGCCGAATCGCCGGAGTCGGACTCGATATCCATGGGTCGCTCCCCTGGCAGGGTGGCCAGGGCGCCTTCCACCTCACGCCAGACGCTGCCGACGGCGATGCCGAATACGCCTTGGCCGCCACGGACCAGGTCGATGACCTCGTCTGCGCTCCGGCACTCGTAGATGGTGGCCCCGTCGCTCATCAGGGTGATGCGCGCCAAGTCATCTCCCCCGCGTTGCGATAGGTGCAGCACAGCGGCGCGAATGTTGGGTAGGGATACGCCCGTATCGATAAGGCGCTTGACGATGCGAAGAATGAGGATGTCGCGGAATCCGTAGAGGCGGCTGGATCCGGAACCTGCTGCAGGACGCACTGAGGGCTCGACCAGTCCCGTGCGCGCCCAGTAATCCAGTTGCCGGTAAGTAATTCCGGCGGCCGCACAGGCCACCGGGCCTCGATAGCCCACATCTGCCGGAAGCGGACGTAGGTCACGATCGTCGAACAGGGCGGACTGACCGTAGGGGTCGGCGGTACCGGCAACCGTGCCGATGGGGCCCTGCTGCGGGGGCGTGCTCACATCCACCTCCTGGGCGGGAATACTGACCGCCTTGGTTTCACTTTCGTCACATCAGTCACATGCGTCACAGACACTAGGGGGCGCCTGTGGGGTGGTCAACGCGACACGCCCTGGTTACGGTGACGCATTTCAGCCGAAGTCCTCAGGTGAAACCTGGTCAAGAAATGCGCGGAATCGCTCTACCTCGTCCTCGGCGGGCTCTTCATCGGGAATCTCGATCCCGGCCTCATCGAGGACTGAGTCCGCGCCCAGGATGGGCACCCCGAAGCGCAGAGCAAGGGCGATGGCATCCGAGGGGCGGGCACTGACCCGGATACCCGACTGGAACACCAATTCTGCGAAGAACACTCCATCGCGCAGGTCCGTGATGTGGATCTCGGCCAGTGGTGCACCGATCGCGGTGAGGGTGTCCCGGAACAGGTCGTGAGTGAGTGGTCTCGGCGGAACGACCCCTTGCTGGGCGAACGCGATAGCCGTGGCCTCAACCGCACCCACCCAGATCGGCAGGTACCGCTGGCTCGTGGCATCCCTCAGCAGCACGATGGGGCTATTGGAGGGCACTTCCATCCGGACACCAACAACGTCGAGGGCCTGCATTCGATCAGCGTAACCCCTCGACCGGAGCCTCACGGACCAGTTCGGATCGCAGCACCGCTGCGTGCAGGCTGGTGATTAAGGCGGCAAGTTCCCGTGCGAGTTCCTCGGCACGAAGCCGGTCTTGAGCGGAACCGCGAACCCGGTGTGGGCCGGTCATCTGGTCGATCAAGCCGGCATCCCGGTCGGCTACGACGCGAAATGACCGCAGATGGCGCGGCTCCACCCCGTGCTCGGCGAGCCGGCTGACGATTTCGCAGATTGCGAACGCCTCTTGATCAAACGTGCCAAGCGGAGTTTGAGCGATCAGGCCGATCCCCACGAGATCATCCACGGTATCTGTCGGAAGACCTGTGGCATCTGCCAATTCCGCTCGGTCCAGACGCAGTCGCCCCGCACCCGGGCGAAAATCCGCCGATTGCAGCCCATTGCCTTGGAATGCCGGGCTCTGCGCTCCCTGACTGGCTGCTTCAAGATGTTCGCGGATGACCTTCAGTGGCAGGTAGTGGTCTCGTTGCAGTGTGAGTACTGTGCGAAGTCGCTCAATATCCGCATCGCGAAACCGTCGGTAGCCTGACGGGGTTCGCAATGGACGCACCAAACCTTCCGACTCCAAGAATCGGATCTTGCTCACTGAGATATCGGGAAATTCCTGCTGCAGCAGGGCCAGTACCTCGCCGATACTGACCGACGGCTCCTGTCGTGGTTCCGCCGATGGAGCACCTTCGAATCTCTGGCGCTGACGCCGTTCGGGAGATTGACTCATGATTCCTGATGGGGCACGGCACCCGTGCCGGTTTCTGCCATGCCAACGAGGAACGCGAATCTGAATTTGCCGATCTGCAGTTCGTCGCCGGGTTGCAGGAGTCGGTCATCGACTCGTCGCCGATTGACGTAAGTGCCGTTAAGGCTGCCAGTGTCACGGACGCTCCATCCGGGAGCGCCCCGGCGGAGTTCAGCGTGCCTGCGGCTGACGGTCACGTCGTCGAGGAAAATGTCAGAGTCCGGGGAACGTCCGATGCTGATGATGGGTTTCTCCAAGTGGTACTCGGTCCCCTCCCCGGGCCCACGATGCACGACAAGCACACCGGTACCGATTGGTAGGTCAAGTCTGGTTCCCGCCCCGACCGAAGACATGGGGCCCGAGCCGGTATCGGGTCCTACAAAACGCGCGATAGTGCCGGTGTCGTCAGCGGCGCCTTGCACGGCCGAAAGTTCTTCGCCGCAGGTCGCGCAGTACCGATCCGCCGCTTCGGCCGACGCACCACAGCTGAGACAGGTGATCATCAGGCTCGAGTCAATGCCTCGTACTCGGTTGCGCCAAGCAGGCCGTCGATATCAGCTGCCGAATCGGCCTGCATCGTGATCATCCAGCCAGCTCCGTAGGGGTCAGCATTGATGGTCTCCGGGTGTGCATCGAGTGCAGCGTTACTCTCGATGACGACGCCACTTATGGGAGCGTAAATATCGCTGACACTCTTGGTCGACTCGACTTCACCACATGGACTTCCGGCCGTGAGCTTCTCGCCAGCTTTGGGGATACTGACATAGACGATGTCACCGAGTGCATCTTGAGCATGATGCGTGATCCCGAAGGTGGCCGTTCCGTCATCATTGAGCCGAACCCACTCGTGTTCGGCGGTGTACCTGAGTTCGCCGGGGATCATGGCACCTCCACTAGGTGAGGATCCGACTCTACTGCGCCCGTCGGACGTGCAACCAGGCCCTCAAACACCCATCCCTGACGAGGACTTTGCCGATCGCATGGCGGCGCGCCAGTAGTCCAGGCCCGCCCACCAATACAGCGCCGTTCCCCAGAGGGCGAATGCCCACCCACAGAACCGTGCGAACTCCCCTAACGGGCCGGTGAGGGAACTCAGGAGGAGGAATGGAAAGCCCCAGAGCAGACAGAAGGTTGCTGCCTTGCCCACCAGTGTCACCTTCATGACGGTCCGACCCTGGCGTCGAAGCAGGGGAACCAGGGCCAGCAACATGATTTCGCGGAGGGCAAGAATCGCGACCAGCCACCACGGAATGATGCCCCGCAGCGCGAGGCCAACGAGCGTTGCGGCGATGTAGAGGCGATCAGCCAGCGGGTCCAACAATGCGCCCAGGCGACTGAATTGGCCGGTGGCCCGAGCAATGGCGCCGTCCAGCCAATCCGAGACACCGGCAAGGATCAGCAGGAGAAATGCTGCCAGGTCGGCCTGCGGCACGAGGACGAGCCAGAGAAACAACGGCACTCCGGCAAGTCGCAGGGCGCTCAGCGCATTAGGAATGGTCCAGATGCGATCCGTGCGCTCCGGACCGGCTGCCTCTGCCCGGTTCACCGACCGGTCCTGCCCAGAGGGAACGCGTTGGCGCTCGTTCATGCGTGCGGGGTTCGGGCCGGCGCCAATGAGAAATACAGCAGAATCAGGCCGGCTACGAGGCTCAGCCCAGCCAGTGCGGCGATTCCCGCTGTGACGACGTCGATGCCGGGAACCTGCACCCGCACATCGATGATCACATCGAGGCCGGGCTTGGGCTCGACCCCCATGATGACGACCGTGGCTGGCAGCGCATCGGAGACGGGCAGTACCGCTGGTCGCCCAGTTGCGGCACGTTCCCACACTGGCGCCAACTCCGGTGGGCTGGGCAGCGTAGGGCCGCTGACCTCCGTTACTTCCCAGGTTGAGGTCGTTCCGTCAGCGGCGCCGGGATCGGATCGAAAGCGTGCAAGGGCCAAAGGGCTACCGAGGAGGTAGGAATCCACCTGGCTCGCCTCGCCCATACCGACAAAGAGCACCGAGCCGTCCACCGCCGTGGCCGCCAGGTTGGTGGCAGGTTGGCCGAGGAGGACACCCGGTATGGGGAATTGGGTGCGGAGACGATCGATGTCGATGACGATCGCCGGGGCACTCGTGGCAATCCGTCCCGCGGACATGATTGCCTGATCGGTCATCCCGAACATTCGCCACAGCAGCAGCACGGCGAGTGCGCTGAGGATCGCCAGGCCGAAGGCGATACCGGCGATCACCAGTTTCCAGGACCTGGGTGTGGCCGTATCCACGGTTCCGGCCATGCCGTGAGCGTATTACGGATCCGGTTCGTTCTTCGGTTGCCTGGCGTTACGGCGGTGCGTCTCCCCGTAGACGCTCGGCCGCTACGACCTCAGCGCGATCCTTGAGTCGACGCAACCCTGCCATTGGCTGGGCGAGGCGATGATTACCAGCGAGCGCATCTTCATTTCGATCGAGGAATGCCCAGTACCCGGCAGTGAACGGGCAAGCGCGAGGGCCGGTACGTTCGGTGGGCTTGTAGACGCATTGCCCGCAGTGGTTCGTCATCCGGTGGATGTAGGCACCTCCTGCGGCGTAGGGCTTGGTAGCCATCACGCCACCGTCTGCATACAGCCCCATACCGATGACGTTTGCGTCCATAACCCAGTCGTAACCATCGACGAAGCGTGTGACGAACCAGTCTCGAACCTCGACCGGCCGGTAGCCACGCTGAAGGCTCCAGTTCGCCAGGATCATCAGACGCACGATGTGGTGGGACCAGCCCCATTCATGCACGGTCCCCAGTGCCTGCTGCAGGCAACGAGCCTTCACGTCGCTGGTGTCGAGGGTTGCGAACCAGTCGGGAAGGGGTTGCTCGGCACGAAGCGCGTTCGACTCGGTTGCATACTCCGCACCCAGTGACCAGTACAGCTGCCACACGTACTCCCGCCAGCCGATCACCTGACGTATGAGCCCCTCGACGCTGGCAAGCGGTGCCCGTCCGGACTGGTAGGCAGCAGCCGCTGCCTCAACGAGTTCGAGGGGATGCAGTAATCCCAGGTTCATCGGCACCGAAAGCAGTGAGTGCGCCATCACGGGGTCTGCCTCCATTGTGGCGTCCTCGTATGGCCCAAATGCGCTCAGTCGATGCTCAATAAAGTCCGCCATCGCTTGCAGTGCTTCAGCACGCGTCACGGCAAAGCGTCGTGGCCCATCCGCACCAACCAGTCGCAGATGACCCTGGGCCTCCCACTCGAGCAGCCGGTCGCGTACTTGAGCGTCAATGTCATCCTCAACGGGCATCCATGCGGGTCTTAGGCCGAGGTCTTGGGCCCCCTTCGGCGGGGGAAGGCGATTCGCCTCATCAAAGTTCCAGCGTCCGCCCACAGGACCGTCCGGATCCATCAGGATGCCGAGCCGTTCTCGATGCCAGCGGTACCAGTCCTCCATACGAAGGCGCTTCAGCCCGCGCGCCTCCCTCTCCGCAAGCCAGTGCTCGAAATCCTGGTGACTTGCTGTGAAGCCACGGGCTGGGTGGATGGTGACATCGGGTAGGTCCCTCACCATCGCGCGAGCAGCCCGACTCGTGGGGTCGATAACTTCGGTCGGCGCATGCTGTTGCAGCGCGGTGCGGTAGTTTAGTGCCTCCACGAAGGTTGCTCGCTGACCGAGTTCTGCTGCGCGATGGCGCATGGCACTCATCAGGATTTGGGCCTTGGCCCGGTGCATGGGTCGGCGAGCGAACGCTGCCTGCGATTCGATGAGGAGTATCTGTCCGCCATCATCGAAATGTGGACCCAATTGGTCCCCGAATAGCCATCGCATCGTCAGGACCTTCGCTGCGAGGCGAAAAACCGACCATCGGCCTGGTGGAGTTGAATACGCATACCGAAGGCTTGACTCAGCGCGTCTTGGCTGAGTGTCTCGATGATGGGTCCTCGGGCAGTTACTTGGCCATCGCGCAGGAGCAACAGGTGGGTGAAATCGTTCGGGATCTCTTCGACGTGATGCGTGACCAACAAAATGGCCGGAGCCCCTGCATCGCGAGCTAGTCGGGAAAGACCGGCGACTAACTGTTCACGGCCTGCAAGGTCCAAACCTGCCGCGGGCTCATCAAGGATCAGCAGCTCTGGATTCGACATCTGCGCGCGGGCCACGAGGCATCTTTTGCGTTCACCCTCAGAAAGTGTTCCGAAGGGTCGAGCAGCGAGATCGCCCAATCCCCATTCGTTCACCAACTGGGCGGCACGACCGGCATCCATCACGTCGTACTGCTCACGCCACCTTCCGGTTACGGCATATGCACCAGTGAGGACCACATTCAGCACGGACTCCTCAGGCGGGATCTCGCTCGCCAGTAGTGCACTTGACCAGCCAATGCGAGTCCGAAGTTCGGTGATGTCCACGCTGCCAAGCTCCTCGCCGAGGATCTGCACCGATCCGCGCGTGGGAAACAGTTGAGCAGCCGCGATGGTCAGCAGCGTGCTCTTGCCGGCACCGTTGGGGCCCAGGATCACCCATCGATCCCTCGCGCTGACCTGCCAATTCACATCCTTCAGCAGCCACTGCTCGCCTCGACGCACACCGACCGATCGCATACTCAGCACGGCTTGCTCGTCGAACACGGGTCGAGCATAGGCGAGTATGCGGTCTGCCCCCGTTCCCGTTGCTACGCGGCACTGATCGATAACCTGTACCGATGAGCGATACGACGGGGCCAATTGGCCTGCCGCAGACGCTCCTCATCACACTCACCGGAGACGATCACCCCGGTGTCACCGCAGGCCTGTGTTCTGCGTTGGCCCCATTTCCGCTCGTCATCTTGGACATGGAGCAGATCGTTGTTCGGGGTCGTCTTGTGCTGTCGGTCCTCGTTGGAATGGAACCCGCACTAGCAGCCGGACAAGACGTCTTTGAGGTCATGAGCAAAGTCCGCAGGGCCGCCCGTCAGGCCGCGGCCGCCGAAGACATGGATGTCACCACGGTGCCCGGTGCTCAAGAGAGCCCCTTTCATCGCCAGCAGCGCATTGAGGTCACCGTGCTCGGTGCACCCCTGCGACCCGATGCAGTGCAACAGATCGCAACGCAAATCGCTAACCATGGCGGCAACATCGACCGCATCCGACGCATTGCCGCCTATCCCGTCACGGCGGTGGCCTTCGAAGGTTCAGGGGCTCATCTTCAGGACCTGCGCAGTGCCCTGGCAGTCACTGCTCGCCGCGCTGGGGTCGATATTGCAGTGCAGGAACCGGGCTTGGATCGTCGCGGGCAACACCTCATCGTCATGGACGTAGATTCCACCTTGATCACCGATGAGGTAATCGATGAAATTGCCGCACGGGCAGGTGTTGCAGAGGCAGTAGCACGCTTGACCCATGAGGCAATGAGTGGGTCGTTGGACTTTGCCACATCGCTACGTGCACGCGTTGAACTGCTGCAAGGTGTACCGGCAACGGTGTTGGACGAAGTCCGTGACGCCCTGACCCTGACCCCCGGAGCGCGGACGCTGTGCAGAACTTTGCAGAGACTCGGCTATCGAGTGTGCCTGGTCTCAGGTGGCTTTGCCGAGGTCATTGAGCCCCTGGCCAATGAACTCGGGGTCGACGGTGTTCGAGCCAACAATCTCGAGGTTATCGACGGGGTACTCACTGGGCGACTGAAAGGCCCCATCCTTGATCGTCGCGGTAAGCGTGAAGCACTAGAGGCCTTCGCAGAGCACTTCGACATACCGCTGAGGCGCACCATCGCAATAGGCGATGGCGCGAACGATGTCGAGATGCTCGAAGCCGCGGGACTTGGTGTCGCATTCAATGGCAAGGAGCCTGCCCGAGCCGCTGCAGACGCAGCCCTGTCGGTCCCCTACTTGGATTCGGTGCTGTTCCTGCTGGGGATTACACGCGAAGAAGTCGAAGAGGCGGACGCGCGCTTTCCCGAGTGAGCCTGCCCTAGGTGACCTTGGCGCGTGGTATCTGCAGATCAACCAATGCTCCCGAGATTGAATCAGCGCCCATCCTCACCACCGCGATGGTGCAGGTAGGGAAACGCTCAGCGAGCACTGTCTGCGCAACGGAATCGCCAGCAAGGTGTAGTGCTGTGGCGTGCATCGTTGGATTGTGTCCGACGACAATCACGGTCTGTCCGTCGTCTCGATGTCTGGCCACGAGTGCTTCGACGGCACCTACTCCCGCCTCATACAGGTCAGAGGTGATGTTCACCGTCAGGCTCAATTGCGCAGACTGCTCCAGCCCTGTCTGCAGAATCGCCCAGGTATCCCGTGTTCGGCGGGCGCTGGAAACCAAGGCGATGGCAGGCGCGGTGACGATGGCGCTTTGTGCCAGCCAATTCGCGGCAACGGCCGCATCGAGGCGCCCGCGTGCGCTCAGCGGTCGATCATGGTCGCTGATGCCGGCTGGATAGTCAGACTTCGCATGGCGAATAAGCAACAGATCAGGCACCCTGGGAATGCACCCCGCCGTCTGCGTAAATGATGCTGCCGGTCGTTGCTGGCAGCCAGTCGGACATCAACGCAACGCAGGCGCGGGCGGCTGGGTCCGGGTTGTCAACATCCCAGCTGAGCGGGGCCCGCTCGGCCCACACACCCTCAAACTCCTCGAAGCCGGGAATGCTCTTGGCCGCCATCGTTCTGATCGGACCAGCGGCCACAAGGTTGACGCGGATGCCCTGCGCACCCAGATCACGTGCCAGGTAGCGGGTGGTGCTTTCCAGGGCAGCCTTGGCCACCCCCATCCAGTCGTACTTTGGCCAGGCAACGGAGGCATCAAAATCAAGACCCACCACGGAAGCCGGAGGGCGCAGGAGTGGCAGGGCTGCCATCGTCAATGACTTCAGTGAAAACGCGGACACCTGCATGGCCACGGCGACGTCAGACCAGGTGGTGTTGAGGAAATTCCCGCCCAGCGCATCGGAGGGGGCGAAACCGACGGAATGCAGGAGGCCGTCAAGGCCATCGCAGTGCTCGCGGCACCGTTGGACAAGGGCGCCCAAGTCTTCGTCATTGGTCACGTCGAGCTCAATGACAGGGGCCTGCTGAGGCAGTCGAGCTGACGCACGGCGCGTCAAGGAGGCGGTTCGGCCAAAGGAAGAGAGGACAACGTTCGCTCCCTGCTCTTGGGCCAAGCGAGCAACGTGGAATGCAATCGATTGATCGGTCAGGACTCCCGTGATGAGAACGTTCTTATCTTGCAGGATGCCCATGTCTTCCCTTCTCAAGATTCCAGTAAGAGCAGAACCTGATCTACAGTCCCATGCCCAACCCACCGTCAACGGGAATAACCGCCCCGGTGATGTAAGAGGCGTCAGGTGATGCCAGGAATCTCACCACGCTGGCCACCTCGGCCGGCGCAGCATATCGGCCGGCGGGAATGGATTGGAGGATTTGAGCCTTGCGATCCTCGTCTAACACGGCGGTCATATCCGTTTGAACGAAACCTGGTGCAACGACATTGACGGTGATTCCCCGTGAACCAACTTCACGCGCGAGTGAGCGCGCGACGCCGGTCAGGCCTGCTTTGGCTGCCGCATAGTTGACCTGACCGGCTGAACCGGTGGCCGCAACCACTGACGAAATGAAGATGATCCGCCCAGATCGTGCCTTGAGCATCGCGCGAAGACATTGCCTGGCGAGATGGATGGGACCGATCAGGTTCGTCGCTACGACATCTGCGATGTCCTCATCAGACATCCGCATGAGCAACGTATCGCGAGTAATGCCTGCGTTGGCCACGGCTACCGTGATTGGGCCAACGAGCTCCTCCGCTGCCGCCATGCCGGTGATGATGGTCTCTGGCCTGCTGACGTCCATTTGAACTGCGGCTAAACCGTCGGGCGCAGTCCCTGAGCGAGATGCGACCACGACCGGATGGCCGGCAGCCCGGAGTGCTTGGGCGCAAGCCAGGCCAATTCCCCGATTACCGCCCGTGATGAGCGCTGCACCCAACTCAGTCATAACTACTCCCCTGGCGTATTTGGTGACCGCATCATGCCAGTGCAGGGGTGCGTCAGGAGTCCTCCATGCGGAAGCCCACTTTCATGGCGACTTGGAAGTGATCAACTGAGCCATCTCGAACGTAGCCTCGAATCTGGGTGACTTCAAACCAATCAATATGGCGAATCGACTTCGCCGCGCGGTCCACCGCGCTGTGGATGGCCTCCTCGATGCCGACGCTGGAGGTACCGACGATCTCGGTGAGGCCATAGGTTCGCTGGGACATGTCGGAGCCTCCTGAACATCGCTGAACTCGCCGAATGTGGCTGGTCGTCGTAGCGTAGGGGCATGCGCTCACCGTCACGGCAAGGTGATCCGGTTCACACCATCACCCAAGCCCAGCGCGCCCTCAGCGCGGAGCAGGCTGGCCGCACGCGCAAGTATCTGATCTCGATGGGAATTCGTACTGCCTGCGTCCTCGGGGCCATTGTTGTGCCGGGTTGGCCGCGATGGGTGTTGCTAGCAGGCGCCGTGATCCTGCCGTACCTGGCGGTGGTGATCGCCAACGCGGGTCGGGAAAACGACGAACCGGGCTCGACTGGGGTGCCCAGTCGTCCTCAACCGGCGCTGCCTATGGCGCCTTCATCCCCCACTCGCGAGTAAGCGTGCTGGCGCTATTGCGCACACGGCGCTGGGTCGCCTTCACAACCCTGGTCCTGCTGTCGGTCGTCGCCTTCGGCCTCCTCAGCCACTGGCAGTGGCAGCGTGCAGAGCAGCGTGACCGGGAACGCGTCGAGCTCCTCACCCGAACTGCGCAGACCGCCGTACCCCTGGCATCTGCGCTGGCAAACACGCCCAAGGAGTGGCAGCGACTTGATCTGACAGGAACCTACGCGCAGGAGCAATTCGCTGTCCGCCGTCGACCGCTGGAAGGACGTAATGGCTTTTGGGTGCTGAGTCGGTTGAACACAGAGCTGGGCCCAGTATGGGTAAACCGAGGCTGGGTTCCAGCCGAAGCGGATGCCCTCGCCATGCCAAGTCTTCCCACTCCACCCTCCGGAGTGGTGCGGGTGTCGGGCTACTACCGAAGCCCTGAATCTCGTGACATCGAGCAGTGGCAGGGGTTGCCCATGGGCATGGTGCCAGCGGTGGTGCCCGATGCTCTGTCGCAAATGTCGACAGATGCTGCGCAGTCAACAGGTGCCGTTCTCACCGGCTATCTGCAGCTGACAAGCAGTGAACCCCTGCAGGAAGGCCTGGTTGAACTCCCCCTGCCTTCGATCGATTCATCGCGCAATATTTCCTACGCGGTGCAGTGGGTGCTGTTCGCCTTCGTCGCCGTGGGTGGTTGGGGTTACATGCTCCGACGCGAATCATTGAGTACCGGTGCGCGTGACGAAGGTGCCCAGCTACCTGAGAGGATCCACTAGCTCGACGTCGAAGCGACATTACAGTCGAGCCAGTCGAGCCAAGTGAACCGGAGATGTCATGGATCTGCAGTTGCGGGAGCAGGTGTTCATCGTCACGGGTGGCACTCGGGGCCTTGGGCGCGCGACTGCCGATTGCCTCGTGGCAGAAGGTGCCCGCGTCGTACTCGTTGGCAGGTCTCCTGAGCAGGTGGATAGCAGCGTTGCAGACCTCGGTAGCGCTGCCGTAGGCCTACCCGGGGACCTGGCTGACCCGCAGTTGGCGGATCAGGCAATTGACTGTGCACTGCGATCGTTTGGCCGCCTTGACGGTGCGTTGATCAGTGTTGGCGGCCCGCCACCCGGCTCGGTCCTGACCGTCGAAGATACAGATTGGGAGCAGGCGTTTCACTCGGTATTCCTCGGCGGGATCCGGATGGCGCGGCGTGTCTGCCAGACCTTGATCGCGCGACCCAATCCCGCTGCGCCCGCTGCGGTCGGCCTGGTGCTGTCTATCTCCGCCCGGCAGTCAATCCCCATGTTGAGCATCTCTAATGCATTCCGCCCAGGCCTAGCGATGGTGGTCAGCGATCTCGCCGATGAGGTGGGTCCGCATGGCATTCGCGTCTTCGGACTGCTCCCCGGGCGAATAGCAACCGAGCGCATACGTGTACTGGATGCTGCCACGGGTGATCCAGTTGCCGCGCAGGCACGGGCTGAGAGCGCGATTCCACTCCGCCGCTACGGCACCCCGGAAGAGTTCGGTGCCACCGCTACGTTTCTGCTCAGCCCTCGAGCAAATTACGTGACCGGAACCTGTATTGCCATTGATGGCGGCATGTTGCGGATGCCTTAGAGCTCCTGCGAGGCAAACTGCGTCCGGTACAGGTCTGCGTATACCTTGCCGCGATCCAGCAGCTCCTCGTGGGTGCCGCGCTCCACGATGCGGCCATTGACCAGGACCAGAATCTGATCTGCCTGACGAATAGTCGATAGACGATGGGCGATCACCAGGGAGGTGCGTCCCTGCAGGGCGGCGTCGAGTGCGCGTTGCACCGCAGCCTCGCTCTCACTATCCAGATGAGCTGTTGCTTCATCAAGGATGACCACCCGAGGTGCCTTCAGGAGCAACCGTGCGATGGCAATGCGCTGCTTTTCACCTCCGGAAAGTCGATAACCGCCATCTCCAACCACAGTCCTCAGGCCCTCCGGTAGGGCATCGATGAGGTCACCTATCTGGGCAGCGCGGCAGGCTTCGATCAATTCGGCATCGCTGGCGTCCGGGCGCGCATACAGCAGGTTGGCGCGAATGGTGTCATGGAACAGATGTGAATCTTGGGTAACGACGCCCACCGCTTCGTGAATTGAAGCGAGCGTGGCCTCCTTGAGATCCATATCGCCAAGGGACACGACACCGCTGGTTGGGTCATAGAGGCGGG
>CAZKFI010000023.1:25607-33950 GCA_964551975.1 uncultured Bifidobacteriaceae bacterium | reverse complement strand
ATTTCATCAGGGAGGGCTCACTGCCCGGTGGTGGGCGTGTGGTGGCAGGTGCCCCCGGTGTGTACTCGGAACTGTGCTGGGTACTGGCAGGAACCGATCCAGGCACCTTGGCCAGGGTCGAGCCAACGGGTGCCGGTGAAGGGGGTACCTGAACAGGGGGCACCGCCGCGCCGCTGCGCCTTGCGTCGAATTCCCAAGAAATTATGGATAATGCTGTGAACAGTGAGGCGCGAGGGGAGTTTGGGATGAACCAGCGGACGTGGTCCAAGGCACTACGGGGCCTGCTGGGCGGCGCCCTGTTGGCCACGGGAGTGACCCTTACTGCGCCACCCACCGTCGCTGCGACCTCGCTGACCCTGAGTACCCAGGCGGCTGGGGCTGCTGCCGGTGCCGCCTTCAGCACTCAACCGATCATCACCGTGGCTGGTGGTGACGCAACCGTGACTGCGACGGTGAGTGCGGGTGCCACGCTGGTCGGAGGGACCTCCGTTCTCTCCTCAGGGGGAACAGCCACGTTTTCAACCCTCGGTATCACTGCCCCAGCGGGGACCTACACCCTCGCGTTCTCTGCCTCGGGCGTCAGCAGTGTGACGCAATCCATCACCGTGACAGCCGGCGCGGCCAGCAAGCTCGGTGTCACCACGGCCGCCAACGGAGCGGTCTCGGGATCAGCGTTCACCACTCAGCCAGTCATTGCTATCCAGGATGCGGGCGGCAACACGGTCACCTCCAGTACGTTGGCGGTGACGGCTGCTGTCAGTAGCGGTGCCACCTTGGTGGGGACCACGACAGTCACTGCATCCAACGGCGTTGCTACGTTCACCAACCTTGGTATCACTGGCACAGCGAGTACCACCTATACCTTGACCTTCACGGCGAGTGGGGTGACGGGAATCAGCCAGAACGTGACCATTCCCGGCGCTGCAGTGGGCCTTGTGGTCGTGACCGCACCTGCGGGTGCCGCCAACGGCGCGGCTTTCACTACCCAGCCTCAGATCGCGATTAACGATGGCAGCGGCAATCGGGTCACGTCGAGCACGGCGAATATCACCGTGAGTGTGAGCACAGGTGCGACATTGGTAGGCACGACAACGGTCCCAGCGACGGCAGGCCTAGCCTCCTTCACCAACCTCGGGATCACCGGTTCACCGGGCATCCCCTACACCCTGACCTTCGCCTCAACAGGCCTCACGAGCGTCACTGCAACCGTTACCCCGGTTGTAGGCCCAGGTGCGAGATTGTCAGTAACGACGCAGGCTGCAGGTGCGGCATCAGGCACTGCATTCACCACCCAGCCGCAGGTCACCGTGCAGGACACAGGTGGCAACACAGTCTCAACCAGCACCGCGACCATCACCGCGACGGTCAGTACGGGTGCAACCCTGGTGGGTGCTCCAGCCATTGCGGCTGTTTCCGGCGTTGGCCGGTACACCAATCTCGGCGTCACAGGCGCTAATGGCACCTACATCCTGACGTTCAGTGCCACCGGAATGACCGATGCAACTCAGACCATCACCATCGGTGCGGGCGGAGGCACTGCCGGAGTGCCCACGATCGTCGCGGTGTCACCAAATCAAGGGACGACCAGCGGCGGTACGGCAGTGACGCTGAGTGGCACAAACTTCACTGGTACGACCAAGGTGACGTTTGGTACTACCGCAGCTTCAAACGTCGTGATCGTCTCACCCACTCAGATGACCGCCCTAACTCCCGCAGGCCCTGCCGGCGCGGTAGCGGTAGCGGTGACCAATGCCGCAGGGACCGGCACCCTGTCGAATGGGTTCACCTATACATCGGAACCAAGTAGTACCGGTCAGCCAGTGGGTGACGGTGTATTGCTCTTCAGTGAATCCGATTCCTCCAGTGCCGAAGGAACCGCGCTGATCAAGGGAGTGAAGTCCTCTGGATCGGCGAAGACGGTGAGTATCCCGACCGGCCAGGCCACTCGCATTCGTATGAGTGGCCTGCCCAAGAAGCAACAGTTCACGGCCGAAATCAAGATCAGTGGATCTTGGACCAATATCGGCAAGGCCGACTCCAATAAGAAGGGGAACGCCGCGCTGCGGGCGATTGAGTTCACCAAGACGGGGACCTACCTGGTGCGCTTGAAGAAGGGCAGCACCTCGTATTACGTCAAGGCGAGGGCCTAGGCCCTTCCTGTTCTCGCTGCTGACTTCGCCTCTGGCGGCCACGCCGCCGCGCCCGAAGCGCGGCTCTGGCGGTTGAGAAGACGAGCAGAGCCACGACGCTGGCGCCGACCAGCAGCACTGCTGCGATCGCGCCGGCGACCCACGGATTGACCAAAGCGATGATCACCACTGTGGTGACCGCGACATCCTCGGTGACTGAAACCGCGACGTTGCTTGCAGGCTCCGGCGAGGTATTCACTCCGAGTCGAATCGTGGCCTTGGCTAGGTGCGTGATGAGCGCAACGAGGCCCCCGCTCGCGGCAATCGCCGCGGTGGGCAGATCCAGTGCCGGCTGAGCGACCAGCACGGCGACAGTCGCGCCGGCGATAGGTCGGATGGCGGTGTTCAGTCCGTCCCATACCGAGTCCAACCACATGATCTTGTCAGCGACTGCATCGATCACCACAAGCACGCCGGCCACAATCAGAACGTCAGTGCGTTCAAGGGCGAGTGGAATCTCGAAATCGGTGAAGCGTCCCAGCAGACCCATCAAGAAGACCAGCAGATAAGGATTGATCCCGCTAGCCCATGACGCGGTAAACGCCAATGGAATCGCGGCCTCGATCACTGAAACATTGTCACACGAGGCAGTGGGGCCCAATATGCTCCGCCTCATGAGTCAACCGTCTGCAGCAGTGGTTACCGGGGGTGGCCGCGGTCTTGGCCTTGCCATGGCCAGGGACCTGGCCAGGTACGGCTCCTGCGTCGCCATTCTTGACGTGCTTGAGGATGTGAACCAGACGGCTGAAGCCCTCGCGGCAGACTGTGGAGTAGCCGCACTGGGAATTCGAGTTGATGTGCGTGATGCTGCCGCACTGCAATCGGCATTTGAGCAGGTCACCGATGTACTGGGCCTGCCAGACGTCCTGGTCACTGCGGCTGGGATCACACTCTGGAGTGCAAGTGTCGACGTTGAGCCCGAAGACTGGCAGCGAGTTATCGACATCAACCTGAATGGCACCTTCTTCGCCTGCCAGGCATTTGCTCGAGGACTGCTTGCCGCGGGCCAACCAGGCTCGGCAATACTCATCTCCAGCATGTCCGCGCACATCGTCAACGTGCCGCAGTTCCAGGCCTCGTACCACGCGTCCAAGGCAGCAGTGAGCATGCTTGCCAAGTCACTTGCCGTCGAGTGGGCCAAGGCCGGCATCCGGGTCAATGCCGTCGAACCGGGATACATGCTCTCGGACATGACACGGCAGTTCACAGAGGCAAATCCCGACCTGAAGGCTCAATGGGTGGCAGCGATCCCGGCAGGTCGGATGGGAGAACCCGAGGATCTCCTCGGACTGGTGCGCTTCCTCGCAGGACCGGAATCGGGATACCTGACCGGCCAGGGCATCATCATCGATGGTGGCTACACCGCCATCTAATCCCGGGCCGGCCTACCTGGCTGTCGACCTGGGAGGACAGAGTGGCCGCGTCGTCGCCGGGTGGTTCGGCAGCGACGGCCTGGAGTTGCTCGAGATTGCACGCTTTGCCAACACTCCTGTCGAAAACAACGGTGTGCTTTGCTGGAACGGCGTTGAACTTTTCGAAGCTGGACTTCAAGGATTGCGCAGTGCTGTTGCGAAATGCCATGAGCGTGGGTTGACGGTCGCCGGCATTGGTGTCGATTCCTGGGGTGTGGACTATGGGCTGATTGATGGCGACGGTCAACTGCGCCTGCCGCTGCGCCACTACCGAGCAACCACAGCTGCAGATGTGGTTCGTGCCGAGTCTCGGGTATCCGCGCGAGAGGCGTACGCCCGCACCGGCATTGAGGCGCTCCCCATTAATACGGTGTACCAACTCGTCCGTGACGCAAGTGCCAACCTGCTCACGGCAGGGCAGACCATGCTGCTCACGGCGGATCTGTGGACCTACTGGCTCTGTGGTGCCGTAGGTGCGGAGTCGAGCCTGGCATCAACGACAGGACTCATTGATCGGCGCACTGGCGATTGGGCATGGGACCTCATCGATCGTTACGGCATACCCGCTGATCTCCTTCCGCCGGTGCAGCCCTGCGGCAGCGTGGCTGCCCTCACCACCTCCAGCATTACCCGCAAGCTGGGACTGGATCAACCAGTCCCGGTGATCCGAACAGGTGCACACGACACGGCGAGTGCCTTCGCCGCAGTGGATGACGATGAGGGTAGGGCCGTCACGATCTCCTGCGGCACCTGGGCTCTGGCTGGGGCCTTGGTCACCCACCCGGTACTCAACGATGCGGCACGGCTTGGCGGCTTCACCAATGAAGCCGGTGCTGAAGGACGCACGCTCTTGATGCGCAACCTCAGTGGCACCTGGCTCCTCGAGGAATGCCTACGCGAATGGTCAACCCATGGGGGCGGGGCTGCCGACGCCGTCGACCTGCGTGATGCGCTGCTGGCGGAAGCCGCGGTGCATCAGCTGACGGTGCAGCGCGAACGTGGACCGGTGATCGATCCGGGCTCGCCGGACTTCCTGGAGCCGGGGCATATGCCAGATCGACTGACTGCTGCCTACCGGGCACTCGGGGGTCAGATCGCTGATCAGGATCGCGCAGGCATCGTGGCCCTGATCATGGACAGCCTGGCCGCGAGTTTTGCGCAGACAGCCGAGGGCTTAGCCACGTTGGTTGGCACCGCGTTCACCTCGATCACGATTATTGGTGGTGGGGCTCGAATCCCGGTGTTGCGGGATTGGACTGAAGCTCGTAGTGGCCTCACCGTGAACGCTGGGCCAGTAGAGGCCACCTGTCTGGGGAACATCCTGATCCAAGCTGTTGCCTTGGGTGCCTACCCGACGTTGACTCACGCACGCCGTGCGGCAGGCTTGGCCCGTGCCTGAACTCGCAGCCCTCAAGGTCTCAACCGAGCAACACAGTTTGCGCGCCGATCTGGTTCGGCTGGCCCGCTATGCCGGGCAGCCGAACCTGCAATGGGCCTGCGCTGCCGAAGGTAACGTCTCAGGTCGGTTGCTGGCGGACCGCATGGTGGTGAAGGCCTCAGGCTGTTCCATGGAGCGACTGGAGGAGCATGACCTTGTTGACGTAGCACTGGAGCCGTTACTTGCGTTGCTGGATCAACCCTCGGCAGATGATCTCGCGGTAGATCAGGCCTATCGCACCTCAATGGCCGATGGTGCAGACCAAGGCTCGACGGGTCGCCGACCTTCGGTGGAGGCCCTGCTGCATGCCGTGGTGTTGGATCGCACGGATGCCAGCATCGTGCTCCATACCCACCCCATTGCTGTCAATCGATTGCTGTGCTCCGCGGCAGCGGAGCAGTTGGTTGCTGGAGCGCTCTTTCCGGACCAGATTGTCATGATGGGGCAGCACCAGTTGCTCGTGCCCTACGTCGATCCAGGCCTACCCCTGGCTCGTGCTGTGCGGCAAAGTGTCGACGAGTTCGCACAGCAACACGGCCGTATGCCGAAGGTGATCTACCTACGCAATCACGGGGTATTCATTGCCGCTCGCGATGTCCAGGATGCCATCGACACCACGAGTATGACCGTGAAGGTTGCTGCGGTACTACTGGGAGCCATTGCCGCAGGGGGTCCGGTGTATCTAGACGAACATGAGGGAGTGCGCATTGAGACTAGGCCGGATGAGCAGTATCGACGGAGCATGCATCGATAGGTAAGAGCTTCGCCAACTCACCAAGACGCTGACTGGAGGGATCATGTCGCATCCACTCGCCGGATCTGTTGCGATCGTTACCGGAGCGAGCTCCGGGATCGGTCGTTCCTATGCTCAAGCCCTTGATGCATGTGGCGTCTCGCAGATCCTGTTGGGCCGCAGTGCCGAGCGGTTATCGGCAGTCGCTGATTCCATGACGAATCCAGTGCGCACACTGGTGGGAGACATCGCCGATCCCGCGCTGTCCGACGAAGCGGTGGCACTGGCCCAGTCCGAGTTCGGCAAATTAGACATCCTGCTACCCAATGCCGGTCTCTACCTACCGGATAAAGGTTGGACGGTACCTGCCGAACGCGTGCACGAACTCGTCACCACCAACGTCGCTGGCGTCATGCATGCCATTCACGCCGCACTGCCGTACTTTCTCCAGCGCGGCACGGGTGACATCGTCGTCACTAGTTCAGTCTCAGGGCATCAGGTGATCTCCTGGGAGCCCGTCTACACCGCAACCAAGCACGCGGTACAGGCGTTCGTCCATGCGACCCGGCAGCAGATCGTCGGTTCAGGAGTGCGGATCGGTGCAGTGGCACCTGGCATCGTGCTCAACCCGCTCTGGGGGGTGGCCGACGACGCGCAGATTGATCGGCAGATCGCCGAAGCCAGCGGCATCCGCTCAGCCGATGTCGCCGATGCCGTGCTCTTCATGCTGACCACGCCACGGCACGTCACCATTCGCGATCTCGTGATGATCCCCACGAATCAAGACATCTGACGCGCAGCACACTCAAAGGAACGAAGGCTCAGCAAAAAGAAGGTGGGCGTAGCCGGGGATCCGGCTACGCCCACCTCGGGCGCTAGTGCAGAACTAGCAGGTGGTCCGGTACTGAGCGGCCTGACCAGCCTTGGTGTCCACGTTGGCCTTCGTGATGACGAAGAACCCGGTGGTCTGCTTCTTCTTGACCGACTTGCCGGCAAGAGCAGCAACGGCTGCCTTCACGCCCTGCACACCGATGGTGTACGGCTTCTGGGCGATCAGGGCCTGTACGGTGCCAGCCTTGAGGGCGCTGACCTGATCCGGGCCGGCGTCGAAGCCGATGATCACGATCTGGCCTTCCTTGCCAGCCTGCTTGATGCCGGTGGCGGCACCCTCCGCGGAGAACAGGTTGGAGGCGAAGATCGCCTTCAGGTTCGGGTTCTTCGCGATGGCAGCGGTGGTGATCTGCGCGGCGATGGCGGGCTCGTTCTTTGAGTACTCCTGGCCCACGAACTGGTACTTGCCACCGCTGGCGTCGGCCCAAGCCTTGAAGCCGGCGTCACGAGCATCGGTGGTGCTGATGCCCGGCTGTACACCGATGCCCAGAACCTGACCGCCACCGGGAACGAGACCCTCGACAGCCTTGCCGGCCATCTGGCCACCCGCGAAGTTGTTCGAGGAGATCTCGGTCACCGCGAATGACGGGTTCTTGACCGTGGTGTCGACCAGGACGATCTTGGACGTCTTGGCGGCGTTCTCCAGCGGCTTCTGCGAGGCATCAACGCTGTTCGGAGCGATGATGATCGCGTCGGGCTTGGAGGCCACGACCGAGGAGATGATCGGGTTCTGCAGGGTGGCGTCGAACTTGGCCGGGCCGTAGGTCTTCACCGTGGCTCCGAGCTTCTTCGCCTCTGCCTTCACACCGCACTCCATGGTGATGTAGAAACCATCACCCTGGACGCCCTGAATGAAGGCGATCTTCTCGCCAGCTGCTCCGGCAACCGGGGCTGCTGCGAGCGAAACCGCAGCGACGACACCCAGGCCGAGTGCCGCGATCGCGGTCTGCTTGATCAATCCAGTGCTATTCACCTACTTGTCCCTCTTTCTCTCGTTTCCCGACCGATAATCCACCGATTTGGAGTGGTCGGGCCTTACGCCCTGATCCTCGCGCCGATCTTGCTCGGCGAACGCCGTCGATGTACACGGCGCCGATCAGGAAGATTCCGATTACGACGTTCTGCCAGTAGGACTCGACGCCGATGATGATGAAGCCAGACTGCAGGACTACGGGGATCAGCAGGCCGATTACCGTGCCGAAGATGGAGCCAACACCACCGAACAGGCTCGTTCCACCGATGACAACCCCGGCGATAACGGTGAGGTTGGTGAGCGACTGGCCGCCGATGGTGGTCTGCTGGTAGAAGGCCAGGCTGAGCAGGCCCGCGAAACCGGCTGTGGCGCCGGAAAGCACGTAGACCCAGATGAGATTGCGGTCGACCTTGATGCCAACCCGGCGGCAGCCTTCAGGGTTCGACCCGATGGCGTAGGTGTAGAGACCGAAGCGCGTCCGATGCAGCAGGATGCTGCCGAGGATTACGACGACTGCAGCAACCACCGTGAGCGTCGGAATCTCCCAGAAGACGTTGCCGAAGCCGACGGTGTCCACGAGCACCATCGGCACCGTGGTCAGGTCGATGCCACCGGTGATGAGATTGGAACCATCAACGACGTCGCCATCGCCACGGGAGAGATCTTCCCGCGTGTGACCGCGCTCGCGTTCGTGGGACCGGACAAGA
>CAZKFI010000023.1:494-25597 GCA_964551975.1 uncultured Bifidobacteriaceae bacterium | reverse complement strand
GCGGCGAGAGTGTCTGGCCCTGCTCCCCCATGCGGAAGATGAGACCGCGCCACACGAGGAAACCACCCAGGGTGACGATGAAGGCGGGCACTTTCGCCTTGGCGATGAGGAAGCCATTCAGCAGGCCCCAGGCACTGCCGCTGGCGATGGCCACCAGCGTTCCGATGATGGCCACGGTCCAGCCCTCAGTCCCCAGGGCGCCCATCACCTTGGCTGCCACAACACTGCTGAAGACCAACACCGAGCCGATTGAAAGGTCGATTCCGGCCGTGATGATGACGAAGGTTGCACCCACCCCGAGCACCGCGAAGATCGAGGTGTTGACGATCATGGAGCGGAAGTTGAACCAGGTGAAGAATGCGTCGGGTGCCATCAGCGAGAAGACCGCCAGCAACACGATGAGCACCAGAACGACCTGCAAGGCTTGCAACTTCGTGATTCGCTGAACGAAGGTGATCTTCTCGCTGGCCAGCATCTCCTTTGCGCTGTCCAGCTGCGAGGTGGCGCTCATGCTGCTCCTTCATCCAACTTGCCGGTCATCGTGGCGACCAGTTCTTGCAGATCAGTATTTGCCGCCTGGTAGGTAGCTACGCGCTTTCCGCGGCGAAGAACCTGGATGCGATCGGCGACGTCCAGGACCTCCGGCATCGAGTGGCTGATCAGCACCACTCCGATGCCCTTGTCACGAACCCGCCGGATCAGGTCGAGCACGTTCGCCGTCTGCACGACGCCCAACGCCGCCGTGGGTTCGTCCAGGAAGATGATCTTGTTGGCCCAGGCCGCAGCCCGGGCGACGGCCACGCTCTGCTTCTGCCCACCGGACATGCTGCCCACGGGTTCGGCGAGCCGGCGCACTGTCGCACCGAGGTCGGTGAACGCCTTGACGCTGCCCTCGCGCATTTCCTTGCGGTTCATGAACCCGAACCAGCCGAGCGGGGCAGCTGCCTTCACCTCGCGACCAAGGTACAGATTGTTCACCGGGTCAAGATGCGGGCAGAGGGCCAGATCCTGATACACGGTTTCGATGCCCAGGGACCGGGCATGGGCTGGCGAGGTCATCTTGACCTCGGCGCCCTCGAAGACGATGGTGCCGGCATCTGCCTGCTCGGTGCCCGAGAGGATCTTGATCAGGGTGCTCTTGCCAGCGCCGTTGTCGCCGATCAGTGCAGTGACCTCACCGGCCTCCACGTCGAAATCGGCGCCGTCAAGGGCGACGACTTGACCGTAGGTCCGAACCATTCCCCGTGCCTCAAGGAGCGCCATAGGTCACCATCCCTTCCTGGTCGCACGCGGCCCGCATCCACAGGCTGCGTGAGACAAGTCGAACTGCCGGGGCAGAACGCTAGCGTGAGGCAAATTCATCGTGAACCTACCGTGAACCAGGGCTGGGCGCGACCGGCAATGGCCTCCCGGCAGGCGATCAGACGGGGCCGGGCGGTCTCCTGCAGGAACGCGAGCCGCTCCCGGTGCGCCATTCCGATGGTCTCCTTCCACAGGGCTCTGCCGGCAATGAAGCCTGAGGCACCGCCCTCGTCACAGGAGACCCGTAGAACATCGGTGAAGGTGTCGAAATCGACGCCGGCGCTCAGCACGGCCCACGGCACGGTGAGCACACTGGATAAGCGTCGGCAGCCGGCTGCGCTGCCGGGGTACTCCAGCTTCAGCAGGTCTGGCTGCAGGGTGGTGAGCAACTCGGCGGAGCCGACGATGGCGTCCTCACGTTGCTGGGGCGTCAGGTCCCCAGCGCCGGGTAGCGGGTAGATCAGGTTCTCGATGACCGAGGGAATACCGGCCGACCTGCAGTCCTCAACGACCTCGCGCACAACCTGCATGGTCTCGGCCACCAGATCCGGACCACCGGGCTCGAGGATGCGAGCTGGGTTCATCATCACGAGGAACTTCACCGCGTCGCCGCCCATGGCACGCACCCAGGCGCCGTTCTGTTCCGGGATGCGGTGTGGTCGAGGCTCGCCATTGTGTGACCCGCGCTCGCTGGGCTCGGCTGCAACCAGGAGTCCGCAGGTGTCAGCGAGAGCATCGGCGGCAAGGACCGCCGGTACGCCGAAGTCCGGATCGAGCAGAATTCCCGTGGCATCAGGCGTGAGCGCAGCGGCGACGTCCACCTTCGCCTGACGCATGTCTTCCGGCGTCGCTTCGATGCCTTTGGCGGCAAACATCCTGCGCAGGGTGTTTCGCTGGTCCATCGCGATGATGGCGAAGGTCCCAGCATCGTCGGCAATATCTGCCAAGGTCAATGGTGCGGCCGTACTTGGCGTACTCATCTGATTTGCTCCCTTGATTTGGTCGTATTTGCGTTGGTCATTGTGTGGTGCTCGCTGCGGTGGTGGAAGCACCTGACGGCGCCGCGAGCGACTGGGTGAGTGGTGCGTCGATGAGTTGGGCCGCTTGAGCCGCGAAGATCGCAGCACCGCGGCACCCGGCTTGTTCGTATGCGCTCAGCTGTAAGCCGGGCATAACCGTTGCCTTACCTCGCAGGACCCCACGCAACTGGGCCCAGCCGCCGGAGGCAACTGCCTGCTGGTAGGGACCTGCGATGTCGGTGACGGCCTTCAGTAACTCGCGTGTTTCCCCGAGTACGTAGTCCATTGCTGAACCCCAGAGGTCCTCGGGGCTGACGTACTCGCGTAGCCGAATGGTGACTTCATTGGTCCAGCCCGCTGGCTCGCTCACCTGAACATTCGGTGACGGTGGGCGATCCGGATCCCAACCGTCGGCCAGTGCCTGGCGTGCGGCGCGGTCGCGGAGTCCGAGTACCGAGAGCACCCGGCCAAGCACCAGGCCGGAACGGGTGGCGCCAAGGATGGCGGTCGACCCTGGCAGCACGTAACGTCCCGCACTCAGGCCACGTTCCACAAGTTGGCGACGTTCATCGTTGGACAGGGTCCGGGGGAGGCTGCGCAGAATGACGTCAGCAGTACCGCACGAGTTGAAGAGGTCATCGCCTCCAGCGGCACCAGCACCGACGGAGGCGACCAGGTGATCATGACCGCACACCGTGACCGCCGCGCCGTGCAGTTGCGCAGGTGTGGCCGTCAAATGAACGTCGACCGATCCGAGGCTGGTACCAGCAGCCACCATGGTGGGAAGGAAGTCGGCCCCCGCGCCGATGCGTTCCAACGTCCCTGCCCATGGGCTCACATCAGCTTGGTCAAGCAGGCCGGTCCGCGATGCCAGTGAGGGTTCAGTGGCCTGTGTGCCGGTCAGGCGGAACGCGATGTACTCCAGGGCATTGAGCCACGTTTCCCCGGGTTGAATGCGAACACCCGATTGGTGCAACCAGAGGAGTTTGGCAAAGGAGCATTCCGCCTTGCAGGCCAGGCCGGTGGTCGCTTGGAATTCCTCGCGAAACTTCGCTGGTAGCACCGCCAACTCGTCCTTGCCGCGCTGGTCGTACCAGGCCATGGCGGGGGTGAGGGGCCGACCTTGACCGTCGATGATCACCCCGGTCTCCGCGAGCCCCGCGATGCCGATACCGACGACCTGACAGGCCTGATCCTGTCGGTTGCTCGCGTCCTGGGCCGCGGCGGCGAGGACGCTGATGGCGGTGTCTGCGAGGCGGTCAGCGGGCATCTGCGTGTCGCCGTTGGCGGCCACATCCCAATGGGTTGGTTGCGATGCCGAGCCAACCACCGCACCGTCGCCGCTGTAGGCCAGTGCCTTCATGGAGGTGGTACCCACGTCGATGCCGAGCAGGATCTCCTGACTCATGCGCCCACCCCCAGTGATTCCTGGCCAGGGAGTCCTCGCATGGGGCGCAGTTCCCCAGATCCTCGGGTGATCAGGCGAAGGGGGAGGAGTTGCTCACCCGGTTGGAAATCGGCACCGTCCAGACGAGCCAGTAGGCGGTCCATTGCACACTGGCCCAGGGCCCGCGGGTCATGGTTCGTCACCGTTACGGCGGGTTCGAGGATCTCCGCCAGATCGAAATCATCGAAAGAGACCATGGCGACATCGGTTCGTCCGCTGCGGTGTAAGGCTCGTGCCACGCCCAGTGAGGTTTCCGCGCGGCCGCTGAAGATCGCCGTGGGTGGTTGGTTCAACGCCAGGAGGGCGAGGGTCTGCTCATGCGCCCGTGTGGCGTCGACACAGTCCGAGCGGTCCAGCTCGGGGTCAATCGGCAGGTTCAACTCCTGCAGCGCGGCGTGGTAGCCGTCGCGCCGTGCCCGCGAAGTTGGGATGGTTGGGTCATCGCCGATAAGTGCAATGCGACGATGCCCGAAGGAGGCGAGGTGGCGCACAGCCAGGTGCGCCCCTGCGGCGTCATCGACCATGACTGTCTCAGCGGGCATACCTTCGGGCGCTCGATCGAGAAACACCGCGGGTGTTGTGCTGGGTCCGAGAAATCGGTAGTCCGCGGCGTACGGCGTAATGATGAGGCCGGCAACGCGCCGAGCGAGCAGGGTCTCCACCGCTCGCCGCTCCTGCTGCGGGTCGCGCGGTGTGCTGGCGATGATCACCTGCACCCCGCGAGCGCGTCCAAGGTGCTCGATCTCATCGATTGCCGCGGCAAAGAACGGGTCTCCAATCGAGGGCACCAGGACGCCGACAGTGTCATCCACGCCTCGTCGCAGTGACCGGGCCAGGAGGTCCACTTGATATCCCAATTGCGTTACGGCCGCTTCAACACGAGCCCGGGTTTGGGGAGCTACTCGCGGGTCTCCGTTGATCACTCGGGAGGCAGTCTTGGTGCTGGTCTTGGCCGCGGCGGCGACGTCGCTAAGGCGAACAGGGCGAGTCATGAGCGGGTAACGACGGAGTCGACGCTGGTTGGCCTGGCCAGTAGTTCAGCGAGAATGGCTCGTACGCGCTGTGGATCGATGCCACCGGCGCGGACCTGCTCACAGGATGTCGCCGCGGTCGCGATCCCGGTAAGTGTCGCCAGTGCCCAGTCGAGGTCATCCCAGGCTGAGCGCTCGCCATGGTGAGCCCGGCTGTTGTCGGCCTGGTCGTGTAGCGCGCTGGCAATGCCCGCGACGAAGGAATCCCCGGCACCCACTGTGCTGACCGGTGTCACTGGGTAGGAATCGAACCACTGGACTTGTTCGCCATCGGCCAGGGCAACGCCGGTCGCTCCGGCGGTGACGAAGGCACGCCGGGCACCGCGAGCGCAGAGGGCAAGTGCTGCCTGCTCGGCCTGCTCGCGCACCTCGTCATCGCTGCGGTCATGGGCATCGATGAGGTGTGCGTCGCGCGCGCTGAGTGCTGCCAATGCCTCGTCAAGATTCGGCGTCACGAGGTCTGGCTGGTGGGGGAGTGCGGCAGCGAGCAGATTTGGCACCGTGTCGATGAGCATGCGTGCCTGCGCCCCGTGCACCCTCTGAATTAACGCGACCAAGCCCTCGGAGGAAAACTCGGGTGGGAAACTGCCCATGCAGAGCAGCAGATCATCGGGCTGAACTAGCTCGGCCACCGCGTCCAGCACCGTGCCCCAGCCTGCCGGTTCCATCGGATGCCCGGCGTCGTTGACCACCGTCACTCGCTCAACGCGCTGTTCCAGGTAGATGCTCGCGGTGCGCACTGGTCCGGGCACCGGAACCGCCGTGAAGCTGGCCCCTTCTGCAGTGAGCAGATCGCAGTAGCGCTGCTGGTCATCTTCGCCGACCGGAAGGACCAGGGATGCTGGGGTGTTCAGCGCGCGCAGGGCTCGCGCAACGTTGATCCCTTTGCCGCCGGCGGTGAGTTCGACGTCCAGGGTGCGCATCACGGCCCCCGGGATGAGCTCGATCAGGGTGATGGTGCGGTCGAAGACGGGATTGGGGTTCAGGATCAGGGTCCCCATGCCACCTCCACCGCTCGAGACATCGTTGTCACGCAACGGCCACCGCGAAGCAGGGCCAACTAGGTAATCGATGTCAGAGCAGACTGTAGCGGGTGCCCCTCAGCCTCCAAAACCCGCAGGCGCGTCGGTCAAACTGGGGAGCATCGTCTCGACGAGTTGCTCGACTGGAGCGCTGGCATCAACGACGAGAACCCGCAGGGTGGCATCGCAGACGATGGTTGCGGGCAGGCTGGCCAGCGTGATCTGCTCGGCGTCGCGTGCTGCCCCACGCTCCTGCAGGCGTCGCAGGTGTTCCTCCGCAGGCAGGGTCGTCTGCAGCGTTCGGCACTGCAGGTCGGTGCGCCCAGCGGCGCGCACCCAGGCAGACCAATCCTGTGCGGAGGCCAGCTCCCGGCTGAACGGCGCCACGGCGATCGTCAGGCCGGTTTGCTCGGCTGCCGCTTGAGCCAGCAGGGCATAACGCGCATCCCGAAGAACCGACAGCGCCAGGGCCTCGGTTACTTCCGGATTATTGGCGAGGTACTCCTGTACGAGCGATGCCGTGACGTCGTCCAGATCCACGACGCTTGCACCCAGCCGGGGAGCGAGCGCACCAGCCAGGGAGGTCTTGCCGGTACCGGCCGCACCACCGATCATGATCAGCGTAAGCACGGTTGAGTCTCCCACCGGCATTCTCCCCGTCATCCTGCCCCGTCACGTGTCTCTCCGTCGTGTGCGTACTTCACGTATATATACGTGTACCCCCTATGTACGGGTACCCGTGTCTAAACGGGTACCCGTCACGAGTACATACGTGTACCCGTGACGTGCCTTGACGGCTACAGTGCCGACGTGTCTGAGGTGCGCGTGGTCCATGGGGCCGAATCAATCGGAGTGAGCAGTTCATCGGTGCAGGCCTGGGTGACCCTCCAAGGAGCGCACGTGGCCCCGGTCACCTTTATGCAGGGCGATCGTCAGGTGCAGCCCTACGTGCTGGCCCCGTGGTTGCCGGGTGAGATCCCGGATATCCCACCGCTGCTAGACCTATTGCGCGGTGACTTCTTCTGCCTGCCCTTCGGCGCACAACCCGATGGTCCGCTCCACGGTGACCCGGCGAGTGGTAGGTGGCAGGTGTTGGACCAGCGGTCGGAGGCGGTCCGGCTGGCAATCGACACCACCGACACCGGTGCACGGGTGGAAAAACTTGTCCAGGTCGTTGACGGGCAAACCGTGCTGTACCAGACCTTCACGATTGCTGGACTGGCCGGCGCCTTCAGCTATGGCACCCACCCGGTGATTGACTTCTCGCACCTGGCGATCGGTGCGGGCCGGCTGGGTTTCAGTCCGATGCGCCTTCAGTCGGTCTACCCCGGAACGTTCTCAGACCCTGCGCTTGGTGAGCACCAGATTCTTGCCGAGGGTGCACGGTTCGATGACCTTGCCGCCGTGCCGCTGGCTGGGGGCGGTGCCCTCGATCTCACTCACTACCCAACGCCCAGTGGGCACGAAGATCTGGTGATGCTCGTTAACGATCCGGCGGCTGGTCCCATCGGCTGGTCAGCAGCCACCTTGGATGGGTGCGTCTGGTTCTCCCTGAAAAACATCTCCGACTTCCCAGCCACGATCCTGTGGATCTCAAACGGCGGTCGCTCGCAGCCACCCTGGTCCAGTCGATTCACCGGACGCATGGGCATCGAGGACGTCTGCTCATACTTTGCCGCTGGGCTGCTGGATTCGCGGGATGACCTGCTGGCGGCTGAGGCCATCCAGACAACGCGGGAATTCCGTGCTGACCAACCGGTCACCATGACCTCGATCCAAGGGGTGGCATTCACCGAAGCCGAATTTGGACGAGTCGTGGCGATAGACCTCGGTATTCCCGGGCAGATAACGCTGCACGATGAGCAGGGCCAGAGCATGACGACCGCAGTGAACTGGGAGCAGTTACTCCCCGCCTAGGCCATCCGGACGAGGCATTCCTGACGCTGCAGGAAGTTTTTCACCTGGACTGACTCAGTCAAGCAACGCTGTTTCTCACAAGCCGAACCGTCACGAACGCAACGAAGACAACAAGGAGTCGACATGGATCGAGCGGCAGCCAAGCAGCAACTCGACCTGCTGAAGATCGAGGTGCCCTCCTGGGCCTATGGCAATTCCGGTACTCGCTTCAAGGTGTTCGCCCAGGCGGGTGTGCCCCGCGACCCCTTCGAGAAGGTCAGTGATGCCGCCGTGGTGGCGCGCCTGACTGGCGCGGTGGATTCGGTGGCCTTGCACATCCCATGGGACAAGGTTGACGACTACGCAGTACTCGCCAAGCATGCCGAGAATGAGGGCATTGCGCTGGGGACAATCAACTCCAACACGTTTCAGGACAACGACTACATGCTGGGCAGCATCTGCCACCCCGAGTCGCGGGTGCGTCGCAAGGCGGTAGATCACCTCCTGGAGTGCGTCGAGATCATGAACCAGACCGGGTCGCGTGACCTAAAGCTGTGGTTCGCCGATGGGACCAACTATCCGGGCCAGGATGACATTCGCGCGCGACAGGATCGGTTGCAGGCGGGTCTGGAGGAGGTCTACGCGCAACTCGGGGAACAGCAGCGCATGGTGCTGGAGTACAAGTTCTTCGAGCCGGCGTTCTACACAACGGATATCCCCGACTGGGGTGTCTCGTACGCGCACTGCCTGCGCCTTGGCCCAAAGGCCATGGTCGTGGTCGATACCGGGCATCACGCGCCGGGGACGAATATTGAGTTCATCGTGGCGTTCCTGCTGCGCGAGCGCAAACTTGGGGCTTTCGATTTCAACTCGCGCTTCTACGCCGATGACGACCTCATCGTTGGGGCCTCGGATCCGTTCCAGCTCTTCCGGATCATGCATGAGGTCGTGAAGGCGGATGCGATTGATCCCGCGCAGGGGGTTGCCTTCGTACTTGATCAGTGCCACAACATCGAGCCAAAGATTCCCGGCCAGATCCGGTCGATCCTTAACGTGCAAGAGGCGGTCACCAAGGCTCTCCTGGTCGACCAGGCAGCGTTGACTGCGGCACAATTGGCCGGTGACGTCCTTGGCGCGAATGCCATCCTGATGGACGCCTATGACACAGATGTTCGCCCTCTGCTTGCTGAATGGCGCACCGAACGAGGACTGGACCCTGAGCCCATGAAGGCCTACGCCGCATCCGGCTACGCGCAGAAGATCGCCCAGGAGCGTGTCGGGGGGAGCCAGGCAGGATGGGGCGCATGAGCCCTACCTATTCCGCACCCGAGGTCGCCGAGTTACTGGAGCGGTCCCGTCGCCTCGGTAGCGACAAGCGCAATACCAACTACGCCGGTGGCAACACCTCGGCCAAGGGGCGAGCTCTCGACCCGGTGACCGGTGACGAGGTGGAGCTGATCTGGGTGAAGGGCTCGGGCGGAGACTTGGGCACTCTCACCGAGTCTGGCCTGGCTGTCCTTCGGCTGGATCGCATGCGTGCCCTGGTTGACGTGTACCCGGGAGTTGAGCGCGAAGACGAGATGGTGCATGCATTTACCTACTGCCTGCACGGCACTGGTGGCGCTGCGCCCTCGATCGACACCGCCATGCACGGACTGGTGGAGCAGGCCCACGTTGATCATTTGCATCCAGACTCCGGTATCGCCCTAGCCACGGCAGCGGATGGACCGGCGTTGACCGCCGAGTGCTTCGGTGATCGCGTTGTCTGGGTGCCTTGGCGTCGACCCGGCTTCCAGCTGGGCCTGGATATCCGCGACATCCAGCGAGCCAATCCGCAGGCCATCGGCTGCATCCTGGGTGGCCACGGCATCACGGCCTGGGGTGCAACGAGTGCTGAGGCCGAGGCCAACTCACTGGCCATCATTCGCGAAGCCGAGGCCTTCATTGCCAATCGCGGTAAGGCTGAACCCTTCGGGTCCGTGATCCCTGGCTACGAACCCCTCCCGGTTGAGCAACGTCGGGCGCGCGCCGCGGTACTAGCGCCGGTCATCCGCGGACTTGCCTCCACGGATCGGCGGATGATCGGTCACTTCGACGACAGCGACGCCGTGCTGGAGTTCCTCAGTCGCAGTGAGCATCCCCGCTTGACGGACCTGGGCACTTCCTGCCCAGATCATTTCCTGCGCACCAAGGTGCGCCCGATGGTGCTGGACCTGCCACCGTCTGCGGATATCGACCAAGCCATTGCGCGGCTGCGTGAACTGCATGTGGTCTATCGAGCGGAGTACGCGGCCTACTACCAACGCCATGCCAGTGCAGATAGCCCGCCAATGCGCGGGGCTGATCCTGCGATCGTGCTGGTTCCCGGCGTCGGCATGTTCTCCTTCGGTGCCAATAAGCAGACGGCACGCGTTGCTGGCGAGTTTTACCTGAACGCGATCAACGTCATGCGGGGTGCGGAAGCAGTTTCGACCTATGCACCGATCCCAGAAGTGGAAAAGTTTCGGATCGAGTACTGGGAGTTGGAGGAAGCAAAGCTTCGAAGACTGCCTCCTGCCAAGCGGCTTGCCACGCGGATCGCATTGGTTACCGGAGCCGCCAGTGGCATTGGCAGAGCGACCGCCGAGGCTCTGGTCGCAGACGGTGCCTGCGTGGTGATCGCCGATCGCGATGCCGAGGGCGCGAAGCGGGTCGCTGAGGAGCTCGGCGGACCCGATATTGCCGTCGGTGTCGCCGCTGACGTCACCGATGAGGGCGCGATCGAAGCGATGATCGCTCAGGCGTGCCTGGCGTTCGGTGGGATCGATTTGGTGGTCAACAACGCGGGGCTGTCATTGAGTCGCTCTCTGCTGGAGACCACTGCCCAAGACTGGGACCTGCAACACGATGTGATGGCCCGCGGATCCTTCCTAGTCAGTCGTGACACCGCCCGAGTGATGATCGCTCAAGGCATGGGTGGTGACATCATCTACATCTGCAGCAAGAACGCGATCTTCGCCGGGCCGGCGAACATCGCCTACAGCGCAACCAAGGCTGCACAGGCGCATCAGGTACGTCTACTCGCCGCGGAATTGGGGGAGTTTGGTATCCGAGTCAATGGCATCAACCCCGATGGCGTGGTCCAAGGCTCAGGCATTTTTGCCAGTGGCTGGGGTGCCAACCGTGCTGCTGTCTACGGCATCGCAGAGGAGGACCTCGGTCAGTTCTACGCCCAGCGCACCATCCTCAAGCGCGAGGTGTTGCCTGAGCACGTTGCCGCCGCCGTAGCAGCACTTGCCTCCGACGAGTTCTCGCGGACGACCGGGCTCCTAGTGCCAGTAGATGGCGGCGTGGCTGCGGCATTCCTGCGCTGACATGAAATCCACGAATGGCACCACCCGCGTTGCCGCAGTGGACATCGGGGCCACCAGTGGCCGGGTGCTGCAGGTCACCCTGCATGAGGACGATCTCACCATCGAAGAAGTTGCCCGCTTCCCTAATGGGCCAATCCAGGTGGGCTCGGACTGGTGTTGGAACGTCGATGCTCTTTTCGATGCAATGCTCGAGGGTCTCGCACGGGCCGCGCAAGGTGGCGCAGAGTCATTCGGCATCGACACCTGGGCACTGGACTATGCGGTACTGGAGGGTGATCGCGTTGTCGGACCGGTGCGCGCCTACCGCGATCCACGGCATGCCCAAGGCATCGCCATCATGCGGTCCCGGATCTCCTGGGAGCAGCAGTATGCGCTGACCGGGATCCAAGATATGCCGATCAACACCGTGTACCAAGTCGCCGCAGACGAGCCTCAGCGCATTACGGCAGGACGCACCTTCCTGATGATCCCGGACCTCCTGGCCTACCGAGCAACGGGTGTTCTGGGTACTGATATCACCAATGCATCGACCACCGCGATGATCGACCTGCAATCTCGGCAGTGGTCCCCCACCATGTTGGACGCACTGGGCGTACCGACCAGCGCCTTCCTCGTACCGGAGGAACCTGGTGGCATTCGCGGCACTGCGATGGATCCCCGGCTTCATTCACTGCCATTGGTTGCTGTAGCAACCCATGACACCGCCAGCGCCTTTGCTGGCGCACCCATCGCTGACCGTGATCAGGCGTTAGTGCTCTCCTTGGGAACCTGGGCGTTGATCGGTGCCGAGCTCTCGGCTGAGGATCCGCGCGTGAGCGCACCCTCGGCGCAGGCCCGCGATCTCAATCTCACGCATGAACTCGGGATAGATGGCACCGTGCGGCTACTTCGCAACGTCAGCGGTATGTGGTTACTCGAGGAGTGTCGACGGGCCTGGGCCCAGACTGACACCGGTTCGACCTCGATCGAGTCACTCATTCATGCGGCTGAGCAGGCACCTGCGCATCAGGCGATCTTTGATGTGGATCTGCCCGAACTAGCCGCACCTGGTCAGGACCAGCACACCATCGAGCCGCACCTCATCGGTACCTGGGATGGTCGGCGCGGTTCCGTAGTGCGCACCATCTTGGAATCACTCGTGATCCGACTTGCCCAGCGCGCCGTCGAACTGGACAACCTGCTTGGTGCTCCTCGGCCGATTCTGCACGTGGTGGGTGGAGCCAGCCGGATAGCACCGTTGATGCAGTGGCTCGCAGACGCTACGGGGAAGACCGTGGTAGCCGGGCCGGCAGAGGCCACAGCCTTGGGCAACGCTCTGGTGCAATTGCGTACGCTCGGCTCCGTGCTAGACATCGCCGATGGTCGACGCATCATCGCGTCCCTTCCGCAGGTGCGCACCTACCTGCCCGTGAACTCCCCCGGCGCGTGGCAGATCCAAGCAGAACGCCTGTTCGGCGGCGGCCCCACCCGAGAGCGGAGCAGTTCATGACGCAGCCTGCCCAAGCCAAGCGCCTGCGAGTACAGCGTCGACTCCCTCGTCCGAGTGAAATCCTGCCACTCATCGGCAGTGCTGATCGCAGTAAGAATCGGATCGAGCGTCGCTTGGCGCGCTGCGGGGATGTGCGCGACGTGCGCGAACTTGCCAGTCGGCGCGTGCCACCTGCGGTCTTCGACTACGTCGATGGTGCCGCAGGTTCGGAACGAACACTCCAGCGTTCCCGCGATGCCTATGCGCGAGTCGAATTCACCCCGCGGGTGCTGCGCGATGTTGCCGATATCGATCTCACTACGACCATGCTGGGACAGACCTCGCAGCTGCCATTCGCCTTTGCACCGACCGGATTCACCCGGATGATGCAGCATGTCGGTGAGCCTGCGGTGGCGCGCGTGGCCGAGCAGGTCGGCATTCCTTATGCCCTATCAACCTTGGGAACCACGTCGGTCGAGGACCTTGCCGAGCAGGTTCCGGGTTGCCGACGCTGGTTCCAGCTTTATGTGTGGCGCGATCGCAAGGCCAGTGAAGCGTTGATCACCCGCGTCCGAGAGCACGGCTACGAAGCCCTGATGCTGACGGTGGATACCGCCGTCGGTGGTATTCGGCTTCGTGACGTGCGCAATGGGCTGACGATCCCTCCGCAGTTGACCCTGCGGACCCTGGCGCAGATGGCCGCCTATCCGCGTTGGTGGGGGAACCTCCTCACCACAGAGCCACTGGCCTTCGCCTCGCTGAAGTCCACCTCGGGCACTGTCAGTGAACTGCTCACCAAGGTCTTTGATCCGTCCATCACCGCCGACGACATTGCCTGGCTTCGTACCGTCTGGGATGGCCCGATCATCCTGAAGGGCGTGCAGAGCGTGGCCGATGCCGAGCTTGCTGCTGACCTCGGCGTGCAGGCCATCGTGCTGTCCAATCACGGGGGCCGTCAGATCGACGCCGGAAATGTGCCATTGGAGATCCTCCCGGCAGTGCTCGACAGGGTGGGTGGCCGCCTTGAGGTGTACGTCGACGGGGGAATCCTCTGTGGCCCGGACATCCTGGCCGCGGTGGGCTTTGGCGCCCAGGGTGTGCTGGTGGGACGCGCCTATCTCTACGGCCTGATGGCTGGCGGTGAGGCTGGGGTGCGGCGCGTTGCGGCCATTCTGGAACATGAAATGCGGGTCACCCTGTCCCTGCTCGGCCAGACGAGCATCGATGGAATTCGAGGGCAACAGGGGGAGTTGGTGCGGCTGCGCCAACCAAATGTGTCCCCCGTTTGAGGGTATTCTGTACTAAGTTGATGGGTGGAGTCGACAGGTGCCGCCACGAGGCGATATCAACGAGGCTTGGCAGCGAAGGCACCAGGGGGTGCAGTGATCGACCGCGAACCAGTCAGGGTTGGTCGCCCCGCGCGCAGGCGTTCCCGGCGAGCTGAATTCAACGACGAGCGGCTGCGTACGGCGGCTACGTCCTGCGTGGTCCGACGAGGGTGGGATTCCGTGAGTTTCCTGGGTGTTGCCCAGGAGGCGGGGTTGACTACCCGACCCATCTACGACCGATTCAAGGACACCTCCGATATTGGGGTGGATCTATGGCGCAGCCAGATCGGGCCCGAGTTGGGCCGCCGTCTCGATGCTGTGTTTGCCAGAGTCTTCACATCGGGTGATGTCGGCCAGGTGGTCGAGGCCCTCGAGCCCTTCATCCGACCTGGTGACGCACTTACGGTTGCTGCGGAACTCATTGCAGCGGCTCCGTATGACGAACCGCTCCAAGCCGCTCTTCGCGATACGGCACTGGTTGGAGCGATCCTGCAGTGTCGGCCCTCGGCCGAACGCACCCCAGAGCAGGCAGCCCAAGCGGCCTACGTGCTCGTCGTTGCCCTGGGATTGCTCATGATCCGCTCCCGACCGGAAGCAGCAACCGTCGATGTGAGTGCGGATGTGAACGAACTCCTGAAAGCGTTAGCGCACCCAGGGCCCGTGTCGGAACTCCCCGCGGTGAGTGCACCGCATATGCGCGACTTCGTCGCGGAGGATCCTGACCCGAAGGTTGCGGCGATTCTCACTGCGACCCTGCGCGCTGTCGCCGAGCGCGGCTACACGGGCGCGACCACTGAATACATCGCCGAGCGTGCCGATGTGAGCCAGGGGGCGCTCTTCTCCCGATATGACAGCAAGCTCCAGCTCTTCATTGCTGCCACAGGTCGGCAACAGCGCGCTGCCTTCCGGGCCAACTACGCGCTGCAGCGCGAGCTCACGGCGAAGATCGGGCCGGGTCTTGCCGAAGCGGTGCTCATGCGCGAATGGATGCGACCAGAGCACCAACCTGGACGCGCCTTGGTCTTGGAACAACTGCGACTGTCCTGGCACGACGAAATCATGCAGGCGGTGGTTGAAGATCTCGAGCGTGAATTCATGGCGGAGATTGCCAGCGAACAGCCAGCGGCGCACCAGCATCGCATCGACGACTACCTGCACTGGGCCTTGGCATTGGGGCAGGGTTGCACGGTGATGGGCACTCTGGTGCCCTGGGCCTGGCAACTTCCAATGAGCGTGGTCACGGTTCCACTTCTCGATTGATCGCCACTCTTTCAGTAACCTCCACCCCTTGAGTGCTCAGAAGCTCGGACTTGCTTCATCGGGCATGATGCTCACATGAGTGATCCAGCGGTCAATGATCGCGCCTGCGAGGAGGTCTGGGAGGCGCTCGCCGAGCACTATCGCGCGATCGCCGATGTACAGCTGCGGGAGTTGTTCACAGTAGATCCGCTACGCGGGCAGCGACTAAGTGCACAGGCAGTAGGTCTGTACCTGGACTATTCCAAGCACCGCATCACCGACCAGACGCTGGAACTTCTCCTGCAACTTGCGCAGGTGAGTGGACTCACTGACCGAATCCAGGCCATGTTCGCAGGCGAGCCGATCAATGTCACCGAACGTCGTCCAGCCCTGCATGTGGCCCTGCGCATGCCGGCAGGTTCACGGGTGCTGGTGCATGGCGTTGACGTAGTGGAGCAGGTGCACCGCGTTCTCGAACAGATGCGTCAGTTCACCGACATGGTCCGAAGCGGACAGTGGCGAGGCTTCACCGGAAAGCCCATTCGCACTGTGATCAACATCGGAATCGGCGGATCCGACCTCGGCCCGGTGATGGCGTACCACGCACTGCGTCCCTACGTCGATCCGAATCTGACTTTCCACTTCGTCTCAAATGTCGACCCCTGGGACCTAGCCCAGGCGCTTTCTGGTGCCGATCCCGAGCAGACCCTGTTCATCATCTCGTCCAAGACCTTTACTACCGCTGAGACCATGGCGAATGCTCATGCGGCGCGCCAGTGGCTGGTCGACACCTTGGGGGATGAGGCTGCCGTAGCCAGGCACTGTGTAGCGGTCTCGACCAACACCAAGGCAGTGCAGGACTTCGGCATTGAGCCAACCCATATGTTCGGCTTCTGGGATTGGGTAGGTGGGCGCTACTCAATGGACTCAGCTATCGGCTTGTCCACGATGCTGGCCATCGGATCAGAGAACTTCACACGGATGCTCGCAGGGTTTCATGCGATGGACGAGCACTTTCGCAGCACCCCTTTCCACGAGAACCTTCCTGTGATCCTTGGTTTGCTCGGCATTTGGTATCGCAACTTCTTCAACGTTGGCTCAGTCGGCGTGATGCCCTATGACCAGCGCCTTTCGCGATTCCCCGCCTACCTTCAGCAGTTGACCATGGAATCCAATGGCAAGCAGGTGACAGAGCAGGGAATCCCGGTTGCGCATGCGACCGCCCCCGTCCTGTGGGGTGAGCCCGGCACGAACGGGCAACACAGCTTCTTCCAACTGCTCCATCAAGGCACCGAACTCGTGCCCGTGGACTTCATCGCCTTCGCCCGCACGCCAACACCTGTGGGCGATCAGCATGACCAGTTGCTCGCTAATGCCCTCGCCCAGGCCCAGGCACTGGCCTTTGGGCGCACCGCCGATGAGGTACGTGCGGCTGGAACCGCTGAGTGGCTTGTGCCGCATCAGGTCATGCCGGGCAACCGCCCAAGCAGCATGATCCTTGCGGCTGACCTCACTCCCTTCCAGTTAGGGACACTGGTCGCCCTTTACGAACATGCTGTGTTCACCCAGGCCGTCATCTGGGGCATCGACCCGTTCGATCAATGGGGTGTTGAACTCGGCAAAGTGCTGGCGCGCGCCCTAACCCCTGCGGTGCAGGGATCGCAAACGCCCGCAGAACTGGATTCTTCGACACAGGCTCTGCTAGCAACCCTGGCGCGACTGCGCGATCATGGCTGAACAGGCGTCCGGATGGTGGGTTGCGCACAATCGCGACCAGCAGTGGGCAGCTCCGGGCTGGTCACCCCAGGCGCGCAGTTTCCACGCCGCACTGCCGGACTACGCACCCACGCCATTAGTCACGCTCCCCGAACTTGCCGTTGCCTGGGGAGTTGGTGCGGTTGTCGCGAAGGACGAATCGCTGCGCCTGGGCCTTCCGGCATTCAAAGCACTGGGGGCATCGTGGGCACTGCACAGGTCGCTGCAGCAGGCACTCACACATGGGGATCTCACAATCTTTGTGACTGCGACCGATGGCAATCACGGCCGCGCCGTGGCCAGGTTCGCCCGAGTCCTCGGTCATCAAGCCCTGATCTTCATTCCCAGCGGCGTGCATCCAGCTGCAGTCGCGGCAATCAAGAATGAGGGGGCCGACGTCCGGGTGATTGACGCAGACTATGACGCCGCCGTTGCTACAGCTCGTGATGCCTGTACCTCATCAACGCACCTGCTCGTGCAGGACACTGCCTGGGACGGCTACACGGATGTGCCCACCTGGATAGTGGAGGGGTACGCAACGCTGTTTGCCGAGCTTGACGACCAATGTGAAGTGGTCACTGGACGCCCGGTGGATCTCGTCGCACTGCCGGTAGGTGTGGGATCCCTCGCCCAGGCTGGGATCGGTCACTATCGCGCCCCGGGCGCATCCACTCCGGCCCTGATCACCGTGGAGCCACAGTCCGCGGCCTGCGCCTGGGTGAGCCTGCAAGCGGGCAGCAGCGTCAGTGTCCCCACCACAGAGACCATCATGACCGGACTCAACTGCGGGACCTTGTCCCAGACCGCCTGGCCCTGGCTGCAGTCCGGTGTTGACGGTGCCGTGGTGGTCACCGAGGACGAAGCCCGCACCGCACTGACGCAACTCGGGGCTCTGGGGTTACCGGCTGGTCCCTGCGGTGCTGCCGGCTACGCCGCACTGCAGAAGGTCCTGACCGGTGATGGATCCTCCGAACGCCGCGCGCATCTTGGGCTCGACAGCAGCAGTGTGGTGGCCTGGCTCATCACCGAAGGAGCCGAAGCCAACCCCCACCAGTGAACTCCGACCTGATCCTGACGCCAGTTAGGTCAGGGCTTCGGCCCGTGTCATGGTGGGCAGGTCGGGGAATGCCTCGCCAACGGCCTGATAGGTGATGCGACCGTCGTAGGTGTTCAGGCCCAGCGCCAACGCTGGATCATCCGCCAACGCCTGGCGCCAACCCTTGTCCGCAAGAGCAACTGCGTACGGCAGGGTCACGTTCGTCAGTGCGTAGGTGGAGGTATTGGGCACCGCTCCAGGCATGTTCGCCACGCAGTAGAACACCGAATTGTGAACGAGGTACGTGGGATCGGCGTGGGTGGTCGGCCGGGAGTCTTCGAAGCAGCCACCCTGATCAATCGCAATATCAACCAGAACTGATCCTGGCTTCATTCGTGCGACAAGGTCATTGGAGACCAGGCGCGGTGCCTTGGCGCCGGGTACCAGCACGGCACCGATTACCAGGTCGGCATCGAGTACGGCTCGTTCTACTTCGAAAGAGTTCGATGTGATGGTCTGCATGTGGCCCTGGTAGATCGCATCAACCTGACGCAACCGCGGCACGTTCACGTCAAGAAGTAGGACCTCGGCCTGCATGCCCAGTGCAATGGCTGCGGCATTCTGGCCGGCGACACCGGCACCCAACACCACAACCTTGGCAGCATGTACGCCTGAGACACCGCCAAGCAGCACGCCGCGCCCGCCATGAGCTCGCATGAGGGAGTGCGCACCGACCTGTGGTGCAAGGCGGCCGGCGACCTCGGACATCGGGGCCAGGAGGGGGAGCGAGTGATCGGGGAGTTCCACGGTTTCGTACGCGATCGCCGTCACCTGGCGATCAAGCAGCGCCTGGGTGCACTCACGTGATGCCGCCAGGTGCAGGAAGGTGAACAGGGTCTGACCGGGTTGCATGCGGTGGTACTCCTCCGCGACCGGTTCCTTGACCTTCAGCACCATCTCGGCAGCGGACCACACCTCGTCGGCCGTGCTGAGGATGCGTGCTCCGGCCGAGGTGTACTCAGCATCGGTAATGGAGGAGCCGACGCCTGCGTCACGCTCGATCACCACCTCGTGTCCGTGCTTGACCAGCTCGAACACGCCCGCTGGTGTGATGGCAACCCGATACTCGTGGTTCTTGACCTCGCGTGGCACCCCGATGCGCATGGCACTCCCTCCATGATCCGACCAAAACAGTCGCACATGACTCGATGAAAGCGCAATAGATCGCAGAATATTCGAATATCATGAACTGAATCGAATTCAGACCGAATTGACGGATGCTAGGTCGGAAAGGTCGTACCCGATGCAACCCTCAACAGGGGGCCAACGCGCTGTCGTTGCGCGCAGCGCTCAGCCCGTACTGGACGAGTTGGACCGCCGGATCATCGCCGAGCTCATGGTGCAAGGGCGCCTACCCAACAACCTGCTTGCCGAGCGCGTTGGCGTAGCGGCTTCCACCGCGCTCCTGCGTACCCGCAAGCTCGAGGAGTCTGGCGTGATCACCGGGTACCGAGCGGTCGTCGACGCCTCCGCCCTGGGTCTGGATCTGCAGGCATTGGTGTCGGTGCGGATTCGCCCTGGTGCACGGGCCGAGCTACCGACCATGTTCGCTCACCTCACGCAGCAACCGGGTGTGCAATCCGTTGCCTTTGTTTCAGGAGACTTTGACTTCGTACTCCATATTGACGCGGCGAACACCGGTGCGCTGCGGGATTTCGTCACCGGCGTGCTCAGTAGTGATCCGCGAGTGGAATCCACCCACACCGCCCTGATCTTTCAGCATGCGCTGGGAACTCAACCGTTCCCGTCCGGTGCCGCATGACGGTAAATCGGACCTGCTCACCGGCTGGCAAGCCCGCAGGCAGCCTCCAACATGGCTAGCGCAACGAGGCGCACGGTGCGCTGATCAGCCGTATCGGCCGCAGCATCGACCTCGGTGAAGTCGATACACCGCACGAACGGGGACTCACCGGCGAGGTAGGCAAGGCGTCGAAACTCCCAAGCGCTGAATCCCCCGGGTAGTGCTGCAGGACATGCGGGGGCCACCGCTCGATCACAGGCATCCACATCCATGTCCACGTAGGTTCCACCCGGAGCAGCCGAGGTGATCTCGAGGGCCTGCGCCATCACATCGTCGACGCCGCGTCGCTGAACCTGCTCGCGTGTGATCACCGTGATGCCAAACTCGCGGGCCCGCGCGGCGTAGGCAGGGGAGTTGGCGAAGGAGGCGATCCCGATCTGCACCACACGATGACCGGGTAGGCCCGCCTCAATGAGTTCGCGGACCGGGGAGCCGTTGCTGCGCCCATCGCGCAGATCGTGATGGGCATCGACGGTGATCAAGGCACCGCGCGAAGGCTCGCCCTGCCAGAGCCCGAGCCCAACAGACCTGGTGATGGAATTGTCACCACCGATTGCCAACACCAACCTGGCTCGGGGAGCCAGCGCGACAAGCGCCTGAGCTACCTGATCACCGGAGTGCGAACCCGATGTGTCGTCATCCGCGTCGGGGTCGGCGATGTCGCCGTCATCGAACCAGCGCAGTTCGCCGAGGTCGACCTCGTGATCCCAACACCAGGTGGACGTACGCAGCAGGGCCTCGCGCACAGCCGCAGGGGTCAGATGCGCCTGGGTGGGGCTGATCGAGGTGCGACAGGCCGGTACCCCAACGACGGCGATGTCGACCGGCCCGTCACCGGCTAGTTCCTGACCAGGAGACGTACTTTGGTCATGGGTTTTCAGGAGATGCCCAGCCCGGGGCCAACGTGGATCAACGGGCAGGCCCATGGCCGCAGGGTAGTCACCGGCACGGCAGGTCGGGGACCACAATGGCCCGATGGATGCTGCAATGAGTGGTCCTCGACCCGTACAGGCGCCACGTGGTGCCACCCGAACCGCACGGGGCTGGCCGCAGGAGGCCGCCCTGCGTATGTTGCAAAACAATCTTGACCCGCAGGTGGCCGAACGCCCGGATGACCTCGTGGTGTACGGCGGTACGGGCAAGGCAGTGCGTAACTGGGCTTGCTTCGATGCGATCGTCCGCACCCTCACCACGCTTGGAGATGATGAGACCCTGCTGGTGCAGTCCGGTAAGCCGGTTGGTGTCATCACTACCCACCCCTGGGCCCCACGTGTACTCATCGCCAATTCCAACCTCGTCGGGGACTGGGCGAACTGGCCGGAGTTTCGTCGTTTGGAGCACCTCGGTCTGACGATGTACGGGCAGATGACCGCGGGCTCGTGGATCTACATCGGCACTCAGGGAATCTTGCAGGGCACTTATGAAACCTTCGCGGCCGTTGCGCAACGTCGTTTCGGCGGCACCCTCGCTGGCACGCTCACGGTCACCGCTGGATGCGGGGGGATGGGCGGTGCCCAACCGCTTGCTGTGACGATGAATGAAGGCACCTGCCTGATCATTGATGTCGATCCCACGCGTCTGCAGCGCCGTATCCAGAATCGCTACCTCGATGAACTCGCCGACAATCTTGACGATGCCATCGCACGTGTTGAGCAATATCGGGAGCAGCGCAAGGCCATCAGCGTCGGTGTTGTCGGAAACGCCGCGGTGGTGTTGCCCGAACTGTTGCGCCGCGGCGTCCCCGTTGACATCGTCACCGACCAGACTTCGGCGCACGATCCCCTGGCCTATGTGCCAGAAGACATCGACCTTGGTGATGCCCCCGACTACGCCGAGCGCAAGCCAGAGGAGTTCACCGAACGTGCCCAGGCCTCCATGGCGCGCCACGTTGAAGCCATGGTCGGCTTCATGGATGCCGGTGCCGAGGTGTTCGACTACGGCAACTCAATCCGTGACGAGGCACGCAAGGGTGGCTACGGTCGCGCCTTCGCCTTTCCTGGGTTCATCCCCGCCTACATCCGACCGCTGTTCTGCGAAGGCAAAGGCCCCTTTCGTTGGGTAGCGCTCTCCGGCGATCCGCGCGACATCTATCGCACCGATCAGGCGGTATTGGACCTGTTCCCAGACAACCTGCATCTGCGTCGCTGGATCACCATGGCACAGGATCGTGTTGCCTTTCAGGGCCTACCTGCACGCATCTGTTGGCTGGGCTACGGCGAGCGCGACAAGGCGGGATTGGCGTTCAACGAACTGGTCGCTAAAGGCGAAGTGAGTGCCCCGATCGTGATCGGCCGAGATCATCTGGACTGCGGCTCGGTGGCATCGCCCTATCGGGAGAGCGAGGCCATGCTTGATGGGTCCGATGCGATCGCAGACTGGCCACTGCTCAACGCCATGGTCAACATTGCATCCGGAGCGTCCTGGGTGTCGATCCATCACGGCGGTGGCGTGGGGATCGGGCGCAGTATTCACGCGGGTCAGGTGAGTGTTGCCGACGGCTCTGATCTCGCGGCCGAAAAACTCCTCCGAGTCCTGACGAACGACCCAGGCACTGGAGTCATCCGGCATGTGGATGCCGGCTACGACCTAGCCATGGAGGTTGCCGAGGAGCGCGGGGTACGCATACCTATGGGCACCAGCGGTGCCTAAAAGCCTGGGTATTCGCGGTATTGGCGAACTCACCACCCATGACCCACAGCATCCGGCAACCCTGAGCGATGCAGCGCTGGTCGTAGATGAGGGTCGAATTGCCTGGACCGGCAGGCAGGCCGATCTGCCTGCCACCGACCATCTACTCGACGTAGCTGGTGCGGCGGTGCTTCCCGGTTTCGTCGACTCGCATGCGCACCCGGTATTCGCCGGTGATCGCGCCGCCGAATTCGCAGCACGAATGGCGGGCCAGCCTTATGCCGCAGGTGGTATTCGCAGCACCGTCACGCTCACTCGCGACGCCAGCGATGAGGTGCTGCGCCAGAACCTGCAACGCCTAGAGCAGGAGTTTCTCCGCGCGGGTATCACCACATTTGAAGCCAAGTCCGGGTATGGCCTCACTGTGTTCGACGAGGAGCGGAGCCTGCGCCTAGCGCAGGAGCGCACCTCGGAGACCACGTTCCTGGGAGCACATGTGGTCCCACCGGAATTCGCTGATGATGCCGATGGCTACGTGCACCTTGTCACCGGAGCGATGCTCCAGGCCTGCCTGCCCTACGCCCGTTGGATCGACGTGTTCTGCGATCGAGGTGCCTTCACTGTGGAACAGGCCCGCGAGATTCTGCAGTCGGGTGCTGCGCTTGGCCTTGGTCTGCGCATCCATGCCAATCAACTGCAGCGCGGTGAAGCAGTCCAACTTGCCGTCGAGCTAGAAGCCGCAAGTGCCGACCACTGCACGTACCTTGACGCACTAGACGTCGATGCGCTGGCTGCTTCCAACACTGTGGCCACCCTGGTGCCGGGAGCGGAGTTCAGTACTCGATCACCATATGCCGACGCACGCCGACTCATCGATGCCGGGGCCACGGTTGCCCTGGCCACCGACTGCAACCCGGGCTCCAGCTACACCACCTCGATGTCGTTCTGCATCGCTCTGGCCGTCCGGGAAATGCGGATGACCCCGGTGGAGGCGATCACCGCCGCCACCCTGCACGGGGCCAAGGCGCTGCGGCGCTCCGATATCGGCCACCTGCGACCGGGAGCCTGCGCTGATCTCATCGTTCTCAACGCACCATCGGCTATCCACCTGGCTTATCGACCTGGGGTTGACTGCGTCGCGCGGGTTTTTCGCGCCGGTCAAGCCGTGTATGAACGGAGTGCGGCATGAGCGCAACGGTGCAGATCGGTACTGCCGGCATGACACGCGATCAGGTCATTGCCATTGCGCGAGATCGCGCCCACGTCGAGTTGACCAACGCGGCACTGCAGGCAATGCACCGCTCCCGGGATGCCGTGGAGTTACTGGAGGCAAGCCCTGACCCCGTGTACGGCATCTCCACCGGTTTCGGTGCCCTGGCTACTCGCCACATACCGGTCGAGGATCGGGTGCAGTTGCAGCGCTCACTTATCCGCTCCCATGCGGCAGGCTGGGGCGCGGCCGTTGAACCGGAAGTGGTTCGCGCCATGATGACGCTGCGCTTGAAGACGTTAGCCAGTGGCCATACCGGTGCACGTCCGATTGTTGCTGAAACTATGACGGCTCTGTTGAATGCCGGAATTACCCCGCTGGTACACGAGTTTGGTTCGCTGGGCTGCAGCGGCGACCTTGCGCCACTGTCTGCCTGTGCTCTCGTATTGATGGGTGAGGGTGAGGTTCTTGATGCGTCGGGCAATCCAACGCCGGCAGCACCGGTCCTCGCCGAACACGGCATAGTGCCACTGGAATTGCAGGCAAAAGAAGGCCTTGCGCTCATCAATGGCACCGATGGCATGCTCGGCATGCTGATCCTCGCCTGCCAGGACCTGCGCACCCTCGCCGATACCGCGGATATCGCAGCGGCCATGAGCGTGGAGGCACTTTTGGGTACCGATCAGGTGTTCCGTCCCGAACTCCACGCACCCTTGCGACCGCATCCGGGTCAGCAACGAAGTGCCGCACGGATGTTCGCACTGCTGCAGGGTTCGGACATTGTGGCCAGCCACCGGGAAGGCGACGGCCGTGTTCAGGATGCCTATTCACTGCGATGCGCACCGGTGGTCACTGGTGGACTACGGGACACGATCGCCCACGCGGAGTTGGTTGCCGATCGTGAACTTGCTTCCGCTATCGATAACCCTGTGGTGCTTGCTGATGGCTCGGTGAGCTCGAATGGCAATTTCCATGGTGCACCGATCGCTTACACCCTGGACTTCCTCGCCATTCCGGCCACCGACCTGGCATCAATTGCAGAGCGACGCACCGATCGACTCCTTGATGTCAAGCGCTCCCATGGTCTGCCGGCATTTCTCGCGGATGATCCCGGTGTTGATTCAGGGTTGATGATCGCGCAATACACCCAGGCTGGGTTGGTATCTGAGTGCAAACGACTGGCTGTCCCGGCAAGCGTGGATTCCATTCCCTCTTCGGCAATGCAGGAGGATCACGTTTCGATGGGCTGGCATGCGGCGCGAAAGTTGCGTCGGGTGGTGGATGCCCTTGCCGCTGTGCTTGGTATCGAACTTCTGGCCGCATCGCGCGGGATTGACCTGCGGGCCCCACTGCGTCCAGCTCCGGCCACGGCGAAGGTGCTCGAGCACCTTCGTGCTGTGGTGCCCGGACCGGGTCCAGATCGTCACCTAGCCCCGGAAATTGCGATGGCCGCGAAGATTGCCTACACGATGGCCGACGCCATGCTGAAAGCGAGGGAGAAGAACGGA